>CAYVDO010000292.1:0-10648 GCA_964450125.1 uncultured bacterium
TCGTCTTCGCCATAAGACACGAGCGAGTTGATCGAGATGTCGACGCGCGGGAACTTGCGGTGGTAAGCCGACTCCGACGAATCCGCCCACGCGACCGCGCTGTCATCGTCGAGGCCGTCGATCAGGCGCACGACATCGAGCAGCGTCGGTCGCACCGCCGACCAGTTCACTTAAGCACCCTGCGATTCCGCTCAACCGCGCTGTCGATCGCGCGAAACATCTTGAGCGTGTCAATGAGCGGGACGTTGTGCCCCTTGCGGCGAACGGTCGCGGGCGCGAGAGGCGGCGGGATGTGCCCCGTGATGCGCGTCGACATGCGCAGGTCAGCCCACTGACCAAAGCGATGCATCCCGGCGTAAACATCGAAGCGACCGCGCACTACGTTCGTGGCCGTCTCTTTCAGTTGCGCCTGAATCGCTGCGCCGGACTCGTCGATCCATCCGCGCACGAAGCTGCGCGCGGGTACATTGCCAGCGCCGAACTCATGGATTGCTGCCAACTCGCCAGTCGAAAGGCCAGAGTCCTGGTCATGCTCCTCGGCGGCCTTTTGCCCGAAGATGCCGACGCGAGACGTGACCTTGCCGTCAAGGCTGCGAATAGCGCGCAGACGGGCCGTATAGCCCTTGTCTACGTCGCTAATCTTGACGGCAGTGCTCATTCGGCCTCGCGCTCGGTCCAGCCACGGATGGTGCTAGAGACAACCAGCGGCGCCCCGGCTACATCGTCGGAGTCGTCGAGCCCATCAAGCGCCGGGCTGATATCGCCGTCCCGAACCGCCTCGAGCCACTTGATTGCGTCGTCGTGGCGCTTGCGGATGTTGTCCTCGTTCGGCTTATCCGTCTGGTAACGGAAGTAAGCCGAGACGAGGTCGTACACAGAGAGCTGGACAACCGCCCACGTCAGGTCGCCCGTGAATGCCGCCAGCCCGCCGCTCGGAATCGTGTAGCGGACCGCCAAGTAGCCGTCGGCGAACCGACTGCGCACCGTGATGACCGCCTCCTTCTGAGCGTCCTCGATGTCGGACAGCACATCGGTAGACACCCCGAGGTTGGTCAGGTCATCGACAGTGGCGTAGTCAGCCACGACGGATTACTCCTCGACGCGGCGCCGACGGCCCCGCTTTGGCTCATCCTCCGCAGCGGGGGCTTCGGGATCGACCTCGACGCGCTCAACAGCAACCGGCGCGCTGACCTCGCTCGGGGCAACGACCGGCGCGCTAGGTACCGATACGTCGACCAGATCGAAGCAGTCGCCAGCCTCATCCTCGGGGAGTTGGATCAGGTCCCCGCACTTGAGAACGTGCTGCCCATCGGCATTGCCGTGGGAGACGCTGCGATTAGCGCGGTACCAGGGCATTAGCTCAGGACCGAGGTCCAGAGGTAGGCCATGGTCGGCGCCGAGACGAGAACGTCGTAAGCCGTCTCGGCCTTGATGCGGGTGACACCGCCGCCCGTGCCGTACGCCTGGTCGACGTGCTTGTAGATGCGCGTCGCGGGAGCACCACCGCCGAGGGTCGGCAGGTAGCCGAGGGTCGGCGAGTCCATGAGCGGGTTAGGCGGCGAGGGATCGACGTAGGCTAGGAGAGCCATGCCGCCGCCGCCCGACTCCTGCCACACCTGCGACTTGGACGCCGAGAGGCCATCGGCCGCCGTGTCCTTGAAGGCGTCGCCGACGAGCACGCGATCGACCTCAAACACGTCCGCGAGCGCATTCAGCGGCGCAAGGCCACCGCGCTCGGTGTACTGAATCGCGGTCAGGATGACCGGGTGCGTGCGCAGGCGGTTGATGACGTCGCGACCCGCGAGGAAGGTGTTGGGGCGCTTCGGGAGCGAGGCCGCCGCCGTCTGGACCGCCGTGATGGGGTTCGAGGCGGACGAGGACCACATGTTCGAGCCCGACAGGTCCGTGGTCTGCGTGATGACCGAGGCCGAGCAGAGCTGCGCGGCGACCTTGATCTCGCGGTCGAGGAGAAGCGCGTTCTGGAGCTTCGCGACCTTCATCATCTCGATCTGAGCCTCGGGCGCCTGCTCGCGCTCGAGCTCGTCGATGACCGCCTGAAGCGCGTACACCTCAAGCTGGAACGACCGCTTCGACGCGGCGAGCTCAAGCAGGTTCGCCTGGCCGTACTCCGACATCTCGGTCTTGGGCAGCTTGAACGTCGCGCCCTCGGCCCAGGCGAGGTACTGCCCGAGCATCTTGGGCACCTGGACCGGGGTGAGGATCTGATCGGCGATGTAATCGCGATTCTTGAAATCGACCGCGATCTGGCTGAGCAGCGGCGACTGATACAGACTGGAAGAAGCAGGCATCTTCTATTCTCCTCGGCCTTGGCCGCTACTAGGTGGTGACGGCCGACTCGAAGTAGGCCGGCAGGATGTCGAACAGCTGACCCGTGGTCGCAGCCTCGAGCGCGACACCGCAGCCGTACTTGAGCGTCGAGGACGACGGGCAAATCTTCAGCGCGCCCGTGGTCGCCGAAGCCATCAGTGAGTTGCCGCGCGAGATGCCGGTCGCGGCAATGGCCTTGCACTTGGCAGCGCCATTGGTCACGGGGTGGACAGCGACCTGCTCGCCATCGGCAGCGTCAGCGAGAGCGAAGCCGATAACGACCACGTTAACGCCCGTGCTCAGCTTGACCTGCGGATACGCGGTGCCGGCCATGACTGCCTGCCCACGCGAAATCGCGCCCTCAGCGACAAACGGAAGACCAACGCCAGGACCAGCAGACATTAGCGACCCCCTCGGTGCGAAGCGATTGCGGCGGCGACCGGGTCAGCGTCCGGGTGCGCGGCCTTGTAAGCCTGGTAATCGCGGAGGCGCTGCTCCTCGACGTTCGCCGGCATCGCGGCCTGATAGACAGGCTGCGGGCGACCACGAAGCGCGGCGACGCACGCCTCGAGCGCCTCGATGCCGTGCTTCTCAAACAGCACGGTCATGCGCTGGATCTGGTCCTCGTCCTTGCGCGAGACCTTCCCGCTGTCGAAGCAGGAGGCCATGATCGCGTCGAACGACTTCTTGCGCTCAGTCGCCTCTTCCTGGGCACGGAGCGCGGTCCAATCGGCGAGCTGCTTGCGCAGGGTCTCGTTGTCGGCCGCGATGCTCTTGAGCGACGTAACCGCCGCCATGGCCGCGCCGATGTTGTCGGCACCAGTGGCATTGAGCAGGTCGCGCTCGAGACCAGCGAGCGAAACCGCGCGCCCCTCGATCTCGGCCTCCGGGGCGTCATCCTTCAGGCCGATGAGTGCCGCAAAATTCGGCATTGACTTGGACTCCTTGTTGAATGGCTGAGCCGCCACACTGGCGGCGACGAGCGGTGCGAGGTTCTTAGTGGCGGGAAAGTTCGTCAGCGCGAGAGGAAGCAGCCGCGTAATGCGCTTGTCCTTGTCGACCTCGAAGGTCGGCGAGAAGTAGCGGTACTCTTTGCCGCGCAGCATTTCGGCAGCGGCATCGGTCCAGCGCACATTGACGGCCCATAGACCGTCGGCGCGCGCCTCGGGCTTGAACCAACCGGCAGCCGGCGCGGGCTTGCCATTGGACGCGGCCTCAAAGGTCTGGTGCTCGTAATCAATGGCGAGGTCAACGCCGTGGTCAGCGTATGCCGCCATGATTGAGCGCATGCCAGCAGCGTCGAGGACGAACGTCCCCTTGCTGGTAGCGTTCGGGCCTAGCGCGAAGAGGCGAAACTCAGACGGCAGGGCAGACGGGTCAACGTCTGCGATGTGCGCCGCGTGGATAATCGCCACGCATTCAGCGTAGCGAGCGCAACGGAACCGCTAACCGGCTATTGCGGCAGTGGAGCTGCGATGCATCTACAGTTGTAATCCTGGCCGGCGTGGCAAGGACGACCGCTGGACGACTTGTCTGCCGTCAATGGCGGCTTGCTCCAGTCGGCCACCGTGTCGTCAAGCTCGGCGTGTGCGGCTCGCGTGAACTTGTCGCGCTGCGCCACCCAGATGTATTGCGAGACGCCCACAGACTCCTGCGTGGCCTGATTCATCGCCGCCCACGCATCGCCGTACAGCAGCGCAGCCGAGGCAAGCCCGCCGCCGATGATGCCATCTAGTCCGCCGTCCAGTCGCTTGCTCAGTCGCGCTTCTGCATCCTCGTCGGTCTCGCTGTCCATGCGGTCGAAGTCGTCGAGCACGGCGCGCGCACGCGCGTTGGAACGTTCCAGCCGTTCGCGCAGCACAGCCTCAACCGTGGTCCGCATCTCGGCGACCTGTTCATCCGGCGTTGCGGGCTTCTTACCCGTAGCCGCTTTGACCTGCTCCATGGCAGAGCGCGCCAACGCCTCAGCGACCGCATTGACGGCCCCAGCAGCCTTGCGGATGAGCGAGCGTCCGTACTCGAGCAGCGCCGCGAACGGGTCGCGCGCGTCCAGCATCTCGCGCCGCCCACGCTTCATCGCCTCGCGCTTGAGCCGCGCGTGATACTGCGTAAGCACGGACGCGACGATGGCGCGGAGCTGCGCCTCGGGGCCGGGCGGGTGCTTAGGCGCTAGCTTGCGGGCTCGGCTGATCGCCGTTTTCTTGCGCGCTCGGGTCAGGAACGGCGACGCCATTGGCTGCTCCGTTTGGCTGCATCACAGGCGGTTCTGGCGGGTTCTTCGCGTCCTCGAGCGCCTTCTCGGCCTCAACTTCCATCTGCTCGTGGCCGATACTGAGGATCTTCTCGCGCATCGCGACCTCTTCCTCGCTGAGGCGCGTCTCCAGTGTGAACTCGTCGCCGAATCTGTCGATGGCAACACGCTCGGGCAGCAGCACGCCGGCCTCGATGTAAATCTTGTCAGCGTTCGCCATGTCGAGGCGCACCTTCGCGAGCGCGGCCTCATCCTCGGGCGGGTCGACCTGCCAGCAAGGCCACGGGGCGAGCTCGCCGCTGCCGTAGGTGAAGTCGCAGTAGGGCACGAGGAACTGCGCCCGCAGCGCGTCTGACAGCGTGTCCGCGTCGGCGCGCATGATGTCGAGGCGGATTGGCTCGCCCGCCTCCGCGTTGCTGCCGAGCCCGGCTTGACCGTCGGTGCTTTGAGACTGGCCGAGCACGGTGTCCGCGATAGCCTTGTCTAGCTGCGCGATCGTCTCCCGGAAAAGCTCATGGGATCGCCCGGTCGACTCGATCAGCTTCAGATCCCAGACGTTGCCAGGCTCTCCCTGTCTAGCCACGACAACCGTCTCGGCGCCTGCCGGGGCGATGGCGTCACTGTAGTCATTTATCTGCGCCTGGGTCGCGTTGACCGGCGCGATGCCAACGCGCATCGGCTGGCCGTTCACCTCGGAGTATCGCGAACGGTCGTCAAGAGATTCGAGCCGCCTGATGTAGAGACTACCGAGTTTGCTGATCAGTCCAGCCGAGCCGACGGCATCGACTCCGTAGGGGGTGTAAACCAGCCAGCGCCGGCCGCGAGTGTCGACATACAGCCCACGGTCCTCGGTCAGGCTGAATCGCTCATCCCTTGCCTGAATGGTGAACACCCTCTTCCACGGGTCCCACTCAAGATTGCCAGGGTTCCATGTTTCAAGAGACCAGCCGTCGCTACGCTCGATGATCTGACCATATCCAAGACCGAGCATAATTCCCCAGGTCTTGAGTTGGACCAGCGCCGACCGCGCAAACATCGAGGGCCACTCGCTCTCGATCTCCTCGGCAATCTTGCGCCCACGCGCCTCGCCGCTCTTAGGCCCCTTGGATGGCTCGAAATCCAGGTGCTTTCCGAGTAGCGCCAGCACGCGCGTTGTGACAGTTGAATAGATCCTGTCGTCACGCATGCACCGGGTCACCAGGCGGGCCGCGTTATAGAAGCAACCCTCCTCCGCCTCGTCGAGGATCTGATTCACTGCGCGAATGTTTGCGTTGAAGCCAGCAGACACAGTCGGCAGCGGAAGCGCCGGGGTTCGTCGAGCCACTTAAACTCTCCTTGGCGACGGGTTGTGACGCACAAACACCGCCGCCCCCTCGCCGAGCATCAGGTCCGTGAGTGCCCAGACGAGCGCATCGGCGCGGTCAGGGGATTTGCTGAACTCGCCCGACGGCGTGAACAGACAGAGCTGGTCCTCGAGTTGCGGGAACGAGCCCAGGTGTCTGACCTTGCAGTTATGAACTAGCACCCCGTTGGCGAAGAACTCCGGCTCGCCCTCGACGGTGAGGTTATAAACCGGGAGAACCGGCCCGTTTTCTACGCTGACAATTCCAGAAACGCGAATTGCAGGCGGGGGAACAGAAGCGTACGCGAGTAGCTCTCGTGGCGAACTCGCGCTTGCACTGTTCGCAGACGTGAGCTGTCGGCCTGCGCGCCGCCCACCTGGCCTTTGCCCGCTCGCCGATCTGCTTCCTCGCCTCACCGGAGCAAGGCCTTCGGCTACCATGTGCGAGCGAGAAGTGGTCGCCCGATGGCATCGCTTCGAGGTTTGAAATCGCGTTGTTCCCTGGGTTGCCGTCAACGTGGTGCACGTGCCACCCGTCTGGTATTGGTCCGTGGGCCAACGACCAGACGTCCCGATGAAGCAAACGATTCCCGGTGTGCCTGCTAGAGCGCCAATAGCCCTCGCTGTGAGGGTAATAGCGTCGACCGTCGAATTCGACGAACGGCCGAAGTGGCTTCCTGTTCGTAGCCCACCGACGAGTCGCCGCACACGACTTACAACGCCTGCCGGGCTTGCCGACCGAGACGCCGCAATCAAGACACCCTGGCCCGGTTCCCATTGAATTAACTTATCACATTTAGGAACAATGTCTCTAGCGCTTATGTATCCGCGACCGTCGATATAGACCGGATGATCCCCGGTGCAGACCAACGCCGCGCCAACGCTGGGACGAATTATCAGCGTTGGCTTGATCCCTGTTTGGCCGGCCCACAGCACCCGACGAAGACCTGCGCGCGTCCACACCATATCGCCAGCCGCGATGTCTTCAATGCGAAGCTCGCCAAGCGCGGTCGAGATCAGAGAACCAGCGGCAACGCACTGCTCGTACAGGGCTGCGATTGGTTCAGCGCGCACGACCTTGCCGCGGCTGGCCTTGACCTCGCGCGTCGACACGGTCACGCCCTGCGCCTTGGCTGCGGTCGTGATGACGTGCTCGACCATCTCGCCGCCGAAGTTGCGCTCCCACAGGACACGGTCGGCCTCGTGGCGCACGTAGGCGTCTACTACCCGTCTGCCCCACCCCTCCGGCGAGAGTTTGCACGTCGCGTCTTCGAGGACGTAAGCGAGTCCGTCCTGTCCGAGGCCAGCGACGATGATGCCTTGCTCGTCGTTTTCGGCGTCGTGGCCGCCCGAAGGATCAACGGCCACCACAATTCGTCGAAGGCCGACGGGATGAGTCTTAACGCGCGCGGATTCCAGCATTCCGCGCGTCCAGAGGGCACCTGGCACATCGTCGAGGATTTCGGCGTAGAGTTCTTGGCGGCCAAGTCGCGTCCCTTCGTATCGCTCCTTCACCGCCGCCAGAAACGCGGGCGATAGGTTTGCGGCGTTGTCGTACGTCGAGCCGCGCGTGATGACCGTGCCGCCGTCGGCCATGAGGCGGCGCACAATGGGAATCGGGCGCGGCGTGGTAGACACGCAGACCTGCGGCGTATCACCGAGGCGCATGGTCATTTGCAGCATGTCCCACGTGTCTTCGGGGTAAGCCCACGCAGCGAGCTCGTCACACCACGCCCACGCATGCTGAGGACCACGCAGCCGGTCGGGCTCCTCGGCGGTGTACAGCGTCGCCGTGGTTCCATTGGCCCACGTCAGCGACCGCTTGGACGGCTCGTACTCGACCTCGCCCGGCATCGAGCACCCTAGGAGCGCCTTGACCATCACGTCGCGCGCATCGGCGGCGGTAGGTGCCACAAGGGCGCCATGGGTGCCAGGCATCGACTCGGCTTTGCTGCGCACCCACTCGGCGCCCGTACGGGACTTGCCGAAGCCGCGGCCCGCCATGAGCAGCCACACAAGCCACGCGCCAATTGGCGCAAGCTGCTCCGGTCTCGCCCACGCCTGCCACTCGTACCGCAGTGCGTTCAACTGCTCGGGGCTGAGCATGCCCGCGAGCGCATCGGCGCCATAGCGACGCACGACCGTTTGCAGCAGCGACTCACTCACGGAGCGGCCAGCTTGCGCAGCATCTCGACGACGCCGAGGTCGACCTTCAGCGGTCCGCCGTCGTCGCCGGTGATGGCCTGCTTGGCCTTGCCCTTGATGTGGTCGACGTAGAACTTGGCGGCTTCGAGTGCGATCTTCTCGTCGTCGCTGCACAGGAGCTCGTACAGCCGCTTGTGCGCGGTCTGCCAATCGCCCTCTAGCGCCTTCTGAAGTTGCTTTGCCGCCGACGAGACGCCGCTTGGGTTGCCCGACTGACCCGGCTTCCACGGGCGCAGGTTTTGAGTACCCTTGTGCCCGGCACTGTTTCCACTAGCCACCAGGCCATGCTATTTGCGGCCCCGCTTTCCGCTAACCGCGCGACGCCTTGCGGCGAGGATGTCGGCCAGCTCGGACAGCGCCTCAAACTCGTCCGACAGCCCCTCCCCCGGCGTCGGCGCCTTTCGCTGCGGCGGGCTTTCCCATTCAACGCCCATTGCCCGCAGGCCGGTTAGCCCCTTTTGCTCAATCTTCCAGATGGCCACGTCCGAGACGCCAAGCATCGCCCCGATTGCACGACCCGAAAGCCCGCCGTGCTCGTCGACCACATCTAGCGCGCAACTAGGCTTGCCCGACTCGCCGCCGTTCCACTCCTCCAGGCTATGTCGACAACTGTTCCACGGGCACGGCCTTGGACCATCCGCGCAGTCGCCGCGCGTCTTGGGGGCGTGCTCCCAGTCCTGGGGTAGGACGGTTAGGCTAAGGCGGCCCTTCTTTACTGACATCGGGGACTCTCGATTGACCGCCATCGACTATCCAAGCTAATCACGTTTGATTTTACCCAATCGCCACCGACGGCAATGTCGATTTTACTTGACAAGCATCCGCCACCGACGGCGTATTGAAACGGTCCATTACGCGCGGCATCGGATCTAGTGCTTGTCTCTCACTTGCTCTCAGTAAGCGTCTCAAACTGCACCATGAGCGCACCTCGAGCGTCATTCATCGCTCGCTGCCTGACCTCCCGTTCATGCCGCCTGAATACCTCGGCCAACTCGACACGGTCCGCATCGGCACCGTGCCCGACCATGATCACTTGCCGAGCGAACTCGGCCCACTCGTCGACGGTCATGCATCCCTCCATTCGTACTGAATGACATCCGCGGCACGAATTCGGTCGCCACGCTGAATTGCCATATCGAATGCGGCGCGGGTTTCGATCGCGGCACCGGCCAGGAGCCGCTCGATAGCCTCTCTCCCTGGAAAGCGCCGACCGATGCGCAGGGCGATGGCGGCCTCTAGTCGATCCACGTTGCCCCCTTGAGTTCGGCGCCTGCCCTGCCCCGCTTGTAAAACTTGACGCCCGGTCGCTCAGCGATGATGTCTTGCATCCCGCGCAGCCATCGGCACATCGCCGGGGTCGCGAGCACGTGTCGGCCGTTGCCGTCGAGTAGCGGCACGCAGTATGGCGACTCTGGGTAGCCCTCGCCGGGAACACCGGCGCCATCGGCGTAATCGCGGCCACCGGGGCGGCAACAGTCAAAGCCGATGAGCGTAACCTCGCTTGCTCCCATGCGAACGGCGAGGTCAGCACAAGAGTGGAGCACGGTGCCGCGAAGGTCGGCATCACCAAAGACGCACAATGGACCTGGCCAGGCATCAAGGAACTTCGGATCTGCCTGCGGGGTATAGGCGAGCGTGACCCGCCTGAGCGCTTCTTCTGGGCGCTCCGCGTGCCCGCTCGCGTAGACCATCGGGAGGTTCTCGAGATAGCCGACGTTGCTCGTGCCGCTCTCCATTAGCACCACGACGTCAGGCACGATGTCGTGAAGCAAGAGCACTCGCAGCGTGGCCGGAGCGGCGATTATCGGCCTAGCGCCGCCGCTCTTGAGCCATGGAATCTGTGTCGTGAGCGTTGGGCCGGCACCGACCACGGCCGCCCTTAGGTTGCTCCAGCGACCACAGAGGGAGTCAATCTTGTAGTGCGGTCGGGCGCGGTTGGCCTGCTGCTGCTCCCATATACGCGCGTGGTCGGCGTCCAGGTGTGCATGCGTAACCTCATCATCCAGTCTCATCAGAACGCGGTCGCGAATCTCATAACCCTGCCCGTCGGCGAACTCGCACTCGGCTGACACGCAGGCGAACGGCCCGCGCTCCCACTCCACCTCGTCCGCGCACGCGAGCTCTACGCCGTCCATGTGCAGCCACGGGTGGCCGACGTGCGAAAACGAACGCCGCGCAATCTCCAGGTTCGGCAGCACGATCTTGATAGGCCCGCGCGTTGCGAGCAGCGTCGGCAACTCACCGAGCCCGATGCCGTAGCAGCGCGTCGGGTTCGGCTTGGCATAGTCGGCGCTCGCCTGCGCCTCGGCCTCGGCAAGGCGGTCGTAGGCGCTCACGACCTGGAGACCGCGATAACACAACGTGCCGTTGCGGACCTCGGCGTGGCGTAGCTCGGTCGCGGCGAGGCGTGCAGCCACGGATGGCCAGCGGCGTTCGATGGCGCCCATGTTTGCGCCCCACGCCGTCGGATAGCTGTCGTGAGTCACGGCTTCTTAACCTCCGGCCACTGATGCCGCAGCAGG
>CAYVDO010000293.1:0-10637 GCA_964450125.1 uncultured bacterium
GCTGGCATCGGTCTCGCGGTGAGCGAGGACGGCGTGCGTTGGTCGAAGCACGGGCCCCCGGTGCTGGTCGCCGACCAGCCGTGGGAACAAGGGCGGATCGCGTCTCCCAGCGTGGCGCGCGTGGGTGACGAGTGGTGGCTCTGGTACGAGGGTGGTGACGGAGTGGGAATCGGTTTTGCGCGCTCCGCCGATGGCGTGAGCTGGCGCAAGGCCGACGCGGCGCATCCCGGCGGCGTGTCGGCCTCGGAGGTGGTCGGGCCGGTCTTCACTGCGGCGCTCGCGTGGGAGGGGAGCAGCGCGGACGGAGTTGCTCGCGGCCACGTCGGTGCGCCAGGCGTGCTCGTGTTCGATCAGCTCGGATCGACTCGTTTCGGGCTCTACTACACCGGCTACGTCCCGATCGCATCCAATCCGCTCACGGGCGAAGAATCGAGCGGTGCGACGCCTGGAACGCGCAATCGCTCCATCGGCTACGCTGCCAGCGCCGACGGAATGCGCTGGAGTCGCGCCGATCCCTCGATCAATCCCATCCTCGCGGAGCGCACTCCCGTCGAGCTGGGCGAGGTACCGTTTCCCGCCGAGCTCGCCGCCGCGCTACCCGATGCGATTCTCGCGTTGCTGCGATCGCTGCTCGGCAGCGACGATCAGGGCAACCCGCGGGTGCCCGCCATCGAGCTGGTGATCGACGAAGGAGACGCGGCGGCGATCTCCGATGGGCCGAACCGGTTCACGATGGTGTTCTCGCAGTCGAACTCGCTCTTCGTCCCGCTGGCCCTCGATCTACCGCCCAGCCCGGTGACCGTGCCCCTGGGTGTGCTGGTCGCAGATTCGCGAGGCGGGATCGCGTTGGCGCGCAGTCGCTCCTGATTCACAAGCGCGGCAGGATCGTCTCCGGCCGCAGGTCGGTGAGCACCTCCGCGGAATCCAGCACCATCACCGCTGGACCGTCGACGCAGACGTCGCGCATCCAGATCTGCTCCGGGTCTGGGTTGCGCCATTCGAGCGCACTGCGAAGCGTGTTCGGGTCCAGAAGCTCGTCGAACCGTGCCGTGGCATCGTTCCAGCGCAGGAATCGCGTGGCTGCTACATCCATTCGAGTCGATTCGGCCGGGCAGCGTTCGGCGGGATGTGCGCTCCGGCAGCCTCCGATCCAGCTCAGTTCGTGGACCAGCGGGCCTCGATCGTGAGCGAGCGCCAGAACCACCGCGTCCACCGCACCACGGTCGAGCTTTTCCTCGCCGAGCACGACGATCGTCCGGTCACGGGGCGTCGTCTCCAAGGCCCTCGCGAGCGATCGCTCAGCGGCTGCCACGCGTTCGCCGTGAACCAGCATCTCGGCATGCAAGAGCTGTAGATGCAGGATCATCGCAACGCAGAGTGCGCAACCGAGGATCGAGCGTGCGCGCGGAAGCCGTGAAGTGGCGCCGCCGAGAAGCTCGCCCCAGAACAGCGCGGCACCGATCGTTGCCAAGTAGAGCTCGCCGGTCTTCTCGAACGAGCGTGCGTCGAGCTGGAATCCGACGGGGAGATAGCCCAGAACGATCAAGAGTCCAGCGCGCGCGAGACGTAACCTGACGGATGACGCCTCGCGCCACCGAGTGAAGGCCGCGATTCCGAAGGTCCCGGTGGCGAGCGCGAGATTCCACGGCCAGGCTTCGCGAGCCGGCCCCTCCGCTGCGAAGGGCACCACCATCCAGCGGGCCAAGTCGCCTAGTAGCTTCGGCGCGAGCACGCTGGGATGCAGGTAGGCGATCAGATCGCGGAGCATCGCTGCGTCGGCCGGCGACGTGGCGCGCTCGGGAGCCGCGAGCGTGACCCAGAACGGTCGGATCAGAAACGGCAGCGCGAGCACGCTCGCCACTGCAAATCCGATCCAATTCCGACGGCGAAACCACCGGTTGCAGTCCACGCGACACGTCGCAGTGAGGGCCTCGAAGAGCAGCACCACCGGCAGAGCGAACGCGAGCTCCTTGGTGCCGAGGGCGAGCACGAAGAGCAGCGCGGCAGCCAAGCCGGGGAGCGTGGATCCAGTTCGCCGCCAGCGGTCGCCGAGCGCCAGCGAACCGAGGAACAGCGCTCCGAAGAGCGGGTACTGCGAGTGGGCCTCCACCGCTACCACGTCCTGGTTGAGGGGCGAGAGCATGAACCAGGCCGCGGCCCACGCTGCCCCGCGCGAGGTCGCCCCGTGGCGGCGCGCGTACCCGAAGAGAAGGGCGCCTGTCACGCAATGCAACAGCACGCCGACGACGTGAAAGACGCACAGGCTCGGGCCCGTGATCGCGTAGAGCACGAACCACGACGCCAGAATGAATAAATCACTCCATCCCTTCGGGTTATCGATTATGAACTGAGCTCCAGCCAGGGGCTCGGCCCACGATCCCGAATGCAGCGCGCGCTGGGCCAGCAGGTGAAGAACCCAGGTGTCCGTCTCCCAGGCGGGAATCCGCAGGCAAGGCAGGTAGGCGGCGAAACCGAGCACCGCCACGGCCAGTACGAGGAGCCCTGGTGGGATCGAGCGACACGCTGCCGACCGCGCGATTTCGGTCACACCCGCGACTACCTCACCCGAGCTCGACCCAGACGTCGTCGCCGTCGATCGTCACCGGCCAACTTGGTACGTCGCGATCGGGATGGCTGATGCAGCGGCCAGTGGTGACGTCGAACGTCCAGCGGTGCCACGGACACGAGACGATGCGGCCGCGCAACGTCCCTTCGCCGAGCGGGCCGCCGCGATGCGGACACTGACCTGCAAGTGCGTGGCAGGCACCGTCCACGACGAAGGCGGCCACGGCGTCCGTGCCGAGCTCGACTTGCACGATCTTGCGGTCAATCAGCTCGGCGCGAGAGCCGATTCGGACTCGCCGCGTGGCCGCAGGCTCAGCGACGGGCACGCCGTTCTTGCGCGGCGCTCACGTCCCGCGAGCGACGAGGGGCGAGCGTGGGTGGTAGCGACGCTCGTGTCGTTGCAGGCGCCGTGCAGTTCACGAGCAACGTCTGCCAGGCGTGTCAGCCTCGTTCGCGATACACGATACGGCCGCGCGTGAGATCGTAAGGCGTGATCTGAATCTTCACGCGGTCGCCAGGCAGGATCTTGATGTAGTACTTGCGCATCTTGCCGGAGACGTGAGCCAGAACACGATGTCCGTTGTCCAGCTCCACCGTGAACATCGCGTTGGGGAGCGACTCGACGATCGTGCCTTCGGCGTCGATGAGGTCGGTCTTTGCCATGAGCTCGCAGTCCGAGGACAGTCGCGGGACTATGACGCAGCGCCCCGTAAGCTGTCAAGGATCGACTTTGCCGAACGGCAGATCCTGGCGAGTGGGATCGGGGATTTCCCGGTGGTACCATCGCCGCCGCATGAGCGCCGACACGATCCTGGTGGTCGACGACGACGCCACGCAGCGACGCGAGCTGGCGGCGTTGCTGTCGCGCCAGGGCTTTCGCACCCTCGAGGCGGAGGATGCTAGCGCCGCATTGGCACGAATGCGCGCGGATTCGCCGACGGGCGCCATCCTGGACGTCGTGTTGCCGGGACCGGACGGCGTGACGTTGCTGGCGTGGCTCAAGGCCGTCGACCCCGACATCGCTGCGGTGATGCTCACGGGGCAGGCTGACCTGAAGACCGCCGTCGCCAGCATGAGCAAGGGCGCAGACGGCTTCCTCGTGAAGCCCGTGGGGGAGGTCGAGGTACTCGCCGTCCTGCGGCGCGCGCTCGAGCGACGTCGCCTGGTACTCGACAATCGAGTGCATCAGCGAGATCTCGAGCGGCTCGTCGAGGAACGCACGCAGGAGCTGCGTCGTGCGACCGAGCGATTACGCGAGCTCGACCAACTCAAGAGCGAGTTCGTGTCTCGCGTCAGTCACGAGCTGCGCAGCCCACTGACCGTCATGCAGACGAATCTGGCGGTGATGTTGGAGCGCATGGTCGGGCCGCTCACGGATGAACAGGTTCAGCTCCTGCGCTCGTGTCAGTCCAACATCGACCGGCTTTCGCGGATGGTGGACAACGTCTTGGATCTGGCCCGCATCGAATCCGGACGGACGGAGCTTGCGCGCGAGAGCATCGACGCGCAGCTCCTCGTCGGCTCGGTCGTCGGCTACTACCAGCCGATCGCCCGCGAGCGCGAGATCCGGCTCACGGCCGAGCTGGATACCGCGCCGATCGCACCGCTCTGGGCGGATGCCGACAAGCTGCACCAGGTGCTGATGAACCTCGTCGACAACGCGCTCAAGTTCACGTCGAAGGGTGGAACCGTGCGGGTGTGCGTGCTGTCGCGGAACGACGGTGTCGAGTTCGCAGTCTGTGACGACGGCGTCGGCGTTCCGGCCCAGGACCACGAGCGTATCTTCGAGCGCTTCGTCCAGGGCAGGCCGCCGATCGCAAGTCGGCGACGCGGTGCCGGGCTGGGGCTCACGATCGCACGCACACTGGTCGAGCAGCATGGTGGAAGGCTCGAGCTCACGAGCGCCGAGGGACACGGTGCGACCTTTGCGTTCTCGATTCCGCGCGCGCCCCGAAGTGACTGAGCCCAGTGGGCACTCGATGGGTGTGCTTGATCGCGGAAACGCCGCGAACGACGAGTGGAAGTCGTTGACTCGTTACCATGAGCGTGTGTACAAGATCTCGTTTCTGCCTGTGAACACGGGAGTTCGCACCAACCGGCTGCACCGCGACGCGCGAGACGCGCGTCGCGCTCTTGGAGGGAGTGTGTACCGATGAATCGATGGACCCGAGCTTGGCTTGCCTGCGTGAGCATAGCGGTGTGGTCGTGTGGGTGCTCGACGCAACAGCTCGCCGTGCGTGCGATGGCGCCCACCATGAACGATCTGCTCACGCGCGTGAACGACCAGCACGATCCAGAGCTGGTCCGAGACGGCGTGCCGTCGAATCTCCTTCTGCTCGACGGCCTAGCCTCGATCGACCCGGGCAACACCGAGATGGCGGTCCTCACGGCGCAGGCGTACTGTAGCTATGCGCTGATCTTCGTGATGGACGACGACAAGGATCGTGCTCGCGTGCTGTTCGAGCAGGGGCGAGAGCACGCCCTTCGCGCATTGGACGAGGAGCATTCCGGCTTCGCGAGAGCCGCCGACGAGGGCGACCTCACCTCCTTCACCGCAGCAGTCGGCAAAGTGAAGCGTGATGAAATCGCCCCGCTCTTCTGGCTCGGCAACTGTTGGGCCGGCGCCATCAACAGTGCCAAGGGATCCGCCAAGGCGTTGGTTGCCTTGCCGAAGGTCGAGGCGTTGATGACGCGCGCCGTCGATCTCGACGAGACCTACTATTTTGCCGGCCCGCGGCTCTTCATGGGGATCTATCACGCCGGGCGTCCGAAAGCGCTCGGCGGCGACCCCAAGCGCTCCAAGGAGAACTTCGACCGCGCGGTGGAGCTGACCTCTGGCAAGTTCCTGCTGACGAAGGTGTTCTACGCCCAGTACTACGCCGTGCAGACGCAGGACCGCGAGCTCTTCGAGGCCTTACTGAAGGAAGTAGTCGCGGCACCGGACGACGTGCTGGCCGGGCAGGCGCTCGCAACGCGTGTCGCGAAGCAGAAGGCGAAGCGGCTGCTCGACGACGCAGACTCGTTCTTCTGAAGGGGGTGCGTGATGTGGGTGCTCCGACGGGTGGAAGACTGGCTCACCGAAGCCGAACGATTTCTGACCGTGGCCATCTTGGTGTTCATGGTCGGAATGGCTTTCCTGCAGGTGGTGCTGCGCAACGTGTTCTCGTCGGCGCACTTAGGCTGGCTTCAAGCGGTGTTGCGGTTCCTGGGCTTCTCGGGTGGGATCTTGTGGGCCGAGAGCCTGCTCAAGTTTCTGGTGCTGTGGATCGGACTTCTCGGCGCGATGCTCGCCGCGTCGAGCGACCGCCAGTTCGCGATGGACGTCGCTCAGCGGCTGCTCCACGGGCGAGTGCGTCACGTGGTGGCTGGGCTGTGCCACACGTTCACGGCGGCCGTCAGCGCGGTTCTCGCCTGGGCCGCGCTCGAGTTCTGGCACGAGGAGTTCGCGGACGGTACCGTGCTGTTCTCCATCGGCACGTTCAAGATGCCGGCTTGGGCGTTCGAAGTGATCTTGCCCGGCGGCTTCTTTCTTTTGACGGTGCATTACTTGATCAAGATCTGTGAGCCGTGGATGCCGCCGAGCACGCGTCGCGAGGGCAGTCACGTATAGCGGTGGACGAGCCGGTCGCAAGCGTGCTGCGAAGGTGACGCTCGGCGCGGCGCAGCGAGCTGACTACGACAGGACGAAACGATGACGGCACTCTTGATCACGCTGCTGATCCTCGTGCTCTCGGCGCTAGGCGCGCCGGTGTACGCGTTGCTCGGGTTCTTGGCGCTCTTTCTGTTTCACGCCGCAGAGCTGCCACTCAGCGCCGTGATCGTGGAGATGCAGCGGCTCACGACGATGCCCTCGTTGATCGCCGTGCCGCTCTTCACGTTTGCCGGCTACTTGCTCGCTGAGTCGGGAGCGCCGCGCCGCCTCGTGAACTTGGCGCAAGCCATCTTCGGTTGGTTGCCGGGGTCGATGGCTGTGGTGGGCTTGGTCACCTGCGCCCTTTTCACTGCATTCACCGGCGCGTCCGGGGTCACGATCATCGCGCTCGGCGGTTTGCTCTACCCGATGCTTCGCGACCAGGGTTACCCCGAGAAGTTCACGCTCGGGTTGCTCACCACGACGGGAAGCCTAGGGCTCCTCTTTCCCCCGAGCTTACCGATCATCCTTTACGGAATCGTCGGAAAGGTGGATATCGACAAGCTCTTTGCAGCGTGTGCGCTTCCGGGCCTGATGCTGATGGTCCTGTTGGGCATCTACACCCTGATCGTCGGGTGGCGAGCGGGCGTACCGCGCATCCCGTTCTCGGGCAAAGCGCTGAGCACGGCGACGCGCGAGGCGATCTGGGAGGTGCCGCTGCCGTTTCTCGTGATCGGCGGTATTTACGGTGGCTGGTTCACGGCCGGCGAAGCGTCAGCGGTGATGGCGATGTACGTGTTGATCGTCGAGGTGCTGATCTATCGCGACATCAAGCCGACGGCGCTGGTCGGCGTCGTGATTCGCAGCATGACGCTGGTGGGCTCGATCTTGGTGGTGCTGGGCACGGCGCTCGGTCTCATGAACTACGTGATCGACGCCGAGATCCCTTCGCGTCTGTTCGAGTGGCTTCACCGATACGCCAGCTCGAAGATCCAGTTTCTCATCATCCTCAACGCGTTCCTCTTGGTGGTGAACATGGTGGAGATCTTCTCCGCCATCTTCATCGTGGTTCCGATCATCGTGCCCGTAGCGAAGCAATACGGCATCGACCCCATTCATCTGGGGGCGCTCTTCTTGCTCAATCTCGAGATCGGCTACATGACGCCGCCGATGGGGTTGAACCTGTTCTTGTCATCGAGCCGCTTCAACAAGCCGTTGACCCAACTCTATTCGGCGACGTTGCCGTTCTGGTTCCTGCTCATCCTGTCGCTGCTGGTGGTCACTTACGTGCCGCAAGTGAGCCTCTTTCTCGTGAGGCACTGATCGCCGCTGGCTCGACCGCGCGTGCGCCCCGAGATCGATTGAGAAATCCCGAGCCGCACTGCTCGGCCTCCTGCCGCCGAGCCGGGTCAAGCCGCCCGCGGTAGCGGCCGCGCTCCGAGCGGCTGGGGACGTGGCGGCACAAGCCGAGGCCGGCTGGCCGCGGAAATGGGCTCGCGATCGCTCGGGTACCGGTGCGCGAGCTCCTGCCGAAGCTCGTCAAGTGCGGGAGGCTCGGACCAGCTCGGTGCGTAGAAGCGGTAGAAGTCGAGGCGCGCGTTGCCGAGTGCGCGGGCGACGAAGTCGAGCGTGATTTTCATGGCGGCGTTCTCCGTTCGTGTGTCGAGGGGACGGGCCAGCTCTGAGCAAGCATCGAGCCAGACCTCGACACGCGCTCGAGCATGACCCGAGCTCACGAGAATGTCGGCACATTTCGCATCGACATCGTGATCGCAACGGTGACACCGCTCACGTGGGGCAGCCTCCGGCGGCGCCTCCGGGATCGGTTCGATTTGGCCCCGCAGCCGAGCGCTGCGGGAGCGATACCATTCGGTACTGCGTGTAGGTTGCGGCGCTACGCCAGCCCTTTGCAAGGCGCCGAATGACGCTCAACACGACGCGCCGGCGCAAGGTGGGCGAGGGGATTTGCGAGGTAGCCGCTAGGCGGCTCGAGGCGCCACGAGCGGGTGCGTGCGTTCGTCAGTAAAGGCCGCGCTGGGTATCCGTCATCGCCTGCGGCATCCCCATGCACTTGGCGCACAGTTCGTGTCCACGGTGGCGCTTCTCGCCGGACTCGTCTCCTTCACTGCGCTGCGCCGGCTGGCCGATGAGCGCGGCGCGGGCCGCGGCATACGAGCCGTTCGTCCACACCTGCCTGAATCCGCCCGCTTCGAAGGCGTTGCCCATCTCCGTCTTGTGACCTTCGAAGATGCAACAGGACGAGACGGAGCCGTCCCAGTTCACCACGGCGCTTCGCCACGGCCAGGGGCAGACCGGCTGCGACGCGAAGATCTTGTCGGCAAATCCGCCATCGTAGTCGTAACGGCTGAAGCGGGCTTCGGACGGCAGATACTGCGCACGCTGCTTGGCGTCGACGTTGTTGAGCACCACGGCAACCAATCGATGGTGGTCGGCACCGAGCCGCTTCGCCAGCTCGGGTACGTCGCTCACCTGGTGCTCGTTGTGGCGCATGACGATGAACTGGAGCTCGATCTCCGGCAGCCGTCGTCCGAGCACTTTCTTGCGATCGGCGATCATCCGCACGTTGCGGGTGACCTTCTCGAAATCACCTCCCACGCGATAGACGCGATAGGTCTCCGACGTGGTCCCGTCGAGGGAGACGATCAACCGATCGAGGCCGGATTCGATCAGACGATCCGCGTCCTCTTGGCTCCACGAGTGGCTCAGGTTGCTCGAGAGCTCGGTGGATACCCTGCGCCGGTGCGCGGCGGCGATCATCTCGTGGATCGACTTGTGAAGGAGCGGCTCGCCCCAGTTGTAGAAGCGCAGTTTGAAGAGGTACGGCGCGACCTCGTCGAGGAGCCTCTCGTATTTGGCGAACGGCATCTCGCCGTAACTGCGCTCGTTGACGTGCTGGCCCGTCGGGCAGAGCGGACAGCGAAGATTGCAGTAGTTGTTGGGGTCGACGATCATCTCGAACGGATAGCCGCCGACCTCGGTTCGACGCGCCAACATCTGCCACTGGGCGCGCGCCAGGTTGCCGATCTTGCGAGGCGTGGCGTAGCGCAGGAACTGGGGGCCGTGGCGCCGCACCAAGGTTCCGAAGCGGTGCGCGCGCCGTGCGAGTCGGCGCCACCCCGGTGGCTCGGCAACGCCTTCTTGGAGATGATCCGAGAGCTCACGCTTGCGCCGACTCCAAAACGGCAGCACGGCTTTCACGTACACGAACTTCGCGGTAGCGTGGATCCGGTCCCAGGCGCGCGTGCAGAGCGCCATACGTTCTGGATGACGAAAGAAGAATGAATCGAGGAACCGATCGAATGCCGGATCGAAGCGGCGCGACCCTCGTCGGCCCACACGATACGCACGTACCAGCAGCTTGAAGAATCGGTGCAGGAAGACGATCTGTTCGTGCGGGATGGCGCTCTCTTCGAGGACCGGGCCGGTGCGCCAGTTGTTGAAGAGGTCGCGGCTCGGGTGATAGAGGCCCATCTCCACCGACATCTTGTGAATGTCGGTGTTGGGATAGGGCTGGAAGAAAAACACGTTCATCTTGTTGGGATGAATCGTGGCGTTGAGCTTGATGGTCTCGAGCATCTCCTGAGTGGTTTCGGTGGGTAGCCCGACCATGTTGTAGGTGCCGATGTGCAAGTCGTGCTGGTGAAGCAGCCCGGCTAGGTGCACGATCTGGCGATTCGTCACCGGCGGACGCTTCATCAGATCGCGCATGCGCTCGCTGCCGGACTCGAGCCCGAACACCAACAGCCCGCAGCCTGCTTGCTTGAGCTCACGGACCGACTGGTCGTTGAGCAGGCTCAGAAGCACGTTGCATTGGAAGGGCGCGCCGACCTCTTTGGGGAAGCGCTCGGCGAATTCCGAAAACCACGAGCGGCGCAGCGGCAGGATGTCGTCGGAGAAGTCGAGGTAACGGATCTCGACGTCCGGTCGAGCGTGGATGCGCTGGTGCGCCTCCGCGATCGTGCGGTCGACACTCTTGAAGCGGACGTAGTCACCCTTGTTTGGATACTGCTGCTGTTGTGCGTGGTTGGAGCAATACGTGCACTTGTACGGGCACCCGCGACTCGCGGTGAGCATGGCCATCTGCTCGCGTGTCGAGAAGAGCTGCGGGAAATCGAAGAGCTCGATGTCGGGGAGGGGCAGGCTGTCGAGATCGGTCACGAGTGGTCGGGTGGCGTTGCGAACGATCCGCTCGCCCCGACGTACCCAGAAGTTCCGCACATCCGACCAGTCTCGGTCGTGCTGCATGCGGTCGAGGACCTCGACCAGCGCCTCCTCGCCCTCCCCGATGCAGACGCCGTCGACGCCTGCGACCTGAATCGAGCTCTCCGGGTCGAGGGTCGGATGGACACCCCCGTACAGGATGGGCGTCGAGGGAAATCGCTCGCGCGCGATCGGAACCAGCCGGCGTACATCGGGAAAC
>CAYVDO010000294.1:0-10570 GCA_964450125.1 uncultured bacterium
GCCCGCGATCGCGCGTATCTGAATTGGCGTTACGTCGCGTGTCCGCTCGCCCCCTACGTGTTGCTCGTGGCGCGCTGGCGAGACGAGGTGGTCGGCTACCTGGTGGCGCGGGTGTTCGACTCCAAGCGGATGCGCAAGGCCGTGATCGTGGATTTCCTGGTGGAGGACGATGATCCGGTGCTGGTGCGGGCGCTGGTCGGGCACGCCATGGGGGTCTTCCGCGAGCAACGGGTGAACCTCGCGTACACCATCGCGCCGTGCCAGTCGCTGCTGGAGGTGCTCGAAACCATGGGGTTCGTGGCGCGCTGGGACGACGCGGGTGGGACACGCTTCGTCATGGGGCGCGTCAACATCCCGGGGACGACCGACCAGAGCCGGTTCTTCGACGATCGACGCTGGTTCGTGAGCTTCGGCGACGCCGATTACGACCTCGTGGCGCATCTCTTGTAAGCGCGATCCCGCGATTCACGTTGCCTCGCCACGGCGCCT
Source organism: uncultured bacterium (assembly GCA_964450125.1). Lineage (GTDB taxonomy): Bacteria > JADJOY01 > JADJOY01 > JADJOY01 > JADJOY01 > JADJOY01. The sequence goes on from CAYVDO010000294.1 coordinate 490, forward strand.
CGCGCGAATGCGGGGCGCGAGCCCACGGTTTGCCTCGGAGTCGAGCGGGGCCTTATCCTCGATGGACACGATAGCGTCCGTCTCGTCGGGGTCCGACCCTCGAGGGTTCGGCGGAGTTGCGCGCGCATGAAGGTCGCCCTGATCAGCACCTACTTCGACATCGAGGCCAACGGCCTACGCATGTTGTCGTCGGTGCTACGGCGCGCCGGCCATCGCACCAAGCAGATCTTCCTGCCCAAGACCGGCGACGGTCACACCTCCGAATACCCCGCGGAGGCCGTCGGCGACATCCTGGAGCTCTGCGGCGACGTCGACCTCGTGGGTTTGACGTTGATGAGCAACAACTTCCTCACTGCAAGCCATTTGACGGACGCGATCAAGCGAAAGCACGGCGCGCCGGTGGTGTGGGGTGGAATCCATCCCACGGTTCGCCCCGAGGAATCGATTCAGCACGCGGATTACGTGTGCGTGGGCGAGGGCGAAGAGGCTGCGGTCGAGCTGGCGAGCGCCCTGGCGCGCGGCGAGGACGCGACCGCGATCGCGAACGTCTGGGCGCGGCGGGGCGACGAGATCGTCCGCAATCCACACCGGCCGCTGATCGAGGACCTGGACTCGCTTCCCTATGCCGACTACAGCCTCGAAGACCACTACGTCCTCGAGCACGGCCGCGTCGTGCGCATGGGCCACGAGCACCTCGAACGGTTCCTGCTCTATCGCTACATCACCTCCACGTCACGGGGCTGCATCCTCAACTGCTCGTTCTGCTGCCACAACGCGTTCCGCAAGATGTACGGTGCCAAAGCCGGCAACACGCGCCGCCGCTCGGTGGAACACGTGATCGGCGAGCTCGAGCAGATCAAGCGGCGCATGCCCTACGTGCGGCGCATCGTGATCGACGACGACTCGTTCATGGACGCGTCGATCGAGTACATCCACGACTTCGCCCGTCAGTACCGCTCGCGCGTCGGTCTACCCTTCATGGTGACGGGATTCATTCCCATCACCGTCACCGAGGAAAAGACCGCCTCACTGGTCGACGCCGGCCTCTACAACGTGCGCATGGGCATCCAGAGCGGTGCCCAGAACACCAAGCGAATCTATCGGCGCAACATCAAGGACTCGGTGATCGTCCGCGCCGCCACGATCTTCGACAAGTGGCGCTCCGCGATTCGGCTGCCGAATTACGACCTCATCCTCGACAACCCCTGGGAAAACGACGAAGACAGGGCGGACACGCTGAGGCTGCTCCAGGAGCTGCCGCGTCCGTTCATCATCACGTTCTATTCCCTCACGTTCTATCCCGGCACCGATCTCTACGAGCGCGCGCGCCAGGAAGGCCGCATTCAGGACGACGTCCGCGACATCTACCAGAAGGACTACCTGAAGGTGAATCGCACCTACATGAACGGGCTCACCTATCTCTTCGGTGCCTACCGCATCCCGAAGCCCATCGAGCGGGTGCTCCTGAGCCCGGCAATCGTGAATCGCAAGCCCGACTTCCTGTTCTACCCGCTCTGGTTCCTCGGCTGGCCCGCTTACCTGCTGGTGCGGGCGTTCCGTTTCCTCCTGGGCGGGGACTTCACGCGGGTCATGCGCTGGGCACGACTCGGCATCCGCGATTTCCGCATCCGTGCCGAGGCGGCCAATCAGGCCTGAGCCCGTGGAGCGTGTGCCCTCTTCCGTTCGCGGCCGCGCCCGGCGTCGTGGCGCCTGGTGGGTGCGGACCGTGCCGGTTACAATCGAAACGCCCGTGCATGCTCTGCACGGCGGCGTTGCCGAGTCAGCCCGTTTCCAGCGGTCGAGCACCCCCGGTTCGCTCGCTGCCTGAGGAGTTTCGATGCGAGTCGCTCTCATCAGCCCGTACTTGGACATCTACTCGACCGGGATGCGGACCATCTCGTCCTGCCTGCGCAAAGCCGGTCACGAGACCAAGCAGATCTTCCTGCCGAGTGCGTCCGAGAATTTCGAGCGTGTGTACCCCGAGCAGATCGCCGCGGACGTCCTCGATCTGTGCAAGGACGTCGACGTGGTGGGCTTCTCCCTGATGAGCAACCACTACTCGAAGTCCGCGGCGCTGTCGCGCGAGGTTCACGAAAGGCTCGGGAAGAAGGTGCTGTGGGGCGGTATTCATTGCACCGTGCGGCCGGAGGAGTCGAGCGAGCATGCGGACTACGTCTGCCTCGGCGAGGGCGACGATGCCACCGTCGAGCTCATCGACATGCTCGCCGCGGGCAAGGAGCCGACGGGGATCCAGAACCTGTGGATCCGGCGGGGCTCGGACGTCGAGAAGAATCCGATCCGGCCCACCATCACCGATCTCGACCGCCTGCCGCACCCGGACTACAGCATGGTCGAGCACTACATCCTGAACGAGGGTCGCGTGGTGCCGATGACCCACGAGCTGCAGGAGAAGTTCCTGGTCTACAAGTACATGGCGTCGTGCTCGCGGGGCTGCATCCTCAACTGCTCGTTCTGCTGCCACAACGCATACCGCCGGATCTACGGCACGGGATCCAACACCCGCCGGCGCTCGGTCGAGCACGTGATGCAGGAGCTCGACTACGTGCGCGCGAACATGCCGTACATCCGCTACTTGGTATTCGACGACGACTCCTTCATGGATGCCTCGATCGACTACATCCGGGATTTCTCGAAGCAGTACAAAGAGCGGATCGGCATGCCCTTCATGGTCACGGGCTTCATCCCGGTGACGGTGACCGAGGACAAGACCGAGGCCCTGGTCGAGGCCGGTCTCTTCAACATCCGCATGGGCATCCAGAGCGGTGCCCAGAACACCAAACGCATCTACCGCCGGAACATCGCGGACAGCGTGATCGTCCGTGCGGCCACGATCTTCGACAAGTTCCGCTCCAACATCCGGCTACCGGTCTACGACATGATCCTCGACAATCCGTGGGAGACGGACGAGGACCGGGTCGAGACGATGCAGCTTCTCCAGAAGCTGCCGCGACCCTTCCGGATCATCTTCTACTCGCTCACCTTCTTCCCGGGCACCGACCTCTACACCCGCGCCAAAGAAGAGGGAATCATCCAGGACGACATCCGCGACATCTACCAGAAGGACTACCTGCGGGTGAACCGCACCTACATGAACGGGCTCGCGTACCTCTTCGGCGCCTATCGCATCCCCAAGCTCATCGAGAAGGTGCTCTTGAGCCCCGCCATCGTGAAGCGCAAGCCCGACTTCCTGTTCTACCCGCTGTGGTTTCTGGGGCGGCCCGTCTACCTCGCGCTACAGGGCCTGCGCGACATCTTCGGCGGCAACTTCATCCGTGTGAATCGCTATCTGCGAGTTTTGCTGCGGAACTTCCAGGTGCGGACCGCGGAAGCCTGAGCGCGGCGCTTCGAGACCAGCAACGCGAACGGCTGCGAGGCGAATGCCTCGCAGCCGTTTCTCGCTCCCGCGCACCGCGCGGGGAGCGCCTCGCCGCGTGTGTCAGTCGCCGAGGACTTGCACCACGAGCTGGCGGGCGCGTGGCCCCTCGAACTCGACCAGGAAGATCCCCTGCCATTGGCCGAGCGCCAGCCGCCCCGCTACCACGGGAATGGTCACGCTCGCGCCCACCACGATCGACTTCAGGTGCGAGTCGGCGTTGGGGTCGGTCTCGGATTGGTTGTGCGCGTAGTCGGGGTGATTCGGCACGAGCTCGCTCAGGAAGCGTGTGACGTCCGGCGCCAGAGTCGGATCGTAGTTGGCCAAGTAGAGGCCCATCGTGGTGTGCGGTGAGAACACCACGGCCAAGCCATCCCGGACCTTGCTCTCGAGCACGGCGCTCGAGATCAGGTCCGAGATGTTCCGGACGTCGCGGTTCTTCTCGGTCCGGATCGATACCTGCTTGGTCTTGACCATTCACGTTCCTCGTCGGCGGCTCGTGCCGAGCCGCGGCGGTGTCAGCGGGCCTTGCGCCTTCCGGCCTTGGCCGCCGCGGGCTTCTTGCTTACTTTGGCACCCTTCGGTGCCGCTTTCTTGGCGACGGGTTTGGCCTGCTTCGCGGCATCGGCGAGAGCCGCATGCGCCGCAGCCAGACGCGCGATGGGGACGCGGCTGGGTGAGCACGAGACGTAGTTGAGCCCGGCGCGATGGCAGAATGCCACCGAGTCGGGATCGCCGCCGTGCTCGCCGCAGATCCCGATCTTGAGGTCGGGACGGGTCTTGCGGCCCAGCCCCACTGCGATCTCGATCACCTTGCCCACGCCGCCCACGTCCAGCGTCTGGAACGGATCGGCCTTGAGCACGCCGCGGTCCACGTAGTGGGTGAGGAAGACCCCGGCGTCGTCGCGCGACAGACCGAACGTGGTCTGGGTGAGGTCGTTGGTGCCGAACGAGAAGAACTCGGCTCGCTCCGCGATCTGATCCGCGGTGATCGCTGCGCGTGGCAGCTCGATCATGGTGCCGACCAGGTAGGCGATCTTCTTCTTGCGGGCCGCGAACACCTGGGCGGCGACGTCACGGACGATCTTCTCTTGAAGTGTCAGCTCGTTCACGTGTCCGACGAGCGGGATCATGATTTCCGGACGGACCTTGATGCCCTCGGCGGCCACGTCGAGCGCCGCCTCGAAGATTGCCCGCGCCTGCATGGCGGTGATCTCGGGGTACACGATACCCAGGCGACAGCCGCGATGGCCGAGCATGGGGTTCGACTCGTGCAAGCTCGCGACACGTGCGCGCACCTTGTCGACGTTCATGCCCAGCGCTTTGGCGAGTCGCGCCTGCTGCTCGGGCTCGTGGGGCACGAATTCGTGGAGCGGGGGATCGAGGGTCCGGATGGTGACCGGCCTGCCGGCCATCGCACGGAAGATCCCGGCGAAGTCCTCGCGCTGCAGCGGCAGCAGCTTGGCCAGCGCCTTGGCGCGCTCTTCGGGGGAGTCGGCGAGGATCATCTCCTGCATCGGCTCGATCTTCCCGGGGCCGAAGAACATGTGCTCGGTGCGGCAGAGGCCGATGCCCTCGGCGCCGAACGCCACGGCCTCGGCGGCTTGGTCGGGCTGATCGGCATTGGTACGGACGCCGAGCGTACGTACCTTGTCGGCCCACTTGAGGAGCCGATCGTAGGCCTGGAAGAGCGAGGATTGTTCGGGCTTCAGCGTCTTGGTGACCAGAACCTGCTTCACCTCAGACGGGTGGGTGGCCACCTCGCCGAGGATCACTTCGCCGGTGGTCCCGTCGAGGCTGATCCAATCGCCCTCGCGAACCACGTGGCTGTTGGAACGCGCCTCGCCCTTCGCGTAGTCGATGCGCAACTCGCCGCACCCGGCGACGCACACTTTGCCCATCTGCCGCGCCACGACCGCCGCGTGCGAGGTCATGCCGCCGCGGGCGGTGAGGATTCCCTGTGCCGCCTTCATGCCGCGGATGTCGTCCGGACTGGTCTCGATTCGCACCAGGATCACGCGCTCGCCCTTCGCCGCCCAGGCCTCGGCGTCCTCGGCGTGGAAGACCGCGCGGCCGCTGGCGGCGCCGGGGCCGGCGTTGAGGCCCTTGGCCACGAGTCGTCCACCGGAGACGGCGGCCTTCTTCGCCTTGGGCTCGAAGATCGGCACCAGCACCTGTTCGAGCTGCTCCGGCTCGACGCGCTGCACGGCCTCTTCGGGGGTGATGAGCCTCTCGGCGGCCATGTCCGACGCGATGCGGACCGCCGCTAGACCCGTGCGCTTGCCCGAGCGGGTCTGGAGCATCCAGAGGCGACCCTTCTGGATGGTGAACTCCATGTCCTGCATGTCGCGGTAGTGCTTTTCGAGGGAGCGGTAGATCCGCGTCAGCTCCTTGAAGGCCGCCGGCATCTCGCCCTCGAGCGCCGAGATGGGATTCGGCGTACGAATGCCCGCCACCACGTCCTCGCCCTGCGCGTTGGTGAGGTACTCGCCGTAGAAGATGCGCTCGCCGGTGGACGGATCACGGGTGAACGCGACACCGGTGGCGCAGTCGTTCCCCATGTTGCCGAACACCATCGCTTGCACGTTGACCGCAGTGCCGCCGCCCTCGGGGATCTTGTTGATCTTGCGGTACGCGATGGCGCGGTCGTTCATCCACGAGCGGAACACCGCCTGGATGGCGCCCTGGAGCTGGACGATCGGGTCCTGCGGGAACACGATGCCGAGGCGCTCCTTGATGCGCGCCTGGAAGCGCTTCACGAGATCCTTCAGATCCTCGGCCTTGAGATCGGTGTCCTGGTGAATGCCGAGGGAATGCTTCTTCTCCTCGATGATCGCCTCGAACGGATCGATCTCCTTCTTGTCCGTCGGCTTGAGGCCTAGCACGACGTCGCCGTACATCTGCACGAAGCGCCGGTACGAGTCCCACTCGAAGCGGTCGTTGCCTGTGAGCTTGGCGAGGCCCTCGACGGTCTGGTCGTTGAGGCCGAGGTTGAGGACGGTGTCCATCATTCCCGGCATCGACTGCTTGGCGCCGCTGCGCACCGACACCAAGAGCGGCTTCGCCGGATTCCCGAGCTGAGCGTCGAGGATCTTCTCGACGCGCGCCAGGTTCTTGCGCACCTCGTCCATGAGCCCGGCCGGCATCTTGCCGCCTGCCGCGTGGTAGTCGTTGCACATCTTCGTCGAGATCGTGAAACCGGGCGGCACCGGCAGCCCGAGGTTCGTCATCTCGGCGAGGTTGGCGCCCTTGCCGCCCAGCAGATCCTTCATGCCGGCGTTGCCGTCGGCTTTTCCTTCGCCGAAAAAATAGATGCGCTTGTCCGCCATGGTGATCCTCCGTTCGCGGAGTGTGTTCAGCCTTCGATTTGGATCTTGGTGAGGTCGCCGACGGTGCGAATCAACGCAGCGACGTCTTCGAGCAATGCAAGTCTCGCGTGGCGCAGCTTGGGATCTTCGGCCATGACGAGGATCTTGTCGAAAAAGAGTGTCACGGGCGCGCTCAGGGCGCGCAGCTGCTCCAGCGCCTCGGCGTAGCGAGTCTCGCGCACGAGCACCGACACCTCCGGCGCCAAACGATCCACGGCATCGAGGAGCGCCCGTTCTGCGGGGTCGATTAGCGCGCCGCGCCGGTAGCCCTGCGCCTTGGCTTGTCCCTTGAGAATGTTGGCGATGCGTTTCGCCGCTCTGTAGAGGTCGATTGCTTCCGGGTAGTCCTTCCAATCTTGTAGCGCGCGGGCTCGCCTCGCAGCATCGATGAAATCCAGCGTGCGTCCACTGTGAACGGCCGCGTCTAGGACGTCGGCACTAATGCCGTCAGCGGAAAGCAATGTAGCTTGGCGTCCAACGAGAAACGTCTTGATCGCGTTCTCTGTCTCAGCTTCCGATCTCTCGCCGGCGAACCCCAGGTTGTTGACTGCCCATTGCAGGACCTTGCTCACGTCTATCCGCCAGCCGCGCTCGCTCAGTATCTGAATGATGGCGAGCGCACGGCGGCGGAGCCCGAACGGGTCGGCTGCGCCGGTGGGCACCTCGCCGACGGCGAACGAGCCCGCCAGCGTGTCGAGGCGGTCGGCCAGGCCGACGATCGCGCCGACGTCGCTCACCGGCAGCGAATCGCCGGCGAAGCGCGGCAGGTAGTGCTCGCGAATGCCGTCCGCGACCGCCTTCGGCTCACCACTGGCGAGCGCGTAGTAGGCGCCCATGACGCCCTGGACTTCGGGGAACTCGCCGACCATCTCGGTGGTCAGGTCGGCTTTGCAGAGCAGTGCCGTGCGATCGATCGTCGAGAGCTCGGCAGCGAAGCCCAGCTCGGTGGCGAGCTTCGCCGCCAGCTTGCGAATGCGTTCCACCTTGTCGCGGCTCGATCCGAGCTTCTTGTGGTAGGTCACGCCCGCCAGCGCGTCCACGCGCTCGGCCAGCAGCTTCTTGCGATCCACCTCGAAGAAGTAGCGCGCGTCGGCGAGGCGCGCGCGCAGCACGGCTTCGTTGCCGTGGCGCACCACCTGGAGGTCGCGCACGCGGGTATTGGAGATCGTGACGAAGTGCGGCAACAGCTGGCCACTCGCGTCTTCCACGGCGAAGTAGCGCTGATGGGTGCGCATCGCGGTGAGCAGCACCTCGCGCGGCACCTCCAGAAACTCGCGCTCGAATCCACCGAGCACGGGCGTGACCGACTCGACCAGATTCGTCACCTCGTCGAGGAGGCCAGGATCGGGCACGGGCCGCCCGCCCGCCGACTTCGCCAATTCGAGGACGCCCGTCTCGATGGCCGCACGACGCTCCGCGGGATCGGCGATGACCCCGCTCGCGGCGAGCGCGCCGAGGTAGGCCGGCACGCCATCCACGACGATCGGTGCGCCGCCGCCGTGGACGCGGTGCCCGCGGGTCGCGCTTCCGCTCTCGACGGGTCCCACGCGAAAGCGGATCTCGTCGCTCCCGAGCAACGCCACGATCCAGCGAATCGGCCGGCCGAAGCTGATTTCCGGATCGCCCCAACGCATCGACTTGGGGAAGGGAATCGAAAGAATGCGTGCCGGCAACGCCGTCGCGAGAAGCTCGGCGGTGCGTGCGCCTTCGCGCGTGACCTGCGCGGCGGCGTACTCGCCCTTCTCGGTGACGAGCCGCGTGAGTGCGGTCACCGGCACGCCTTGCTTGCGCGCGAATCCTTCCGCGGCCTTGGTGGGTTTGCCGGTGGCATCGAATGCCACGCTCGCCGCGGGGCCGAGGACGGTGCTGGTCTCCGCGACTCCCTCTGCCGCCACGCCGGCGACGATCACCGCGAGCCGTCGCGGTGTGCCGAGCGTGCGCGCAGCGCCGTGCTCGATTCGTCCCTCGTCGAGGATCGCCACCACGCGCTCGCGCAGCGCGTCCAGCGCCGGTGCCACGAAGCGCGCGGGCAGCTCCTCGGTGCCGATTTCGAGCAGCAGCTCGGCGTTCATTGCTGTGAGCCCGAGGTGGGAGTCGCCTCAGATGCGGCCGCGGCGGGCGGCGAGCAGTACTTCGCGACGTAGGCGTGGGCGCACGCCCGCGCCAGGGCTCGTACCCGGCCGATCATCGCCGTCCGCTCGGAGACCGAGAGGGCACCCCGAGCGTCGAGCAGGTTGAAGTAGTGCGAGCACTTGAGGGTGTGATCGTAGGCCGGTAGCACGGCGTCGGAGTCGAGGAGCTTCCGCGCCTCGCGTTCGCAGCCGGCGAACGATGCGCGCGCCAGCTCCACGTCGGCGAGCTCGAAGTTGTAGCGCGAGAACTCCACCTCCGTACGCTTGTGGATTTCGCCGTAGCTCACGCCCTGCTGCCACTCGATCTCGTGGAACCAGTCCTTTTTCTGCAGGAACATCGCGATGCGCTCGAGCCCGAACGTGATCTCCGCCGAGATCGGTCGCAGCTCGATGCCGCCTACTTGCTGGAAGTAGGTGAACTGGGTGATTTCCATCCCGTCGCACCACACTTCCCAGCCGAGCCCGGACGCGCCGAGGGTGGGCGACTCCCAGTCGTCCTCGACGAAGCGCAGGTCGTGCTCGGTGGGATCGATCCCGATCTCGGCCAGGCTCGCGAGATAGGTCTCGAGGACGTCGACGGGTGCGGGTTTCAGGATGACTTGGAACTGATAATAGCTCTGCAAGCGATTCGGGTTTTCGCCGAATCGACCGTCCTTGGGGCGGCGTGAGGGCTGGACCAGCGCCGTGCGCCAAGGAGCGGACCCGAAGACGCGCAGGAAGGTCGCCGGATGGAAGGTTCCCGCGCCGACTTCGAGGTCGTAGCCCTGCTGGATGACGCAGCCCCGATCCGCCCAGAACCGTTGCAGCGTCAGGATCAGGTCTTGGAAGTTGAGCGGAGAGCGACGGGAATTCACTGCCGAATCCAGGGATAGGCTCGATGTGTCGGACGCGCGCCGCGTCACGCCGCGAGCGCGCGCGGGGCTTGAGGGGCCGAGCGGATCCGGTGGATGAGCGCGGAATCAGACGGAAATTTGCGCGAGTCTAGGGGCGGTGCCGCAACGTGTCAACCGAGCCTAGCCCGATTGATTCCGAACGCGGCGTCCAGACACCAGGAATCACCCCGTTGATACCTGCCATCGTCGCAAGTGCCGTTCGCTCGTGCCCGCGACAGCGCGTCGGCGCCGACGGAGCAGGGCCGCAGGCCCCGTGCCCTCCATCGGTTCGCTCGTACGAGACGCGTGGAGGGC
>CAYVDO010000295.1:0-10539 GCA_964450125.1 uncultured bacterium
GCGATGCCCAAGGGATTGCAGCCGTTGCCGCATTTCCTGCCGCTCACGTACTTCGTGTCGAGTGTGCGCGGGATCATGCTCAAGGGTGCCGGTCTCGACGTGCTGGGGCGCGATTTCGTAGCACTCGCCGTCTTCGTCGTGCTCTTCGTCGGGCTCTCGATCCGGCGGTTCCACAAGACGTTGTAGTTTTCGCGGGGGGCTTTTCAAGCCCCCCGCCCGCTGCGGCAAAGCCGCGGTGGGTGCCAACCCCGAGCCGACTCGCTTCGTTCGTCGGCTCGCCTACCGGCTCGCGGCGCGATGGACGCTGCGCGTGGAGCCCGGGGGGGCAGAACGGCTGGAGCGCCGTCGGTCCCTCGACGGCCCCGCCGCGCGAGCGATCGGCCCCGTACGAGCGAGCGACTCGGATTCGTCACCCGCGATGATCGCCCGCAATTCGTCTCGATCCGGGTCGAGCAGCGGACCGCAACGATCGGGCGAAAGTCACCACGCTTCGCACCCGCCGCGCTCGTGAGTGCGTGGACGGGGTGGAGCGAGGGTGGTAGGTTGCGCGCCCCACCCCCCATTCGATTTGCGAGCTCGCTCATGGATCGCCGCACGCGCGACCTGGTCAAGTCGTTTCTGAAATCGGCCCTCGACCGCGACGAGCTCGAGCGCCTGGATTCGATCAAGCTCCGCGACAAGGGCTTCGGCTACGACGTCTTCGGCGCCGAGAAGGAGTCGTTCGAGCTCGCGTATTTCGCGCTGCGCTGGGCGTACCTTCACTACTTCCGCGTCGCGAGTCGCGGCCACGAGAACGTGCCAGGTGAAGGGCGCTGCATTCTGGCGTCGAATCACAGCGGCGTGTTGCCGATCGACGGCGCCATGATCGGTGTCGACGTCCTGCGGCACGTCGACCCGCCGCGGCTCATGCGCGCCGTCGTCGACAACTTCGCGGCGGCGGTGCCCTACGCTGGTCTCTTTCTCCAGCGTTGCGGGCAGGTGATCGGCACACGCCGGAACTTCGAGGAGCTCCTCGAAGGCGACGAGATGGTGTGTGTCTTTCCCGAGGGGGCCAAAGGGACCGGCAAGCCGTTCTCGCACCGCTACCAGCTCTTGCGCTTCAACGTGGGCTTCGTGGAGCTGGCCATCGAGCACAAAGCCCCGATCGTTCCGGTGGCCGTGACCGGTGCCGAGGAGCAGGCACCGATGCTCTTCGACGTGAAGCCGCTGGCGCGTGCGCTGGGCTTCCCGTACTTCCCGATCACGCCGACCTTCCCGTGGCTCGGCCCGCTCGGCATGGTCCCGTATCCGGCCAAGTACCACATCGACTACGGCGAGCCGTTCCATTTCCACGAGGAATACTCGGCCGAAGCCCTGGAAGATCCCCATCGCCTTCGCATCCTGGCGGGCCGCGTGAGAAAGCGCATCCAGGGGATGCTGCACAAGCGACTCAAGGAGCGCGACGGGATCTACTTCTGAATCGCGTCCGCGCTCGCGTTATCTGGATCCGTCCCGAGACCTCACCGTGCCCACTCCCAAGACTCCACCGAAGAAGAACGTGCTCATCGCCGGCGCGACGAGCGTGATCGGCCGCCAGGTCGCCGAGCAGCTCTACTACGACGATCGCAACGTGGGTCACATCATGGCGGTGGCCCGGGTTTCGCAGAAGCCGTATTACTTCGACGAATACGACACCGCGCGCTTCTCGTATCACTCGCTCAACATCCTCAAGCCGCGCGAGCTGACGAACCTGTTCCTCTCCGAGCGATTCCGGGAGGCACGGATCAACACCGTGCTGCACCTGGCGTTCATGCACCGCAGCGACGCGTCACCCGCCGAGAGCCACGAGCTCAACGTCGACGGCACCCGGGCGCTCCTGATGAAGTGCGCCGAGACGCCCGGCATCCAGAAATTCGTGTTCCTGTCGAGCTGGGACGTCTACCGGATCAAGCCCCACAACCCGGTGTTGCTCGACGAACGCTCGGATCTCAACTTCGCGCAGCGCACCCACGGCTGGATCAAGGACCGCGTGGACGCGGACATGCAGTGCCGGGCGATGATGGACCACCCGCGACTGCAGGTGGTGGTGCTCAGACCCACGGGCATCATCGGTCGCAACGTGCGGTTGCCGATGAACGAGTACCTGTCGAGCCGCGTCTGCCCGATGGTCGCGGGCTTCAACCCGATGGTGAACCTGATCCACACCTTCGACGTGATGAGTGCCATCCGCTGCGCCGTGCATCGCCCGGTGAAAGGGGTGTTCAACGTCGTGGGGCAGGAGTCGGCGCCGCTCTCGGAGTTCGTTCGGCTCGCCGGTCGGGTCCGGATCGAGCTTCCCGAGCCGGCGCTCAGCGCCTTCAACCGGCTGCAGCGCAGGCTCGGCCTCACCCAGTGGGACTTTGCCGTGCTTCCCGAGCGCATCAAGTTCTCGTGCCTGCTGGACGGCAAGAAGGCCGAAGACATCCTCGGCTACCGCCCCACGCATCACGTGAAGTTCTGATCGAACCCCTCTCGCCATGGCCCGCGCGATCCGCCTGGTGATGTTCGACTGCGACGGTGTCCTCTTCCACTCGGAGCGCGCCAACGTCGAGTTCTACAACGCCATCCTCCGCGCCATGGGCGAGCCGATCTTGAACGCAGAGCTCGAGCGTTTCTGCACGTACGCATCGGCGCGTCAGCTCTTCGAGGCCTGTTTTCCCGGCGACGCCACGCGCTTCGAGCGCGCCCTCGCGATCGCCTACGAGATCAGCTACGAGCCGTTCTACGCGTACATGGTGCCGGTCGCCGGCCTGTTCGAGACCCTCGAGCACCTCGCCGGCACCTACGCGCTGGCGATGGCCACCAATCGCAGCCGCACGGCTGCCGAGCTCGTGCCGCGCTTCGGGCTCGATCGCCACATCCAATTCGTGAGCGCCGTGGGGCCGGGCATTCGCCCCAAGCCCGAGCCCGACATCCTGGTGCGTTGCCTGGAGCATTTCGGTGTAGCCGCCGAGGAGGCGGTGTACGTGGGCGACGCCGAGACCGATCGCGAAGCCGCGCGGCGGGCGGGTACCCATTTCGTCGGCTTCGGCGACCGCATCCTCGCCGGACCGCGCGTCGACTCGTTCGCGGAGATCCCCACGGCGGTTCCGGGTCATCGCACCTAACCACGACATCTCGTGGTTCGCGTTGACCCTCACCACTACATCCGGTAGAGTCGCGCCGCCGTCCTCGATCCATCTGGCCGTGTGTGGAGGTCGTCCCGTGGCGATCCGCGACAATGCGTTTTCGTGGTCGATGTCGCGCTCGACGCGGCTCACCGAGTGCCCGCGCGCCTACTACTACCAGTACTACCTCGCCCACGGTGGCTGGGATCCGTCGGCGTCCCCCGAGGTGCGCGAGGCCGATCTCCTGAAGCGACTCAAGAACCGCTGGGCATGGGCCGGCATCGCCGTCCACGACACGCTCGCCGAGGTGGTGAACGCGATCCGCGAAGGCGGGTGGATCCCCGCCGAAGAGGCCGAGAAGCGCCTCACGCAGCGCATGCGCTCCGATTGGATCGCTTCCAACAAGAAGCGCTACCGCACCGACCGCAAGGCGGCGGCGCTCGTCGAGCACGAATACGCCGAGAGCGTGGCCGACACCACCTGGCAGGCCCTCTACCAGCAGAGCCTGCAGAGCCTCCGGAACTTCTACGCGATGGAGGTCGTCGGCCGCTTGCGCTCGCTCTCTCCCAGCCAGTGGCTCTCGATCGAAACCCTCGACACCTTCGACTTCGCGGGCACGCCGGTGCACGTGGTTCTCGACCTCGCCTTCCGTAGCGCGGACGACGAGATCGTGATCCTCGACTGGAAGACCGGCAAGACCAAGAACGACGACTACCAGGTTCAGCTCTTTTGCTACGGCTACTACGCGCGCTCGCGGTGGGCCGCCGCCAAGGAGCCGATCCATCTCGAGATCGCGTATCTCCATCACCGCGAGATCGATCGCGTCGGATTCGCCGATGCCCAGTCGGAAGAGGGCGAGGCGTACATCCGCGATTCGATCGTCGAGATGAAGCGACGGCTGGTGGATCCCGAGCACAACGTGGCGCGCGAGGAAGACTTCGAGCCGCTCCCCGAGGCGCGGCGCTGTGGCGGCTGCAACTTCCGGCGCCTCTGTGAGCGGCGCGGCATCCTCGCGAACCTGGGGCCGGCCCCCTCGTACGCGCGCGGCGGTTGGTCGAATGGACGCGCGGCCGCTGCCGCCACCGCCTCGCCCCGCGGCTGATCGCCGAGCGATGCCGCGCGCAGCAGCGCGCGCGCCTCGGGTGTGGCGCCTCCGGCGCGTTTCGAACGCGCTCGCCGTTCTCACGGCGTTCGTCCTCGCGGTGGCCGGAACCTCGGCACGAGCCCAAGGCGCCCGCCCGTCACCGAACGCCGCGCCAGCGCCATCCGCGGCACCGCGCCAGAAGGCGCTGCGCGTGCTCCTGGTCGGCAACAGCTACACGTACGTCAACGACGGCATCGACCAGGTGCTGGCCAAGCTCGCGCCGGGAAGCAAGACCGCGCGTCTCGCCGAGGCGGGGCACCGACTGGAGCAATTCGCGAGCGAAGGGAAAGTGAGCGCGGCGCTCGCTCGCGAGGCGTACGACGTGGTCGTGCTGCAGGAGCAGAGCCAGACGCCGGTGCTCTTCACACGGAATTTTCGGCAGGGTGCGCTGGCGCTCGATCGCGAGATCCGCGCCGCGGGAGCCAAGACCGTGCTGCTCATGACCTGGGAGCGCCCCGACAGCGCCCGTCAGGGAGTCACCACCGCGAACCTCGCCGCGGCCTACAGGGGCGTCGCATCGGAGATCGGTGCCGAGGTCGCGGCCGCTGGCGTCGCGTTCGCGCGATCGATTCGCGAGCGACCGGACATCGTGCTCACCTCGGAGGACGGCCACCCTACGCCTGCCGGGACCTACCTCGCCGGGTGCGTTCTCTACGGCACGCTCTTCGGCCATGGCCCCGCCGAGAGCGCCTACGCCGACCCGAACGTTCCTGCGGACGTGCGAGCCCACCTGCAACGCATCGCAGCGGGCGTTTTCGGCAACGGATCGTCAGCGAAATCGCTCGGCCGCGCGAAGCCGCTCGACGAGATCGTTCACCCCGAGCTCGGGCGCCCACCGGGCCGCGTAGCCCGATCCAAGGGCTCAGCTTGGACGCGCGTTGACGGA
Organism: uncultured bacterium; assembly: GCA_964450125.1. GTDB lineage: Bacteria > JADJOY01 > JADJOY01 > JADJOY01 > JADJOY01 > JADJOY01. Next base: position 5,156 of record CAYVDO010000295.1, read on the forward strand.
CGGAGGGGTGGGGCATAGAGTGCGACAGCTCGGCCGATCGCGCGCACGAACACGAGCTCGTGCGCCCGAAAGGCTGGTGTTGCGCGACTAGCTCAGTTGGATAGAGCGTCGGCCTCCGGAGCCGAAGGTCGTGGGTTCGAATCCCGCGTCGCGCGCCAGTGACGTCGTGCCTGCGCCGGCTTCGGGCGCGAGTTCCTGTCCGCCTGCAACACGGCTCCGTGAGCAGCCGCGCCGTGGTTGATCACGGGGAGTAACCGGCCCCCCCGGGGTGCGCGCGACGCGCGTGTTCCATGAGCGTCGGGCGGCTTCAGCTCCCACCGCCACTGCGAGGAGCTGCTGCCGCGATCTCCACACGACGCTCGAAACCGATCCTTCGCGTGCGTCGGCGCCGGAGACCCAGCACCACGATCGAGGCCGGGATCAGGTACGAGCCGAGGTCCACGCCGGTCGGGTTGTCGCCGCGCGCTCCCGGGAAGGCGAGGGTGGCTCCGTCCGCGGCGCCGGCCAGTGGTGTGCCGCAGGATGGCGTGCCCGCGTTGCAGTCGTCGTCCTGTCCGTTGTTCGGGATCTCCGCCTGGCCCGGGTGGATCGCGGGGTTCGTGTCGTTGCAGTCGGTAGCGGCGTTCGGACAGGCGCTCGCGCCGGGAGCGCCGTAGCCGTCGGCGTCGCGGTCGGTGCACGCGTCGCACGCGTCGCCGAGCCCGTCGCCGTCGGTATCCGTCTGCGTGGGATTCGCGACCGCGGGGCAGTTGTCGCTTCCGTCCGGGACACCGTCGCCATCGGTGTCGGCGGGGACGTAGCTCTGGGCTTCGTACGAGCCCACGTCGCAAGTCGCCACGGTGTCACCGTCTCCGTCCACCGGTCGCGGCAGATTGCGATGGTCGACGGGTGGGCAACCGGTCGCGGCACCGGCGTCGAGCGCCGGGCTACCGGGGAGCAGCGCGTGCGTGAGCGTGGCGCCGCCGTTCCACGTCAACGGGCCGAGCTTGGGATCGGGAACCGCGGGATGGTCGGTGGTATCGTGGAATGAACACGTATTTCCCGGGCTCTCGAGGTTGCCGCCCAGCGACGTCCACGAGCCCGCGCCGAGGCAGCTTCCGGCCACGAGCGTGCCCACGAAGGAGTAACTGCCGCTCGACCGGACCTCGACGCTGGGGCCACCCGCCGAGCCGGCGATGGTGCTGTGGAGGACGGTCAGACTCCCTGGTGCGGCCGCGTCCTCGAGGACCGCGGCACCCGCGGGAGCCGCGTTGCCGCTCACGGTGCTGGTGTCGATCCGCGCCGCGGTGGCCTCCAGCCACAGCGCTCCGCCGCCCTCGGTTGCGCCGTTTCCCGCCAGCAGCACGCGAGTGAGATCGAGCGTGCCGCCCTCCATGGCGAGCGCGCCGCCTCGGGTGGCGGCGTTGCCGGCGATGCTGCAGTCCGTGAGATCGAGCTGGACCGTTCCCTCACTCCGTACCGCCCCACCCGCCTCGCCGCCAGGCGCCACACCGCCCTGCATCGCGAGCGCCGAGAGCGACACCTGGGCGGCCCCCGGGCGCAGGTCGAAGACGCGATCCGTCCCGGTCGCGGTGAGGAGGGTGACTGCCGGCCCCTGACCCACGATCGCGAGCGGGTCACGGATGTCGAGGTCTCCCGTCGCGCCGTCGTCCTCGCCGGCACCCGCCAAGTCGAGCGGGAACGTTCCGGGCGGCAGCAGCACGACGTCCGGGCCTGGCGCCGCGTTGGCCGCGACGATCGCTTCGCGCAGCGAGCAATCGACATCGCAGCTTCCGTCGTTCGTGTCGGCGGTCTTCGTCACGAGGAAAGCGTCGACGCCGGGGTAGAGGAACGCGACACCCTCGTGTGGCTGATCGAAGGTGTGCCGATAGCCACCCACCAACAGATCGTCGAACCCATCGCCGTTCACGTCGCCGCCGGACGCGAGATCGACCCCGATCGGGTTGGGCGGTTGATCGCCTTCCAGGACCCACGTCGGCGCGGTTGCGAGACCCGTGGCGCCGCCTTCGAACATCAGCAGCCGCGCTTGCCGCGCGGGTGCGTGGTAGCCGATGGCGCCCACGACGACGTCGGAGAAGCCATCCCCGTCGAAGTCGCCCGTGGCCACGGACGAACCGAGCTCTTCGTAAGCCTGTTCACCCAGACGCTCCCACGCCGGTGTCGTCGAGAGCCCGGTCGGCGTCCCGAGGTAGACCGACACTTTGCCGATGGAAAGGAGCGACGTGTCGTAGGACTGCACCGGCACGACGACGTCGCCGTAACCGTCACCGTTCACGTCACCCGCGAAGGAGACGTTGCCCTGGTAGGCGGCGGTCTGGTTTCCGTCCAGCGTCCACACCGGAGACGGCGCCAGCCCGGACGCGGAGCCCAGGTAGAGCCGGATGCGCCCCTCGTCGATCTGGTCGGCGTCGTAGTAGGCCGAGCCGACTAGCACGTCGTCGAAACCGTCGCCGTTCACGTCGCCGGCGGCGGCGGCGCTACCGAGCTGGGCGTTCGCTTGGTCGCCCTCCAGGGTCCAGGCTGGGGCGGGCGCCAGGCCGGCCGCCGACCCGAGGTAGAGCGCGACCCGGCCCGCGTTGGTCAGGCCGGGCGCGTCGTAGAACGCAGTGCCGAGCAGCGCGTCGCCGTAGCCGTCGCCGTTGACGTCGCCGGCCGCGAGGATCGATCCGAAGCTCTCGCCCGACTGGGTCCCTTCCGCGATCCAGTCCGGAGAAGCCGACAGACCGGTCGCGGATCCGAGGAACACGGACGCGTTCCCAGCGATCGGTGGCGTGGTGTCGACGGGATACCCCGGGACACCCACGTCGTCGTAGCCGTCGCCGTTGACGTCGCCGACCCCGAGAATCCTCGAGAGGTAGTAGTTCGCCTGATTTCCGTCGAGCGCCCATGTGGGAGTGCCCGAAAGCTCAGCCGCAGATCCCAGGTACACCGCGATCCGGCCTTCGTTGGTTTCGCCCGCGTCGAACCCCATGGCACCGACGCCCACGTCCGCGAACCCGTCGCCGTTCACGTCGCCGAGGATCGCGAGCGTGGAACCGAGACTCGCCTCGGCCTGATCGCCTTCGAGTCTCCACACCGGGACGGTGAGCAACGGATCCACCGTGATCGGGTACGCGGCGTCGCGCGCATCGACGCCGAGCACGATGCAACGACCGCCACCCGCGGCGTCGCGCGCGTCGGGTACGTCGTGGGCCTCGGCGCCGAGGGAGCAGCGGCCGAGCGCGAGCTGTGACTCGAGCCGCCGGCCGGTTGCGTCGCTCGCCACGAGCTCGCCGTAGGTGAGGACCGGCACGCCGCTCGCGTCGAGGAGCTCGACCGCGCCACCGCCGCGCGCCAGCCGCGGCTCGACGCCGCCCGCGATCGCGACCTCGATGTCGAGACGCTTCGGCTTCCCGTGCCCCGGCGGCGCTGGGATCGTGAAGCCTTGCTCGAGGCCGCGTGTGTCGCTCGCGTACCACTCGTCGATCACTCCGCGGCCGTACTCGACGCGGCCATTCACCACCCGAAGCTCGGGTGGCTGGGTCGCCACCGCTTGTCCGTCGCGCTTCAGGGCCGACACCCACATCGTGAGCTCCCAGCTCCCGCTCCCGGGGTGGGGCGACACGCGTACCCGGTCGGGGGCGAAGAGCCGCCGAGTCCCCGGCAGGTGCCACGGGAGGGGGGCCGAATGCGATCGTGGACGCGGAGCGCCATCCAGCTGCGTGGCGACGAGGTGGTGATCGGAACGGGGCGCGGCCGTCCGTGACACCGGTGGCGCACTGCAGGCGCACGCGACCAGGACCGGCAGGGTGAGTCGTCGGTGCCATCCGGTCGGGGCGGCGTGGAAGCGTGTGGGCCGTAGCATGTGAGCCTCCACCGTGCGCGCCCGCGCCTGGATCGGCGAGAGCCCAACGCTCGATGGCTTCGATCCTAACCTAGGCAGACCGGCTCGCGACACGCATCGGCATGCGCGGATCGCCTCGACCTGCGCTCGCGAGGTCAGGACCGGAGGTTCGGTCTTGCGATGGTGTCGCGCTCGACCGCCAGAGATCACGTGGGAGGTGGATAGGCGACCCGGAACTGCTCGCCTGCGCGCCACCTGGCGCGCACCGCCGGTGGCTCGCGTCCCGCGTCGCGCGCCAGGGGGGCGCTCTCCACGGCGCGTCGCCCCGCCGCGCGACGGAGTGCGGCGACGAGCTCGGGTAGCTGCGCGCGTCGAGCACGCGCGCCTGACTCGGCTCGCCCGTCAGGGATCCACGCCCGGGATGCTCGCGATGTCGCGGCCCTTGGCGCGGAGCTCGTCGATGAGGTCGCGGAACGGAATCACCACCTCGCCGCGCTCCAGGAAGATGCCGAGCTGTGCTTGCGCGGCGATCGTGAGCCACGCACCCACGGGACCGCTCTCGCCCTGGCTGGGTGCGAACAGGTACTCGTGGTTGTCGGCAAGATGGAGGGCGAGCCCCGAGCCGCTCACGCGGTTCTCGAACGGGAAGGTGCGCGTGAGGTCGTAGTCGAGGCTCGGGTACTCGGGCTCGTTGCCGGCGGCGAGAGGCAGCTCGGGGATTTGCATGTGGATGCCGAGCTCGGGAATCGTGCCCACGGCGACGTTCTTGGTGATCAGATCGCTCATGCGCTCGCTGCTCACCAAGCCGGCAGCGCGCGCCAGCGTGAGGCCCGTGGAGAACGGCACCGTGAAATCCGCGGGATCGAGCTGGACGAGCACGTGCTTGGGGTTGCGTCCCGGTAGCGGGTCGGCGGTCCAGTGGGTGGCGTAGTTGGCGCCGTCGCCGGAACCGAAGAGCGTTTGGGTGATGGTGGCGAAGGTGCGCAGCGACGGCGTGTTGCGCAACACGCCGAAGCCCTGACGCTCGCTGGTGAAGCGATGACTCGGTAGGCCGAGCGATTCGCCGGTGGCGCTCGCGAACGAGACTTCCAGACGGTTTCCCGGGTCGGCGGGGAACGTGATCAGGAAGGTGCCGTCCGGATTCGCGTCGACGGTGCGCGGCGCGAGCTCGGGTTTGTCCAGGTTGACCAGCCGCACCATGGCGCCCGCCGGGATCGCCACGGGGCCGACGCGCGACGCCTTGCGCTCGTCGCCGGTGTCGTTGATCAACGTCAGATCGATGCCGCTGCCCGAGCTCGATGGGCGGCCGACGACGGCAGGGCCGAAGAGCTGCACGAAGAGCTGATCGACCACCGAGAAATCGATCCGCGACACGAAATCGATGGCGCCGCCGCCGGGCACGTTGAGCGCCGCGCGGTCGACGTCGCGGCTGATCGCGAGGAAGGGCGCGGTCATGAAGGTGCCCAGCGACTCGGCGCCTGCGAGCAACTCGACGTCGGGGCCGCCCACGTCCACGACGCCATCGCCGTCGAAGTCGCCCTCGGTGGGATCGAGCTTGCCG
>CAYVDO010000296.1:0-10518 GCA_964450125.1 uncultured bacterium
GCTTGTCCCAGTCGACGTCGTCGAAGACGCTGTGTTCTTCCGGCTCGGCGGCCGTTCCCGATTCCGACTTGGGCTTCGCCGGGCTCGCGCCCTCCCGCAGCTCGAAGTACCAGACGCCGCCCAGAAGCGCGGCGAACATAACAGCCATGAAGATGGATTGACGTGCTTTCACACCGTCCACTTGCGGCTCTGCCACACCGCGAGACCGGCCAGCAGCAAGAGCTCGGGAAGGAGGAACACCGAAGCCACGAAGATCGCCTGCGTCTGTGCCGGGGTCAGCGCGAGCTGAGCGACCTTCGACTTTCGGGGACGAATCGAGATCAGATCTCCTCGATCGACCAACCAACCGATCGCATTGAGTGCCAGGTCTTGGTTCGGCGCGAAGCGGGTGAGCTGGCCGTTGTCGACCCAGTCGGCATCGCCGAATGCGACGATGCGCGTGAGGATGTCCTTGCCCGTCGTGTCGGCGGATCCGTCCGCGCCCTCGTCACCGTCCTTCTTTTCGCCATCGGCCTTGGCGTCATCGCCGTCGTCCTTCTTGGCCTCGGCGGGCGTCTTGCGCTCGTATGCCGTTGCGATCGAGATCGGGCCGGTCAGGTCCGATTGATCCCGGCCGGCAGCGCCGCGATCGAAGACACCTCCGATGTCGCTCTCCGCCCAGGAATTGGCGCTCGTCCTCACCAGCGTGGTGAGCGTGGCACCGGGTGTGTCCGGGTTGGGCCGCACCTCGCGCACGAAATCCCCGTAGAAGGTCACTTCCTTCATGTTCTCGGTGATCGGGTGAGTGCCATAGCTCTCTGCACCCGGCGCAGCACCGATCTTCGGCCCGGCGAAGAGCTGCAGCTCGACGTCGAGCACCAGATTGTCGTTCGCGTTGATGCCGCGCTTCTTCAGCATCTCTTCGAGACCGGTGTGGACGATCTGGTGGCTGGTCTCGTCCCATTTGGGCTCGAGCATCGCGAACAAACGCCCGCCGCGATCGAGATAGCGTTCGAGCGCTTGGATCTCGGGCTCGAGCAATGGCCGCGTCGGCGCGGCGACCACCAGCGAGGCATCGGAGGGCACCTCGCCCTTGGTCATGAGCAGCAGCTCTTCGACCTTGTAGTGCTCGTCCTCGAGGGCTTTCTTGAGGTATCCGTAACCCCGCGGTGACGCAACGTCCCCGGCCTCCGGCTCACCATGGCCCTTGAGAAAGTACACCGTCTTCGCTTCGCCACCGCTCACCTTGATGATGCCGTTGGTGATTTTTTCCTCGGTCGGTTCGGTGATGCGCACCTGGTCCGTTCCCGACTGGATGTGAAGGGTACGTTCCTGGGTGATGTCGAATTGCTTGGCCGCCGCTGGATCCTCGACCGGATCGACGAACGAAACCCTCACCTTTTTCGAGGCTCGCTCGTAGTTGGCAAGCAAGTCCTTCACCTGATCCTGCTCGGGCTTTCGCCAAAACGCCCTGAGCACCACCTCCTTGCCGAGGCCGTCGAGCACCTTCTCCGTCTGCGGTGCAAGCGTGAAGAGCTTGTTCTCGGTCAGGTCCCATTTGTGACTGTGACGTGCGGCGAGCACGTTGACGAGCACGAGAATGCCGACCACCGCCGCCGAGTACACGGCGGCGTTGGAGGCCATGCGGCTCGACCGCGCAGTCACCAGCGTGCGCAGACCTTCCAGGTTCCAGACGATGGAAGCGACGAGCAAGCCGACGCCGCCCACCAGGTTGGCGAGGATGAAGAGCGCCAGCAGCGGCGCGCGCGCCGGGCTGATCGGCAAGCCGAAGAGAACCGGCACGATGCCGAACACCAGCAAGACCAGCGAGCAAAGCCCCGCGATGCGGGCGAGCTTTCGCGATTCGTTCGGATTCATCGTGCTCACCGGTAGCGAGTCGACTCGAGGCTGCGTTTCGCGAGGAACACGAACACGGCCACCAGAGTCACGAAATAGCAGAGGTCCTTGGTCTCGATCACGCCCTTGGCGAGCGACTCGAAATGCGACTGAAGCGAGACGTTCTCGAGCACCTTGCCCAGCACGCCGGAAACCGATTGCGCCGGCCAACCGATCACGAAGAGCCCGAGATTGATGACGATCGCCACCACGGCCGCGACCGCCTGCGACTCGGTGAGGCTCGAGGCGAAGAGACCGACGGCGACGAACGCCGTCGTGATGAACAGAATCGCCAGATAGCCGCCGATGATCGGCCCTGGGTCGGGATTCGAGTAGTGAAAGAGCAGATACGGATAGATGAGCGTTCCGACGATGCCGAGCACCATGAACGCCCACGAGCCCAGAAACTTCCCGGCGATGATCTCGCCCATCGTGAGCGGGCTCGTGAGCAACAGCTCGTCGGTGCGTAGCTTCTTCTCCTCGGCGAGCGCGCGCATCGTCACGATCGGCACGATGAACATGAGAATGATCGCCAGATTGCCCACCAACGGCACCACGACCGCGTTCGAGATGCTGAGCTGTTCCAGCATGTCGAAACGCTGAAAGCTCTGCGCCATCTGGATGTACTGCTGGAGCTGGGTGAGCAGGTTGAAGAAGAACCACCCCGCCAGCAGCAGGAAGCAGGTCATCACGACGTACGCGACGGGCGACACGAAGTACGTGCGCAGCTCCTTTTCGACGATCGCGAGAACGTTCCGCATGAAGAGGCTCCGAAGCGGTGAAGGGGCGAGGCGGCTCGAGGTCGAGCTCAGCCTGCGGCCACCTGCCGCGCCACGTCGGCAGACGTGGTCTCGATGAAGTACTTCTCGAGGCTCGTTCCGTCCGGGATCTTGCTGATCGGAGTGTCGGCCACGATGCGACCGGCGTTCACGATGATCACCCGGCGACAGAGCTGCGCCACCTCGGGGAGGATGTGGGTGGACAGCACGATGGTCCGCTGACCCGCGAGCGAAGCGATGAGATTGCGGATCTCGATGATCTGATGGGGATCGAGGCCCACCGTGGGCTCGTCGAGGATCAGCACCTTGGGATCGTGGACGAGCGCCTGCGCGATGCCCACACGCTGCCGAAATCCTTTCGAGAGCGTTCCGATCACGCGCTGCCGGACGGTCGCGAGCCCGCACGATTCGAGCGCGTGATCGATGCGCTCGCGGCGCACGCCGCTCGCGACACCCTTGATCTTGGCGACGAAACCGAGATACGCGCTCACCGTGAGGTCGTTGTAGAGCGGCGGTGTCTCGGGCAGGTAGCCGATCTGCCGCCGCGCCTCGATGGCGTCGTCGAGCACGTCGTGCCCGGATACCCGCACGGTGCCGCTGGTGGGCGGCATGAAGCCCGTGATCACGCGCATGGTCGTGGTCTTGCCGGCGCCGTTCGGCCCCAGGAAACCAACCACCTCGCCCGCCTCGACGCGGAACGAGACACCATGCAGGGCGAATAGATCGCCGTACTTCTTGACGAGGTTGTCGACCTCTATCATGTCGCCTTACCTGAGCGCCGGCGCGCGCGCGGCCCCTCGACGAGGCCCCGTGGGCCGGGAACGTATCGGCATCCGCGCAACCGTCACGCCGCGCGTGCCGCTCAGCATCGCGCCTTCAGACGAAACGCCGACGTGGAATATTCGGGCACCCGATCGAATTCGTTCCTGCCGAAACGGGGGCGGAAACTATGCACTGGCCTAGGTGGTGTCAAGGCGAACGCCGCCACGATCACCGCACCAGCACGGTGTTTCGAGGGCGCGACGCGTTTGACTCTACTGGGGGTGCGGGCTACGTTCGCGCCCGTTCGCACGCCTTCCGCCCCCGCTCTCCACACATCTTCGGTCCACCGCTGTGAATCGCACCGGTCGCGTCTGGCTGCGCCGCTTGGTCGTGGTGAGCGTCGCCGTCTCGGCGTCGCTACCGCTCGCGGTCGCCCGCGGCGAGGCTGCGGCGGCGGCTTCCACGGCGAGCGAGCCGGAGGACTCGCGCGGCTTCTTCGAGACGATCGGCGAGTTCTTTTCTCCCGCGCCCGTGTTGCGCACCGCCGAAGAAAAGTACGATCGCGGCATCGAGCTGCTGCGTGAGGGGGACTACGCGGAAGCCGTGACGGCATTCGGACGCGTTCTCGCCGAGCATCCCTACAGCGCGCGCGCCGTAGAAGCGGAGTTTCGCATCGCACTCGCCCAGTATTTCGGCGACAAACGCATCGAAGCCGAGGTGAGCTTCGCCGACTTCCGGCGCCAACACCCGGCTCACGAGCTCGTGCCGTGGGCGCTCTATTACGAAGCGATGTGCCGCTACTCGGACATGGACAGCGTCGACCGCGATCAGACCGCGGCGCGCGTGGCCATCGATCGCTTCCGGCTCTTCACCCAGCGCTTTCCGGCCCATCCATTGCGAACGTTGGTCGACAAGCGACTTGCAGAAAGCTTGCGGCGAGTCGCGGACCACGAGCTCTACATCGCGAGCTTCTACGTCCGCGTGGAAGACTACCGCGCGGCGATCGGGCGTCTCGACGAGCTGTTGGCGCGCTATCGGGGCACTGGCATCGAGCCTCAGGCGTTGGTGCTCTCGGCACGTGCACGGGCGCACCGCCACGACTGGGACGCGGCGGATGCCGCCGTCGAACGCCTCGAGAAAGAGTTTCCGAGCTCCCCCGAGGCACAAGACCTCGCCACGCTGCGCGCCGAGATCGCGGAGCTCAAAGCGGAAGCCGCCGCCGGCGAACCGGTGGCACCGAATCCCGAAGATACGGACGACGCCGAGAGCTTCCTCGGCCCCAACTTCTGAACGGCTGCGATCGTCGCTGGCGTGCGTCGCCAGCGCGCGCTCACGCCCCGAGCAGATCGGCGACGATAACCGGCGCGCTCGCGAGGGCGCGGTCCAGATCGGCGAGACCGGGTCCGCCACCCTGGGCGATCGCGGGCTTCCCGCCACCTTTCCCGCCCACGATCTCCGCCAGCTTGCCCACCACCTTGCCCGCAGCGAGCCGCTTGGTGAGTGCCTCCGGCACCCGCACCAAGATGCTCGCGCGGTCGCCCGCCGGCCCACCGAGCACGACCACAGCGTTCGGAAAACGCTCGACGTAGCGATCGGACGCGACACGCAGCGATGCGGGATCGCCCTCCGCCTCTCGAACCGCCAGCAGTGGAATGCCCGCGACGTCTTGCGGCTCGGCACCACCAGCTTTCATGCGCTCGTTGCGTAGCTGGTCGCGTAGCCGTTCGAGCTCTCGCTCGAGCTGGCGGCGCTCGGATACGAGCTTCTCGATGCGCTCTGCGAGCGCGTCGGAGGGCACCCGCAACGCACCCGCGGCCTCCTCCAGGCGCCGTTCGAGCAGCGCGACGTGGTCGAGCGCGCCTTCGCCGGTGCGGGCCTCGATGCGGCGAGTTCCTGCAGCGACGCCGCTTTCGTGCACGAGCTGCAACAGGCCGATGTCACCCGTGCGCCGAACGTGCGTTCCTCCGCAAAGCTCGAGGCTGAAATCACCCATGCGGACGACCCGCACGCGCTCGCCGTATTTCTCCTCGAAGAACGCCATCGCGCCGGACTTGAGCGCCTGCTCGCGATCGCAGAGCTCGGTCGTGACCTCGAGATTGGCGCGGATCTCCTCGTTCACCAGGCGCTCGATGAGGGCGAGCTCGCGCTGCTCGATGGGCTGGTAGTGGCTGAAGTCGAACCGCAGCCGCTCGGGGGTGACCAGCGAACCGGCCTGCTTGATGTGATCGCCGAGCACGCTGCGCAGCGCCGCGTGCAGGAGGTGGGTGGCGCTGTGATTGAGGCGTGTGCGCCCGCGCGCCTCGCGATCGACCTCGAGGCGCACCACGTCGCCCACCGCCACGGCGCCCTCGATCACCCGACCGCGGTGCAACACCACTCCGCCTGGACCGGGCTGTGTCTCGAGGATCTCGACACGCCCGTTGCCGCCCGCGACCACACCGCGATCACCGATCTGGCCGCCGGACTCCGCGTAGAAAGGCGTGACCGGCACGACCAGCTCGATGTCGTCGCCCTCGCGTGCTTCGCCGACGGCCTCGGTGCCACGGCGCAACCAAGCGATCTCGCTCTCGTGCTCGAGCGCGTCGTAGCCGACGAAGCGCGTGGCCTCGAGGTCGGAGTCCCCGCTACCGAGATCCACCCGCCCCTTCCACGAACGCCGGCCACGCTCGCGCTGCGCTTCGAGTGCCGCGTGGAATCCAGCGTCATCGATGGAGAGCCCGCGTTCCGCGGCGAGATCGCGCGTCAAATCGTCGGGGAAACCGTAGGTGTCGTAGAGCTTGAAGACGGTCTCGCCTTCGAGCCTCGTCCCGCCCCGACGACGCTGCTCCGCGATCGCCTCGTCCACCACGCGCAGACCCCGGTCGAGGGTCTCGAAGAAGCGCTCTTCCTCGGCCTTCACGACGCGATCGATCATCGGCCGATTCTTGACCACGCTCGGATAGGCGTCACCCATGAGATCGGCGACGCGCGCGGTCAACCGGTGCAGGAACGGATCGTTCAGGCCGAGCAGCTTCCCGTGCCGGACCGCCCGGCGCAGGATGCGGCGCAGCACGTAGCCGCGCCCCTCGTTGGAGGGCAGCACACCGTCGGACACCAGGAACGTCACCGCGCGGACGTGGTCGGCGATGACGCGCATCGACACGTCCGCCTGGGGAGATTCGCGATAGCCGCGGCCGGCGAGCTCCGCCGCGCCGTTCACCAGCGGGCTCAAGAGGTCCGAGTCGAAGTTGCTGTGCACGCCTTGCATCACCGCGGCGATGCGTTCGAGCCCCATCCCGGTGTCGATGCTGGGGCGCGGCAACGGCGCGAGCGTGCCGTCAGCCGCGCGGTTGTACTGCATGAAAACGAGGTTCCAGATCTCGAGGTAGCGATCGCAGTCGCAGCCTGGACCGCAGGTGGGCTTGCCGCAGCCCAGCGCCTCGCCTTGGTCGATCAAGATCTCCGAGCACGGGCCACACGGCCCGGTGTCGCCCATCGCCCAGAAGTTGTCTTTGTCCCCGAGGCGGTGGATGCGCGCCACCGGCAGCCCGACCTCACGCTCCCAGATTCCCGCGGCTTCGTCGTCGCTGGTGTGAACGGTGGCATAGAGCCGGCTGCGATCGAGGCCGCACACCTGCGTGAGTAGCTCCCACGCGTAACCGATCGCTTCGCGCTTGAAGTAGTCGCCGAACGAAAAGTTGCCGAGCATCTCGAAGAACGTGTGATGACGGGCAGTGCGTCCCACGTTCTCGAGGTCGTTGTGCTTGCCGCCTGCGCGCACGCATTTCTGGCTGGTGGCCGCGCGCGTCGTGCCGCGCCCTTCCTCACCGAGAAAGACGCGCTTGAACTGCACCATCCCCGCGTTGGTGAAGAGCAGCGTGGGATCGCCAGCCGGCACCAAGGACGAGCTCGGCACCACCTCGTGGCCGCGCTCGGCAAAGTACTGAAGAAAGGTCGCGCGAATCTGCTTTCCGTTCACGATGGGCTCTCGTCATCCGCGACTCGGCAGCGTCCGACGCCGCTCGAACTCGCACTACTCGTCCGCGAGCCGCCGGCTCGCTCGCTCTCGACGCGCTTCTTCGCCCGCTCAGGCGACGACCCGACGCTCAGCTCCGTTCGAATCGCTCGATGGGCGGCCCGTCCGCCACCGTGGCCTCGCGTTCGCGTTCTCGCTCCGCACGCCGGTCGAAGTCCGTCCACGCCGCATCGCTGGTCGACGAGATGCCGCGTACCTTGAGCGCAAAGTCGTCGGGGTTGGTGCACTGGCGCAGGGCTTCCTCGTAGGTGATGAGGCCTTTGGTGTAGAGGTACATGATCGACTGATCGAAGGTCTGCATCCCGTAGGTCGTGTAGCCTTGCGAGATCGCCTCCGTGATCTTCTTGGTCTTGTCCGCATCCTCGATGCATTCGCGAATGCGGCTGGTGCTCACCAGCACTTCGACAGCGGGCACGCGCCCCATGCCGTCGGCGCGGGGGATCAGCCGCTGCGAGATCACCGCTTTGATGAGCGCCGCGAGCTGCATGCGCACGTGACGCTGCTGGTAGGACGGGAATATCGAGATGATGCGGTTGATCGTCTCGGTGGCATCCAACGTGTGGAGCGTCGAGAACACGAGGTGACCCGTCTCGGCCGCGAGGATCGCGGTCTCGATGGTGTCGAAGTCGCGCATCTCGCCGACCAGGATGACGTCCGGATCCTCGCGCAACGCGCTGCGCAGCGCCCGCGCGAACTCGAAGCAATCCACGCCGATCTGGCGCTGGTTGATGATGGACTTCTTGTCCCGATGTAGGAACTCGATCGGGTCTTCGATGGTGATGATGTGCTCGGTACGGTTCTGGTTGATGTACTCGATGAGCGCCGCGAGGGTCGTCGACTTGCCGGTGCCGGTGGTGCCCGTCACGAGCACGAGCCCACGATTCTCGGATGCGATGCGCTCCATCACTGGCGGGAGGTTGAGCTCCTCGAAGCTCTTCACCGCCGGCGGAATGAGACGGAACACCATGCCGAGAGTGCCGCGCTGCTGGAAGATGTTGACGCGGAAGCGCCCCAGCCCCCCGACTCCGTACGCCAGGTCGATGTCGTTGTGCTCGCGAAAGCGCTCGCGGTAACGCTCGTCGCCCATGATGTCGTGGGCGAGATGGGTGACGTCCTCGGTGGTGTATCGAGGCGCGTCCTTGAGGGGGATCAACCTGCCGTCGATGCGGAAGATCGGCGGCAGGCCGACTTTGACGTGGACGTCCGAGGCACCACGCTCGATGCCGACTCGGAGAACCTTGTTGAAGTCATCGAGCAGGGAAATGCTCACGAGACCATCCCCGACCGCGCCGCTGATGGCGCGATCTCATTCGACCTCGCCCCGGCGCGATGGCGCCGCGGCGCTCATGCTTCGGTCGTGGCCGTTGCGACTTTCAGGCTCAGCTTTTCGCGGATCCGTCCCTCGAGCCGATTCGCCAAATCGGTGTTTTGGAGCAGGAAATCGCGAGCGTTATCGCGGCCCTGGCCCAGGCGCTGACCGTCGAAAGCGTACCACGTGCCACTTTTCTCAACAATTCCGTGCGCTAGCCCCAGGTCCACCAGGTCGCCCTCGAGACTCACGCCGCGGCCGTAGAGAATGTCGAACTCGGCCTCGCGAAACGGCGGCGCCATCTTGTTCTTGACCACTTTCACACGGGTGCGGCTTCCGACCACGTCGGTACCCTGCTTGAGGGCGCCGATGCGGCGGATGTCGAGGCGTACGCTGGCGTAGAACTTGAGCGCATTGCCGCCGGTGGTGGTTTCCGGGCTGCCGAACATCACCCCGATCTTCATGCGGATCTGGTTGATGAAGACGACCAGCGTCCGGCTACGCGCGATCGACGCCGTGAGCTTGCGCAGCGCCTGCGACATCAGGCGTGCCTGCAAGCCCACGTGCGCGTCACCCATCTCGCCTTCGATCTCGGCGCGCGGCGTGAGCGCGGCCACCGAGTCCACCACGATGATGTCGAGCGCGTTCGAGCGAATCAGCATGTCGGCGATCTCGAGCGCCTGCTCGCCGGTGTCCGGCTGCGAAATGAGGAGATCGTCGGTGCGCACCCCGAGCTGGCGCGCGTACTCGACGTCTAGCGCGTGCTCGGCATCGATGAACGCACCCACGCCGCCAGCCTTCTGCGCCTGGGCGATCGCATGGAGCGTCAGCGTGGTCTTGCCGGAGGATTCAGGCCCGAAGATCTCGATGATGCGGCCGCGCGGGTAGCCGCCGATCCCGAGCGCCGCATCGAGGGCCAGCGAGCCACTCGAGATCACCGAGACCTCGCGCACCAGCGGCTCGTCCGCACCGAGACGCATGATCGAGCCCTTTCCGAACTGTTTCTCGATGCTGGCGACCGCGGCCTCCAGCGCCTTCTCGCGTGCTTCGTCTGCGTTGGCCATGTGTTCGTCTCTCCCTTCGGGCGCGCGTACGCGCTGCTTCGAGCGGCTTGGGCGCGCCAGTATACGCATGGATCAGCCCGATAGTGAACACTCGTTCCCCTATCGCGCGATTCGCGCCGCGGCGACCCATTTTCCCGTTCGGCGGTGCGCCCCCGAGGGCGCGCCGGCGAGTCTGCGGCTGCGCCTTCGCGGGCGCGACCTCGCGCGACTGGACCCGTTTGGGAGTGTGCTACGCAAGCGAGGCGCCAACCGCTCCACACAACGGCACGCGGGCCAGCGCGGTGTAGCTCGCTCCGCCCGGCGAGAGCGTGCTCTCGAACAAGGTCACGCCGCTCACCCGCATCGCGCCCACCCACTCGGCGTGAGCCTCGGCCAGCGCCTTGGCGAGCGTTGGGTGGCGCCCCCCCGCACGCAACCGACCAATCGTCACGTGGGGGTGGAACGGCCGCTGGTCGAGCTCGAAGCCAAGCTCGGCCAGCGCGGCCTGGACCTGGGCAGCCAGCACGCGCAGTGGCGCGCCGACGCTCACGCCGACCCAGACGACCCGCGCGATCGCCGGCTTGGGAAACGCACCGAGCCCGACGAGCTCGACATCACACGGAGCGCATCCGGCCACGGCGCGCTCGAGCGCACGCGTCAGGCTGGTAATGCGCGAACGCTCGACGTCACCCAAGAACGCGAGCGTCAGGTGGATCGCCGATTCGGCAATCGGCC
>CAYVDO010000297.1:0-10510 GCA_964450125.1 uncultured bacterium
CGGTGGAGCTGGCGCCGCGAAGGCGTCCGTCCACCGCGAAGCGGTTTCGTTCAATCGGTGGTATCGGTCTCCTCCTTCACCTCGGTTGGCCGCCGTGAGGGTCCCTTGAGCTTCACGCGGTGCGCGCCGTTCAAGAGGCGCTCGCAGATGGCGTCGGCGACCGTTGGGTCGCCCAGCGCCTCGTGCCAGTGGTTCGGGTCGAGCTGGCTCGTCACGACCGTGGCGCGCGAACCGTACCGATCCTCCAAGACCTCGAGCAAGTCGTTGCGGTCGTTGTCGGCCATCGCACCTACGAACAGGTCGTCGATGACCAACACGTCCATGCGCGCGTAGCGCGCGAGCAGTCGGGGAAACGTGCCATCGGCGTGCGCGAGCTTGAGCTCGTGGAAGAGCCGTGACGCTCGGCGGTAGAGAGCCCGATACCCGCGCCGGCACGCCTGTTGCGCGAGTGCGCATCCGATGAAGGTCTTCCCGGTGCCGGAGGCGCCCGTGACCAACACCTGGTGGTGATCGGCGACCCAGCGGCAGGTGGCGAGTTGCCGCATGAGTGGCCGGTCGATCTGGCGCTTGGGGCTGTACTCGAGATTCTCGAGACACGCCTGGCCGAGCTTGAGCTTGGCCTCCGCCAGCGCTCGCTTGAGCCGGCGGTTCTCGCGCGCGAGCCACTCGGCGTCGACGAGCATGCCGAGGCGCTCGTCGAAGCCGAGCTCCTGGATCTTGGGATCGGCCTGCTGCGTCTGCCAGGCAGCGAGCAGTGCTTCGAGGTTGAGGGCCTTGAGCTTCTCGTGGGTGGGTTCGTGGAGCATCAGGTTTTTCCTTCCCGGGTGTAGTAGTCGGACCCGCGGACGTTTTCGTGGTGAATCGGAAGCCGAACGACCGGTGTCGAGGATTCCTCCGGCAGTCGGTCGAGGCCGTTTTTGAGGATGGCGTCGACGTGCTTGTAGGACCGGGCACCGACGCCGAGCGCCCGGGCGCACGCGGCGTTGAGCCGATCGGCGCCATAGCGCTTCTCGAGCCGCAGGATCCCAAGGCAGGATCGATACCCCTGCTCGGGGTGAGGCCGGTCGGCGAGGATGGCACTCACCAGGCCGCAGACCGCTGGCCCGACCTTCTCGCCCCAGCGGATGAACCGCGAGGGCGACCACTCGGCGTGCGCCCGGTGCAGGGCCGGCATGTGCTCCGGCACCGTGGTGTGGAAGCCACGCCGATGGCTGCGTGCATGCGAAGCGACGCGGCGCCCGCGGAAGAAGATCTCCACCGTGGCGGCGCTGGTGCGCACGTCGACGGCTTCGCCGACCAGCGCATGCGGCACCGAGTAGAAGTGCCCCCCGCCGTCGATGTGGTAGTCGATCGAGACCTTGGAGACGGCCCAGGTGCCGTAGACGAAGGGCACGGCCGGCAGGGCGCGAAGCGCGGGGCGGTCGAAGCGCTCGAAGAGCTCGCGACGGCTGGCGCCGTAGGTGCGCATGCGCCGGTCGTTGAGCACGGCGCGCAGCTCGGCGATGCGGGCGTTGAGCGGCGCCAGGCCGATGAACATCTCGTTGCGCAGCCGGGCCAGGATCCAGCGCTCGGCCACCTGTACGGCGACCTCGGCCTTCGCTTTGTCCCGCGGCATCGCGGGTCGCGCCGGCAGCACCACCGCGCCGTAGTGCGCCGCGAGCTCGGCGTAGGTGCGGTTGATCTCCGGCTCGTAGCGGCAGGGTTGGCTCACCCCCGAGCGAAGCTGGTCGGGGACCCAGAGCTCCGTCACGCCACCGAAGAACGAGACGGCGTGGACGTGGCTCGCGGTCCAGTCGGGGAGCTGCTGGGTGTAGGTGGCTTCGGCGTACGTGAAGCTCGAGGCTCCGAGGGCCGCGACGAAGAGCTCGACCTCGACGAGCTCACCGGTCTCGGGGTCGACGATGGTGGGTTTGTGCCCGGCGTAGTCGATGAAGGTCTTTTCGCCGGCTCGATGGACCTGGCGCATCGTGGGCCGCTGGCGAGCGAGCCAGCGCTTGTAGATGTCGCAGAACTGGGTGTAGCCGTAGCCGCGCTCGGGGTGATCGGCGAGGTACTCGAGGTGCAGGAGCTGGAGGGTGACGCCCTTGCGGCGCAGCTCGGTGTGGACGTAGGCCGGATCCGGGAGTGGCCGGCCGATCCGCCGGGCGTGCCGGCACCGATAGAGCCGCTGCTCCAGGTCGCCCTCATCGAGTGTGGCAACCCGTTCCCAGTCGAGCTCCGCCTCGCGAGCACGGCGAAGCGTCTCGCCGATGCAACCGAGGCTGAGCCCGACACTGCGGGCGATCTCGCGGTGGCTGCGGCCCACGTGCTTGAGCCGCAGGATCTCCTTGACGTGTCGCATGAACAGTCTCCGTCCTGCCATCCCACCCCCTCGTTGGGGGCGAATGGCGTTGGGACCGTCCAGCGCCGCTTCGCGGGTCCGTGCCCGCTGCCCGGCCGGGATGCTACTGGCCCGGTGCAGCGATCACGATCAACCGAAACAGGCGATCACGATGAACCGAAATGGGTGATCACGTTCAACCGAAACAGGTGATCACCTTGAACCGAAACGACTGATCACGATGGGCCGAAACACGCAACTTCATCCCGGCACCTCCTCCAAAGGGGGCGCCAGGATCCGCCGAAGCGCTCAGGACCACCAGACGTGCTAGGGCGAGGACTTACCTTCCTTCACCACCGATCCACAACATTCAGAGATAACTCTTCACATCCCACCGCAGCATCGTGACGTGCAGGTGCCCCGGGCACACATTCCTCACCGAGGCACGCTGGCTCCGAGCGCCGCCTTCCGCTCCCTCGGTTCTAGACACTTCTTACCGGTTGACCGAGGTCTTGCCTCGACTGATAAGCGCCTCGACGCTTTCAGCGTATGCGCCCAAATGCGCGCGACAGTTATCGATGGTCTCGCTGTAGTCGCGTATCTCGACAGCGAGATCCGTGTCCCATGCCCCGAAGTGTCGACTATTGAACTCGTCGAAGAAGTACCCCGGGCGCCCCAGGCCGCTCTCTGCCGAGGATTGAAGCGACAAGCAGGGCGAGTCGTAAGACACGGAGATGTAGGGGTATGGATTCACGATCATCTCGCGCGACGTCTTGATCGCGAAGCAGGTAGGCGTACCCAGGTAGAGCCGAACTTGCTCGCAAGGGACACCCCACCCGCGCAGAGTCTCAAGGCTCGCGATGATTTCGCGACCAATCTCGGTCGGGCGCCGATTCTCCTGATTGGCTCTGAAGTCAGCGACGATCGGATGGGTTAGGAGAAACTTTACGCTGACCCCGGCGGAAACCTTGAACTTGATCTTGTCGGCGATCGCGCGGTATTCGCTCAGTTGCAGCAGCCCCTTCAGTGATGAGCCAATGATGACTATCTCTCTGAGCTCTTCGTCAATAGCGCCGGCGAAATCATGTACAGCCATCTGCCTCCGCTTATGGATTCCGGTTATCCCAGCGAACCTCGCGGACTCGATCAGGGTTATCTCTCTTTCGTATCTGCCCATCACGGATTCGACGCGATCCTGAACGTACTGGGGGATCTCGTTTGCCGATGCTGCCGGACGATACAGCCTTGAAAGCTCCGAGATTGCCTCTTTCGTGCTCACAAGCTGCTCTAGGATAGATTCCAACACTTGAGTCTCAGGGTGCGCATGTCGATACAGATCCTGCAGGCTCGCCGCGACACTCACCGGCGACTCGACGTGGAAGTTCTTGTCGAGGGCAGACCCGATCTGACGAGTTAGCTCGTCGCGCGCCTCAGCGGCCGCGTCGAGGTCGAGCTCGTACCGGATTGTCCTCGTTGGGGCAACGTCGAATGGGATCGCCTCACCAACCGCCATGAGTTGAACGACGGGTTTCGCGAACGCGTGTCGGAGCGCTAGTTCATAGAAGACGTTTGGATTACGACCCGTGAGGTCCGCCACGACGATCCTCGCGTTAATGATCTGACGGATGATTTGAGATGAGATGATTCCGGGTGTCGAGATTGTGTCGGAACGAACTGCCTGCAGTCCGTGGCGCGCCGCAGCAGGCGCTACCACGTGCTTCAGCAAAAGGTCCGCACGCAGTCGGATCTCGTTTCCGCTTTCACCGATCGGGCAAATGAGGAAACAGGTACTGTCGTCGTGAGTAAAGGCGGCTCGTTGTGCCATGATCTGTTCCTACATAAGTTGGTTAGTATGTTAAATCACCCCGCGTAGGCGTGCCGAGGGATAGAACAGATCTGGGTCGCCGCCGGCTCATCGGTCGTGATCCCCGTGCGAGGCATGCTGTAGGCGGTGAGGGCCGCGGTTGTCAGGCTTGCGGCCGCACTCCAGCTTGCTCGTCAGTGCAGCCTCTATCAGCGGTTTTCTAACCGCCGAATCGCCTCGATGAGGGCGAGGACGATGTGGTACACGCTCGACGCGAAGTAGCGCCTCTCGCAGACGGTGCCGTCCCACGCCAAACCCTCGTGCCAGCCCCCAGTGATCGGGTCGACCCTGGTGGTCATGTGAAATCGGAGGACCTCTCGGAGCTCGGACGTGGATCCTAGGGCTGCGACGGCCTTGATGTGCTCTGTCTGGGGCCATACGCGCTGGCCGCCATCTACGATGCGACCGTTCACATGTATGCAGTTCAGCACAGCGCCCGTCCGCGGGTGCAGGCCGTATCTCACCGCGAAATCGAATAGGCGGCGTGCGCGACCCAGGATATCGGGCGAACCATCCAGCTTCGCGTACCGATGCAGGAGCCAAACCCACTCGAAGTGGTGTCCCGGCTCAAGCCTCGAGCCCGTGCGCGACTTGACCGACCAGTCGTCCCCGAGGAACTCGTGGATACACCCGTGCTGCTCGTTGAAGAAGCGCGACTCAAACAGTTCTACGATATCGTTTGCTCGCTCGCCGAATGAAGAGTCGCCCGTCAGCTCCTGCAGGGCCAGGAAAGCCTCGAGCAAGTGGAGGTGAGGGTCTTGTCGCCGCGTACCGCGCTCGGCCTGCCAGGTCTCGCTGGCGCCCTCCAGGTATCCGTTGAATCCGTTGGGACGCCGGTCTAGCAGGTACTGGTCAAGTTCGGCGAGCGTGGTGCGCGCCAGCGCGAGCGCGTCGTGATCCCCGGAGGCGCGCCAGTAGTATGCCAATGCGAGCAGCACGAAGGAGGCCGCGTAAGTGTCCTTCCGCCGGTCGAGGGGGGCACCGTTCGACCGAGTCAGGTACCACCAGCCGCCGTGCGCCTGATCGCGGTAACGCTCGCGGAGTCCTTCGTACAGACGTGCCGCCGTGTCGAGGGCCCAGCTCGGTGCCCCCTCGATCGCCGCGTGGCTGAATACGTAGAGCTGCCGGGCCTGCACCACAAGCCTGCGGTATCCGTCTCGCGCAGTCGTTAGGTCTGGGTTGAGGTGGAGCAGACACCCGCGTCCATCGTGCTCGAGCCCATGGTCGCGCCAGATAGGCAACAAGTGCTGGAACAGATGCTCACGCAATAGTTCGGGGCCGATCTCCTCTTCCGCAAGCCTTTCCGCGTGGGCGTGCGCCGGCCGCGCCGCGGGTGCGCGAAACACATCGAGCGCTGGGAGTGGGCCGGGCTCGCGGTGCGCGCGTCCCGTCTGCGCAAGATGACCCAACAGGCGCCACACGAGCGCTGGGTCGGACTCGAGGCGTCGCGCGAAATCGCCCGCCCGCCCGGGCTTCGCCTTTAGGGCCGACTCGAGGTGCTCGAGGAGATGCAGGTTCGCTCGTCCGGCTCGCTTGCCCGCCTCGACGCCCGGCTGATCATACGCGTTGATGTTGATGAGCTCGGCGTAGATCCCGACGGTGCGCTCGAAAAGGGCGATGAGCACGCCGAGCGAGAACTCGGATACATCGCGGATGCAGATGGTGACCGAGGGGCGGTTCCGGTCGGCGAGCGCAGACCGGGTGCCCCACAGCGCCGAGACAAGGTAGTCGGAGACCGGGATTCCGTCCCGTCCGAGCGGTGCCGGTCCGGGCTGCTCGGTCTCGATGAAGTGGACGAGAGCGTTATCGAGCCCATCGCGGAGCTGCTGCATGAGAGAGTGCTGGTCCGTGGCTCCCTTGTTCCCGTACACAACGATGCCTTGCTCGACGACATGCCCCTGACGATCCGCCCGCTTTCCCAGAGACTCCATGACGAGTTGTTGCAAATAGGCGGGTAGAAGTCGGAGCCGGTCTCGATATGGCTCGATCACCAACGATCGCTCGCCACGGCCCCGCGTGGCGGCGTACCAGACTGCGGCGAGGGCTGCCGCCGGGTTCCCGTCCCGCGGTGCACGGCGGGTGAGGACATCGCAGGCCCGCGCACCAGCAAGAAACGCATCGATGTCTCGCCCAGCAAGCTGCATCGGGACGAGGCCCGCGGCGCTGCACAGGCTGGTGCGTCCGCCGACCCATCCCCAAATGGGAAAACGGTGCTTCCAATCGGCCGCTGCATCGTGGAGCTGACTGCCGGGCATCGTGATCGCGATGGCGTGGTCCTCGAAACGCGCACGCCCCTGCCAGTGCTTCTTGACGACCTCGAGGCCGTTCAGAGTCTCGATCGTTCCACCGCTCTTGCTCACGATGACCGCCCAAGTGCGGCTGGGCTCTATCGGCTCGAGAACGCGTACGAACCCGTCCGGATCGGTGTTGTCGAGGAACGAGACAGCGATGTCTTCGCGAACTCCTCGGATCGCGTCGTGGATTAACTGGACGCCCAACGCAGAACCACCGATCCCGACCAGCAGCACGTGATCTCGCTCGCCGCGCTTAAGGGTGCGGATGGACTCGAGGACGGTTTCGATGGACGAGCGGATCTCAGGTGTCGGCGCCAAGCTCGAATCACGGAGCCAGTAGTGCCCGACCTCGACCTGCTCGCTCTCGTTCTTTCGCTCACCGCGCTCGAACTCGCTCATCGCTTCGACGGCCTCCCCAACGTCGATCGAGTCAGACGACGGGGCATCGCCTAGGTCGACCGTCAATCCGGTCTCTAGGTCGCGAAAGATTCGGTCATCGAACACGGAGCCTCCTTGGGCTTGGACAGTTGCAGGGACGAGCGGGTCTCAGCCATGCGCGAGCTGCGTGCGCCGCTGGTCCGAACGCCGGCGTGGGTAAGGAGCGCCCCGGCGACGCGAGCGTGGCACGGCACGCTCCCGTGACCGTCGGTCCCTAGCGAACCAAGCCGCGCCTAGCGCGCCGCCGAACACCGGGTCGTGACACGGGATCAAGCGGACGTCGACCGACGAGTCGTCAAGTCGCTGTCGGACTTCCGCGTCGAAGGCTTCGCCGAGCGGCCCCTGAAGGCGGCCACCCGCTAGCACGAGCACTTCAAAGTCGAGGTGCCGCCGGGTCTGCTCAAGCCAGCGCATGAGCACGGCCGCCTGATTGCTGACCACGCGACGCGCCCGGGCGTGTTCGGGACCGGAGTCACGCAGCGCCTGGTCGAGCCACGCGATGCCCCGTGGCGCGGCGGCCCGCTGCCAACCGGCGGCACCAAGCCAGCGCGCGAGCGTCGGCCAGCACTCTTCCTGACGGTCGGAGAACGGTGACAGCGGCAGATTGAGTAGCGCCTGGCTCGCCTGTTGCGGCAGCGTCGGGTCGAGCTGGCCGCCGGTGATCAGGGCGTCGCCGACGCCGGTGCCGAACGCAAGGACCATAGTCCGGCAGCTCGCCAGCTCGGGCTTGGCGACAGCTTCGGTGTAGGCGAAAGCGTCGACGTCGTTCAGCATGGTGAGACGAGCGGACACGCCTAGGCCAGACAGGCTTTCGCGAAAGGTTGCGAAGGGTCCGCAGGCATCGAGCCGATCCGACTCGTTCGACGACACATCCCATTCGGGCTCGATGCCGGGCAGCCACAGGACACTCGATCGCCCTCGGGTGTGCGCGACGATGCCGGGCAGCGCGAGGCCGATGGCTTCGATGGCACGGGCCCGGTGCACGTGTCGGCTCGCCTGCTCGGTGAGCGCGTTGATCTGTCCGACGAGCGCGTCCGGGCTCGTCCAGCGGGCCGGCTCTCGGATTTGCCACGCGACCTGGCCGTTGGTCCACAGAACCGCCTTGGCGGTGGTTGCCCCAATGTCAATTCCGATGCTCGTTCCCTTCTCGGGTACCGCGCTCGAGAGCATGGGCGACCGCTTCGGGCGAGGCTCGCGGCGCGGGGCTAGGGCGGGGACCACGGGGATCGGTTCGCCGGCGTTGGCGAAGGGCTCAAGGCTCACGATCTCGCCGAGCAGACGCCTAATGCGGTCTCGGATCACTCGATCGACACGCTTGCTCGTGCACGCGACGGCGATCGCTGACGCGCCGTGCGAGACGGCCGCGTTGTGGATACGTGACACCAGGTACCGAGCCACCGGACCATCGTCGCCGCCCGTGAGGAACTCCTTCACGAGAGGAACGTCGAGGGTCCGCACATCCTGCGAGAAGGTGCGGATTTTGACTTCGACGCGATGGCTCGACTCGATCCACGGGTTAGCCAGATCGAATAGCCGATCCCAGGCCTCGATCCGACCAGACGCGACAGCTTCCGTAAAGGCGTCTCGGGTGACCCACTCGTCCTGGAGGGAGCGGATGGACGGGGCCTTGCGACCTGTGATGACGAAGCGACCCATGGCGAGCGCGGCGAGACCGCTCATGTAGAAGTACGTGTCAATCGCTTCCTCCGGCGACTCGACCAGGGGCTCTCGTCGATTGAACGACGTGTTGAGGACAGCCGGGACGCCGGTCAGCCCGCCGAGCTTGGTCAGCAGGCGGTGATACAGCGGGTTTGTGTCCGGCCGCACGACCTGGGGCCGTGTGCTGCCGTCAGCAGCGTGCCGACCGGCCTCGATCTGGTCGTAACCCTCCTTCGTGAGCCGAAGCGCGACGTTCATGTGGCGGTCGGACGGCGACGCGCTTCCTAAGAGGAAGCGCTTGGCGCCCTCCTCGGTAATCGACAGCGCGGACGGTCGCCAGGGCTGACGCCCCTTCACGGCGTTCGCGATGTCACCCGCTTCGCGGTTCTTCGCGCTCACGAGGACGCTGCGGTGGCCGAGTGCACGTGGCCCGAACTCGCTGCCACCCTGAAACCAGGCGATGGCGCCGCCGGCGGCGAGCCGCTTCGCGACGCACTCGACCATCGCTTCGTCCGACTCGTAGGCCCGGTAGTCGACCCCTTCCACGAGCCCGGCCGCGGTCAGAGCGCGTTCGATTGCCGCGTGATCGTACGCAGGCCCAAGGCCGACTGAGGTCATATCGAACCGCGGATCCATGCTGTAGATCTCGGCCGCAACCGCTAGCGCAGCGCCGAGTGCTGTCCCCGAGTCACCAGCCGCGGGCTGGACGAACAGCCGGTCCGCGGAAACCACCTTGTCTGCGATCAGGCGGCCGTTGGCGCTGATGTTGAGAGCGACGCCGCCGGCAAGAGCGACACCACCGGCCGCGTCTCCGAGTGCCTCCAAGCTGCCACGTACTACGTGCACCACAGCGTCCTCGAGCCGCTGCTGGAGTACGTACGCGAGGTTCGCGACCGGTCGGTGGCCGGTCTTGTCGGGATCGATTCGATCCCCGCTGGCGATGTTCGGTGGGACGAGGTCCGCGAGCGCGGAGGAGAGCGATGAGTTGACGCGACGACCCGACGGAAACTGCCCGAAGTAGATCCAGTCGGGCCGCACCCGGAAGGTGCCATCGGGCACCAGTTCGAGCAGCTGATCGAACACGGCGTGGAGCCCGCGCACGCGGCGCTGCTCCTCGGGGCTGCGGGGCCGGCCGTAGGCCGCGAGCCCCATAACCTCGCCCTCGGCATGGACCGGCTTGAAGCCGGCGTGCTCGGTCAGGGCGGAGTACACCCAGCCGAGTGAGTGCGGGAGGTGGATCGCTCGAAGCTGCTCAAGCCGACCGCCCTCACCGCGCCAGGCCGTGCAGGTGTCGAGGTCCCCGTATCCGTCGATTACTACGGTGAGAACAGGGTCCGCCAGACCGCTCGGGAGGTATGCGCTCGCGGCGTGGGCCATGTGGTGCGGCACGAAGCTCACTTCAGGCCTGTGGGTGGTGCCCGATTGCAGCGCCATCGCCTCCAGAGCCGCGCGGACGACCTCGGGCTGAAATCGCTCACGGTTGCGGTCGTAGACGTCCCGACTCGGCAGCTCGCCCGAGCTCGCAGCTCGGCTCAACTTCTCGAAGAATACGCGTCCCCGGGCGGGGCTTGAGGGAGTCTCCTTGTAGAGGTTGTAGTCCCAGCCGATCGCGACGTGGTCGATCTGGTCCCAGGTCAGGTCGTTCGCACGGAGGAGGTACTCGGTGGCTGCAAAGGGGAAGGGAGAGGGGTCGTGCTTGACCCGAGTGAGCCGCTCCTCCTCCAGCGCCCCTGCCACCTGGCCGTCGACGAGGAGGGCCGCGGCACTGTCGTGGTGCGAGGAGGCGACCCCGAGGATCCGCCGCGGGCGCTGGTGGCTCCGGGGAGCCGTCGAGATCGCGATGGTGAGGTTCGTTGCCGAGCGGATCTCAATGCGGTCAACGAGATTCAGTGAGCCGATGGTTGGGCGACCTGCCGGGCCAATGGTCACTGCATG
>CAYVDO010000298.1:0-10492 GCA_964450125.1 uncultured bacterium
CAATCGAACGCTCGGCAAGTTCCACCTGGTGGGCATTCCGCCCGCGCCGCGCGGCGTGCCGCAGATCGAGGTGACTTTCGACATCGACGCCAACGGCATCCTGAACGTGTCGGCCAAGGACATGGGCACGTCCAAGGAGCAGAAGATCACCATCACGTCGTCGAGCGGTCTCAACAAGGACGACATCGACAAGATGGTGAAGGATGCCGAGTCGCATGCGAGCGAGGACCACGCCAAGCGTGCCAAGGTGGACGCGCGCAATCAGCTCGACAGCCTCATTTACGGCACCAAGCGCAATCTCGACGAGCACAAGGACAAGCTTGCCGAGGACGATCGCAAACCACTCGAGGAAGCGCTCAAGAAGGCCGAAGAGGCGCTCGGCTCGGATGACACCGATCGCATGAAGACCGCCACCGAGGAGTTGCAGCGCGCGAGCCACAAGCTGGCCGAGGCGATCTACCGCAAGACCAGCGGGCCGACCGGCGAAGGTGGCGGCGGAACCGGTGGTCCGGGCGGCGCGCAGGGCGGCGACGGCAACGTCGTGGACGCCGAGTTCGAGGATGTGAGTGGTTCGCGCTGACCGGCGCGCCGGACGGCGCACACACACGCTGGACTCGATCTCGAGAGAGGGTGAGGGCGCATGAGCGAGGGAGATCGTCCCGGGGCGGACGGCGGTGGCGAACAGACGTTTCGTGTGCGCGATCGCCGCCAATTCACGTCCGAAGGTGAGCGTCGCGAGGATTTGCCTGCGGAGCCCGAGGTGAAGGTAGATACGGGTGCGGCGGGCGCAGAGGCGCCGCCGCGACCCGCTACCGTTCGCGAGCCAGCACCGCCCGCCGTGCCGCCTGTGGCCGAAGAGCCGCCCAAGAAGCGTTCGCTTCGCGAGCGCATTCTGGGTCGCAAGGGGCGCGAGGAAGAGGCTGGTGTTCCAGGCCCCGGAGCTGCTCCGCCCGAGGTCTCGGCAGAGGACATCAACTTTCCGAATTTCATCCTCTCGCTCATGACCCAGACCCTGATGCACATGGGGGAGATCCCCGACCCGATGACGCAGCAAGTGCACCGCGATCTCGCCTTGGCAAAGCAGACCATCGACCTGATCGCGATGTTGGAGCAGAAGACCAAGGGCAATCTCACCCCCGACGAAGCGCACCTCGTTGCCGAAGTCCTGTATCGTCTGCGCATGCAGTTCGTGGAGTCGGCCAAGCGCGCCTGATCCTCGGCACCTCCGCATCACCGAACGCCACGCGGTCCGCCGCGTGGCGTTTCGCGTTTCGATCCGACGGCGTCGCGGCGATCCGAACCGCCGAGCGAGTTGACTCGGAGCAAATCGGCCTTACCTCAAGAGCAGTCGCGCGGCGCCCGCGAGCCGACGTTGCGGGGGCGGCCGCGCCGGGAGGTGGCGAATGATCCGCATGGATCGATTGACCGAGAAGGCGCGAGAAGCGTTGCTGGAGGCGCAGCGCATCGCGACCGAGCGCCAGCACACGGAGGTCGAGCTCGAGCACCTGATGCTCGCGTTGCTCGAGCAGCAAGGCGGGATCGTCGTGCCGGTGCTGAGGAAGGCCGGCGTGGAGCCTGGAGCGCTGACGTCCCAGCTCGCGGCACGGCTCGACGGGCTGGCGCGCTATGCCAGCGAGGCCGAAGCGGGAGCATCGCTCGGCCAAGGGCTGACCCGCGTGCTCGATACGGCGTTTCGCGAGGCAACGGCGCTCAAGGACGAGTACGTCAGCACGGAGCATTTGCTGCTCGCAGCGGTAAGCGCGACCAAACATCCGGTCGGTCAGATCCTGGCCTCGCTCGGGCTCACCCGCGATCGCATCCTCTCGGCGCTGGTGGACGTGCGTGGAAACGTTCGGGTCACCGACGCGAATCCCGAGGACAAGTACCAGGCGCTCGAACGCTACGGGCGGGATCTGGTCGCGTTGGCGCGCAGCGGCAAGCTCGATCCGGTGGTGGGCCGCGACGAGGAAATCCGGCGTGTGATCCAGGTCCTGTCGCGTCGTACCAAGAACAACCCGGTGCTGATCGGCGAGCCGGGTGTGGGCAAGACGGCGATCGTCGAGGGCATCGCCCAGCGCATCGTGAATGGCGACGTGCCTGAGGGACTCCGCGACAAGCGGGTCGTGGCGCTCGACCTCGGCGCCATGGTCGCAGGCGCCAAGTACCGCGGCGAGTTCGAGGACCGCCTCAAGGCGGTGCTCAAGGAGGTGACCGAATCCCAGGGGCGTGTGGTGCTCTTCATCGACGAGATGCACACGCTGGTGGGGGCCGGCAGCGCCGAAGGGGCGATGGATGCCTCGAACCTGCTCAAGCCAGCGCTGGCACGAGGCGAGCTCCACGCGATCGGTGCGACGACGCTCGACGAGTACCGCAAGCACGTCGAGAAGGACGCCGCGCTCGAGCGGCGCTTCCAGCCCGTATTGGTGGGAGAGCCGACGATCGAGGACACGATCTCGATCCTGCGCGGCTTGAAAGAACGCTACGAAGTTCACCACGGCGTCCGCATCCAGGACTCGGCGCTGGTGGCCGCCGCGACACTCTCGAGCCGCTACATCACCGACCGATTCTTGCCTGACAAGGCGATCGACCTGGTGGACGAGTCGGCGAGCGCCCTCAAAATGCAGATCGACAGCCTGCCCATCGAGCTCGACGAGGTGCAGCGCGAGACGCTGCGGCTGCAAATCGAGGCCGAGGCGCTCAAGCGCGAGAAGGATGCCGCGAGCAAGGAACGCCTCGCGACGATCCAAAAGGAGCTCGCCGAGCTCAAGGAGCGCGGCGCGTCGCTCAAGGCGCGTTGGACCGCCGAGAAAGACGTGATCGTCCGCATCCAGGGGCTGAAGGAGCGGATCGAAGGCATGCGCGTCGAGGAGGCTGCTGCGCAGCGCAAGGGCGATCTTGGTCGCGCCGCCGAGCTGCGCTACGGCACCATCGTACAGCTCGAGCGCGAGCTCGCAGCCGAGAACGACAAGCTCGCCAAGCTCCACACCGACGGCGCCATGCTCGCCGAGGAAGTGACCCCCGAGCAGATCGCTGCCGTGGTCTCGAAGTGGACCGGCATCGCCGTCACCAAGATGCTCGAGGGCGAGATGCACAAGCTCTTGCATCTCGAAGACCGGTTGCGCGAGCGCGTGATCGGGCAGGAGAAGGCTCTGGTCGCGGTGTCCAACGCGATCCGGCGCAGCCGTGCCGGCCTCAAGGATCCGGACCGGCCGATCGGGTCGTTCTTGTTCTTGGGCCCCACCGGCGTAGGAAAGACCGAGCTGGCGCGCGCCCTCGCCGAGCAGCTCTTCAACGACGAGAAGGCGATGATCCGTCTCGACATGTCCGAGTACATGGAGAAGCACTCGGTGGCGCGCATGATCGGCGCTCCTCCGGGCTACGTCGGTTACGAGGAAGGGGGAGCGCTCACCGAAGCGGTGCGCCGCCGCCCGTACTCGGTGGTGCTCTTCGACGAGGTCGAAAAGGCGCACCCCGACGTCTTCAACGCGTTGCTTCAGATTCTCGACGACGGGCGCCTGACCGACGGCAAAGGCCGCACCGTCGATTTCCGCAATGCGCTCATCGTCATGACCTCGAACGTGGGAAGCCGCGAGATCCAGGAACGCGCCGAGCACGGCGGCGGGGAC
Source organism: uncultured bacterium (assembly GCA_964450125.1). Classification (GTDB taxonomy): domain Bacteria; phylum JADJOY01; class JADJOY01; order JADJOY01; family JADJOY01; genus JADJOY01. The sequence goes on from CAYVDO010000298.1 coordinate 3,627, forward strand.
GTCGACGGCGTCGTGGCGGACGTGCTCAAGCACGTGTTTCGGCCCGAGTTCCTGAACCGAATCGACGACAAGATCGTGTTCCGCCCGCTCGGCAAGGCAGAGATCCGCGCCATCGTCGACATCCAGGTGCGTCGCCTCGGCCATCGCCTCGCCGACCGTCGCATGACGCTCGCGGTAGCGCCCGAGGCGCTCGACTTCCTCGGCGAGGTGGGCTTCGATCCAGTGTTCGGCGCGCGGCCGCTGAAGCGCGCGATTCAGCAGTACCTGCTCGATCCGCTGGCTCTCAAGGTCCTCGATGGGACGTTCCCCGAGGGTACGCACGTGCGCTCCACGCTGGATCCGGCAAGCAAGACGTTCGTATTTCGCGAGGAGGTCGAAGCCGAGCCCGTTCGCGCCACCGCCTGAGTCGGTTTGTCCGCGCCCCACGAACCTCCGCTTTCGGTCGCTCGTGGGGTGTGGTCGTGCACCACTCTCACATGTCGAGCTCGGTTGAGTCGCGAAGAGGCGCCCGCCTATAATCCGCGCCGCCAGCGTCCAAGCGGCCACTCAAGCGGAGCGATCTAGAAATGCGCGTCGTCGCGTTCTCGCGGCTGGTCATTGCGTTCCTGATCCCGCTCGCGGCTTGCGGGATCGATAGTCAGGAGAAATCCGGCGACGGGGGCACACCCGCCCCGGTGGATCTCTCGGGCTCGTATCAGGGAGCTTTCGTCAGCGCATCGGACTCGAAGTCCCACACGATCACCAGCTTGGTGGTGGTGCCGATCTCGGGGCAGAGCTATCGGTTCGATTTCGACGTGGCGTCCGAGGACGCAGACGGCGTCTACGATCCCGAGGGGCTCTTCCTCGACACGTTGCTCGACACCGAGCCCCTGGAGTCGAAGCTCGATGACACCAACGAGTTCGCCATCTCGGCCCGGGGCGGCGACCTGGTGCTTTCCGGGAAGGCGACCAAGGGCGGCCATCGCATCGACGGAGAGTGGCTCCAGGTTTCGCCGACGGAAGAGAGCGGCACCTGGAGCGTGACGCGGGTGGGCAGCTCGGGCTGATCGCCGGGCGCGGTGTTCGTCGCGCCGAACGAGTGCCGTCTCCGTTCGATCAGGTGCGCCGCACGGCCAGTAGCGCGCGCGCAACCTCCGTGAAGGCCGCGCCCTCGCGTGTCGCGCACACGTAGTCGGGGCGCGCAGCGATGTGCTCGGCGTGCGCACGCACGTCCGCCGTGCCGATGGAGACGCCGAATCGCCCTCGCACGAAGAGTCCTGCGTCGTTCGGTGCATCACCCATGGTGAGCACCGCTTCACGCGGCATTCCGTCGACGTCGAGCAGCCGCACGAGCGCCGCTCCCTTGTCCGGGGCGACACTCGAAAAGTGGATGTGGACGCTCGACCACACCACGTGCAGTCCGCTGGTAGCGGCCGCGTTTGCGAGCCCGGCGATCGTGGCGTCGTCGCGGCCGGCGCGTTCGAAGGCGACGTCCCCGACGCGGCAGAAGGCATCCGGCGCGAGCTCGAGCGGCTCACCGAGCGTCGCGGCGATCCGTCGCGCGTCGCGCTCGATCCGATCGCGAGCGCCAGGCTCGACGAGCCACGTGAGCGGGCGGTCCGGCTCGACTCCGACCTGACCGTTCTCGGCGATCCCACGACGCACGCCCGGGAGGTAGCGCACCAGCCCCAGCACTTCGCCTGCGGCTCGGCCGCTCACCGGCACGACCTCGATGCCCGCAGTCGTGAGCTCGGTGATGAGCGCCACCACCTCGGTGGTGAGCACACCCGCCGTGGTGAGTGTGCCGTCGACGTCGGTGGCCACGAGCCGGATCGCTCGCAGCGACGCACGTAGGGGGCGCTGTTTCGGGTCGAAGGGATGCATCGTTGCGGAGCGCACGCGCGGGGCGTCGTGGCGGCGAACATAGCAGGCGCATCCACGAGCGCGTCGTGCGATCGTCGGCGCGGCGGCGCAGACGGGGCTGGACGGGCGTCGAGCGTCGCCACCAGAATGGGCGCCCGTCGGCGCGGAAGCGAGCTGGAGCCGGCAACGATCGAGGGCGGGGAGGGGAAACGATGATTCGGTGGCACGCGAGCAAGCTCACGGCAGTACTTGCGATGGTGTTGGTCACCGGCTGTGGAGGCAGCAGCGGTGGCGGCAACGGTAGTGCCGATGCCGCCAAGCTCGAGAGCGTCGCGATCACGAGCGAGGTCACGGTGCCCGGCCTCAGCGGGCGAGTCGACGCCATTCGCGACGTCTACGGCATCCACCACATCTACCCGCGGGATGCGTCGCGCGACGGTGCGTTCATCAACGGCTACATCCAGGCGCACGAACGGCTTTTTCAGATGGATTTCCTGCGCAAGGTGGCGCAGGGTCGTCTCACCGAGCTTCTGGGTGAGCTCGATCCGTCGGTGCTCGGGACGTCGGTGTATTTCCGGACGCTCTTCACCACGCCGGACGGAGGCCGCATCGAGGATGCACTGGTCGAGGAAACGGCATCGTCCCGCCCGGAGCTCCTCGATTTTCTGCAGGCCTATTGCGACGGGATCAACGCGTATCTGGACGACCTCGGCGCTGGCCGCAACGGTGCGGTGCTTCCCCAGCAGTACAAGCTCATCAACACGCTATTCACGCTCGGTTCGCCGTATTCGATCGAACGCTGGGAGCCCAAGCACGTGCTGGTGCTGGGACGGCTTCAGCAATGGGACTTGTCCCAGACTCTGGGATCGGAGATCGATCGGGCCGGCCGGCTCACGGCGTTGCGTGACGCCGAGGCTCGCGGAGCGATCCCGAGTGGTACCGCCGAGGATGTCGAACGCTTCGAGCCCATCAACCCGGCGACCACGATGCCGCCCGACGAGATCCCCGCCTTCGCCGTTCCCCCGCCTGCGGCGAGGGTTGCGTCAGGCGCCGCGCGCGCCGCGTCGATGCCGAAGGTCGATCCGGATCTGGCGCGACGCATCGTGGCGTCGGAGAGCCGCGCTCGCTCGATGAGCCCGTTCGGCCGCGAGCGCGCCGGCTCCAACAACTGGATCGTGAGCGGAGATCTGACGGAATCCGGCCACCCGATGCTCGCCAACGATCCACACCTGGCGCTTCCCAATCCGTCCACGTTCTACTTTCTGCACCTCGACGACAAGACGTTCGCGGGCGGCCGGATCGACGTGCACGGCGCTGGCTTTCCCGGAATTCCCGGCATCCTGCTCGGTCAGAACCGCTCCCTCGCCTGGGGCGGAACCGTCGCGAACTACGACGTAGTCGACGTGTACGTCGAGCAAGTGTCCGGTAGCGGTGCCAACAGGAAAGTGCTCTTCCAGGGCGCCGAGGTGCCCGTTCGCACCATCCAGCAGTCCTACCTCGTGCGTCAGCTCGTGGGCGGCAAGGCGAAGTCCGTCACGCAACCCATCGACATCGTGCCGCACCACGGACCGCAGGTCCCTGATCCCGATCCGAGCGACGGCGTCACCGGACTCGAGTCGGTGGGCAACATGACTTTCCGCTGGACCGGGCATCAGGCGACGCGCGACGTCGCCGCCTTCTACGACCTCATGCAGAGCGATGGCATCGACGATTTCTTCCAGGCGCTCTCGAGCTTCGGTGTCGGCGCGCAGAATTTCGTGGGCGCCGATTCTGCCGGGAACATCGGTTATTTCCCTCATGCGCTCGTGCCGCTGCGTGCTGCCGCCGCGATGACACCGGCGCTCGGGCCGTACAGCCCGTTGCCCGGGACCGGCGAATTCGAGTGGCTGACCGATGTGGAAGGTAATCCGCGCTTCTTGCCCGACGACCGAATCCCACAAACGCGCAATCCCGAGCGTGGCTGGCTCGTGACCGCCAACAACGACCAGATCGGAAGCATCAACGACAACGATCCTCTCGACGATGGCATCTATCTTGGGTGGGACCACACCGAGGGACTGCGCGCAGGGCGAGTCCAGCAGCGGATCGAAGAAGTGCTCGCGCGCGGCAAGATCTCGTTTCTCGACATGATCGCGATCCAAAACGATCACGTTTCGCTGGTCGGGCTCGAGTTCGCACCGCGCATCGTCGCAGCCCTCGACGACGCTGCCGCCCGCGCGGGGTTGCCGGTGCCGGGTTCTTTGCTCGACCAGGCCGAGCGCCGGCTCGGTGCGTGGTCGGGCGATTGCCCGATCGGCGTCGAAGAGGCGCTCACCGGCACCAAGCCGTCCAACGAAGAGATCAACGATTCGGTGGCGTGCTCGATCTTCCACGCCTGGGGGGGGCGCCTGGCAGAGCGACTGCTGGGCGACGAGCTCGCGGCGGCGGGGCTTTCGCCGTTCGGCACACGCACCACGCTGACCGTGTTGCACCATCTGCTGACGGATGTCGCGGAGACCGGCACGTTGCGGGTCGCGACGCTAGACGAGGCGGGGCAGAGTCGGCTCTTCGACGACATCCGCACGCCCGAGATCGAGAGTCCGAACCGGACGCTGGTGTTGGCGATGGCGGACGCAATCCAGGATCTGCGCACGTTCTTCGGCTCGGACGATCCGGATCGTTGGCGCTGGGGTGCTGCCCACACCAGCACGTTCGAGGACCTGGCACTCGGTTCCATCCTGCCCGTTTTCAATCTGCCGTCCGCGCCGATCACCGCGAGCACTCCCCGCGGCTATCCGCGTCCGGGTGCGATCGAGACCGTCGATCCGGCTGGCGTGAGCGGGCCGCCACCCTGGTCGCCTGGAAGCGGGCCGGTCATGCGCCACGTGATCGAGCTGACGCCTGGAGGAACCACGGCGGTGAACGTGCTTCCCGGCGGTCAAAACGATCTCGAGCCGGATAGGGGGCTCTTCAAGCCCGTGCAGATCGATCCAGCGATCCACTACGGGGATCAGCTCGCGCGCTGGCTCGCCAACGATCGCCGCGAGCAGTGGATCGCGTTGGACGACGTCGTCGCCCATGCCGAGGCCCGCCTACGCTTCGCGCCGTGAGCCTGCAATGGTCGGCCCGTGGAACGCCTGCATTGACGTCGACCTGCGTTCCGCGCTTCACTCGCGGGCTGCGGCGCGGGTCGTTCTCGGCGGCCCGCTGGCCCGCGTTGGGGTGTCGTCCAACGGCAGGACGCCGGCCTTTGGAGCCGGTTATCCAGGTTCGAATCCTGGCGCCCCAGCCCGATCGTATCCTGTATCGTCGAAGATCCCTGAAATCGTTCGCGGTTCCATGAAGGGCCTGGTTTGACATCCGAGCCGACGTGCGGTAGGTAAGCGCGTTTACCTTTGACGGCCGTGCCGCGCCGCGGCATGCGCGACCCCCGAAATTCCAACGATTCGTCCTGCGGGAGCAAGTTTTGGCATCGCTGAAGGTCTTCTCGGGGAACTCGAACCCGGCACTCGCGGAAGAGATCTGCGCCTACCTCGGTATTCCGATGGGCAAGGCGATGGTCACGCGCTTCAGCGACGGCGAGATCCGGGTCGAGATCAACGAGAACGTGCGCGGCCGCGATGTTTTCGTCGTCCAGTCCACCTCGTCGCCGGTCAACGATCACCTGATGGAGTTGTTGCTCTTGATCGATGCGTTCCGTCGCGCATCGGCAGACCGGATCACCGCAGTGCTGCCGTATTACGGATACGCGCGTCAGGACCGCAAGGTGGCGCCCCGGGTGCCGATCACCGCCAAGCTCGTCGCCAATCTGCTCACCTCGTCGGGTGCATCGCGCGTCCTCACGGTGGACCTGCACGCGGGCCAGATCCAAGGATTCTTCGACATCCCCGTCGACAACCTCTACGCGAAGCCCGTGTTCCTGCCGTACATCGCGGAGCGTTTCGACGGCGAGCAGGTCGTGATGGTCTCGCCCGATGCAGGCGGTACCGAGCGCGCGCGGGCGTACGCGAAGAACATCGGTGCGTCGCTCGCGATGATCGACAAGCGCCGCAGCGCGCCGAACGTTGCAGAGATCATGAACGTGATTGGTGACGTTCGCGAAAAGGTCGCGGTCATCTGCGACGACATGGTGGATACCGCCGGCACCCTCACGCAGGCGGCGAAGGCGATTCGCGACAACGGCGCCAAGGCCGTGTACGCGTGCTGTACCCACGCGGTGCTTTCGGGGCCGGCGGTCAAGCGCATCGAGGAGAGCCCGCTCCAGGAGATCGTGGTCTCCAACACGATCCCGCTGACCGAAGCTGCACAGGCTTGCGGCAAGATCAAGGTCGTGTCGCTAGCGCCGCTCATCGGGGATTCGATCCGCCGTATCCAGAACAATGATTCTCTCAGTGACTTGTTCGTGTGAGCCTCGGCAGATCCGCCGAGCGTTGCTCTTCGAGGAAACGTGACGATGGAGTCGAACGAGATTCTGGTCGAGCGCCGCGCCGCCCACGGCAAGGGCATGGCGCGCAAGCTTCGCAGCGCGGGGCAAATCCCCGGTGTCTTCTACGGTCCCGGTCGCGCGGCGATTCCGATCACGCTGGACCCCGCGACGGCGCACGCCGTGGCAGGGCGAACCGGCAGAGACCGGTTGCTGCGTCTCAAGACCTCGGCGACCGACGAACTCGATGGCCAGATGGTGATCCTCAAGGATGCGCAGCGCGATCCGGTCAAGCGCCGCATCATCCACGCAGATTTCTACGAAGTCCGTATGGACCGCGAGATCGAGGTGACGGTGCCCATCCACGTCGTCGGCAAGGCGCCGGGTGTGGATGACGGCGGCACGCTAGAGCACATCTTGCGCGAGCTCGACGTGCGTTGCTTGCCGGATCGAATCCCCGCCTCGGTCGACGTCGACGTCTCGTCGCTTGGGATCGGCGAGTCCATCCACGTATCCGATCTGACCTTGAGCGAGGGCGTGGCGGCCGTGGCGGATCCGCGCCTCGCCGTGGTCGCCGTGGTGGCGCCGCAAACCGAGACTGCGGCAGCGCCTGCTGCCGCAG
>CAYVDO010000299.1:0-10471 GCA_964450125.1 uncultured bacterium
GCTCGGGGTCGTTTTCTACAATGTGCTGGTCCTCGACATGCCCACGGACGTGAATCCCGAGAGCATCTCGCTCGAGGTCGCCAAGGGGCTCAAGGAATCCGTCGCGCTCGATCCGGCGAGCCCCACGCGGATCGCGGACGACGTTCCTGACGACGTGCGCAGCGCGGTCACCGAGCTCATCACCCGCTGCATGGATACCGATCCGGCGAAACGCATCCAGAGTGCGGACGAGTTCCTGCAGGGCCTCGACCGCATCCAGGAACTCTACAACGCCAAGCCCGCCCGGAAATCGTTCTCCGTCGGACTGGCCGTCGCGATCGCCACGGCCACGCTGCTCGCGGGCGCGGCGATCGGCTACTTCCTGCCGCACTAGGAGCCTGTCGGAAAATGTGCCGCGCACGGCGACTGGATCCTCGCTCGATGCCTCCCCGGGGGTCTGTTCCAGACACCCGCCCCGAAAAAGGCGTGACCTTTTCGGGGCCCCACCCCCAACTCGGTTCGGCTGCGCTCGCCGATCCTCGCCTTCGGCGAGGCGAGGAGTGTGTCGGGAACGAATTTCCCGATGCGCTCCTAGATGACCACACACGACTTGGATCGACCCGAGCGCCAACCCGTAGGCGCGGGCGAAACCCCGCCCGCCGATGCAGGGCGGTTGCGAGCGGCATCGCGGCCGCCCCTACCGACGACCCGCGACGAAATCCCAGAAGGACACTTTGAGGAAGATCCACGCCGTGACTCGGCCCCGGACCGAAGCCGCTACGTTGGGCGCACACGCGTCGGAAGGCGCGCGCGAGGGCAGGTCCGCTTCCGGCCGAACGTGCGCACGGCGGATGCGCCGAGATCGATCCCACCGTCACGCGAGCGCGCTGTGGCGAGGGCTCGCCGTCCTTCCACTCGTGGCGCTGCTCGCCTGCGCGAGCTGCGACAACACCTCGAACGGAACCGCCAGCGGACCGGCGATCACACCGCCGACGCCACCGCCGGTGGGGCTGAGCGCGGGCACGTCGAGCCGTTATCTCGACTTCCCGGTCGGCGTGAGCCTCGGTGGCTACGGCGGTCGCGTCGAGGCGCTCATCTACCACCCCTTCGGCGGCGGGCCGGAGGCGCCTGAAGGCAAGGAAGGGCGGCCACGGCCGCACGCGCGGATCGTGCCACCTTCGATCGGCATCCACACGCGGCCGCGGGTGCAGGCGCTGGCGCTCACCTGGCAGCCGGAAGGTGCCAGCGAAGAGACGGTCGTGGTCGAGCACATCGACGCGATCTTCCCGCTCTTGGCGCTGCGCAATCGGGTGGTCGAACGCGTGAAGCAGCACACCGGCGTGGACCTGCAGCGGACCCTGCTGCTCACGGCGAGCCACACGCACCACAGTGGAGCACCGTTCTGGAACAACTTCCTGGTCTCGGTGGGCGGTATGGACGCCTACGATCAGGAGATCTTCGAGCGCTTCGCCGAGAGCGTCGCCCGCGCCGCCGAGGAGGCGCTCGCCGCGCGTCGGCCCGCCAAGCTCGGCATCGCCACCGAGACCAACTTCGACCCCCAAGACCTCGTCTACTACGACCGCCGCATCGGCAACGACGACGACGACCTCGTCGACAACGCGGACATCTCGCGATCGAACGACGACGGCGAGCTTCGCGGCGACGGCAAGCCAGACGGGTCCATCAAGGATCCGCGTCTCAGCGTGTTCCGCGTCGACGAGGCCGACGGCAGCCCGCTCGCAGTTCTCTTCCACTTCGGCCTCCACGGCACCGCCTCCCTCGACACCAACCTCTTCATGTCGGGCGACGTGACGCTCGGCATGGAGCACGCGGTCGAGGACACCATCGGCCACTCGGCGATGGTCATGCACATCCAGGGTGCCGCCGGAGACATCTCGCCTACCGCGGTCGGGTTCGCCGAGGTCGAGGGGACGGGACTGAGGATGGCGTCGATCATCTCCGACCTGTGGAAGCGGGCGGTGCCCCGTGACCGCGTCGACGGCATCGACGTGATCTCCTCGATCCAGCGCCAGGACCGTCAGGTGCTCGGCTACGACGATCCCAAGCTGGAGGCGCCGTACCCGCGCTGGGGCGCGCCGTTCGGCCAGCTCCTGTGCGGTGACGCGCTCATCCAGAACACTCCCATTCCGGACTTCAACGACCCGTTCGTGTGCCTCACGCGCCCCGTGAGCCTGAGCAATCCACTGCTCGAGCAGATCGCCCGCGAGCTGATCATCCCGCTGCTCTTCGATTCGGTGTTCGTCGACGGCTCGACCGACGACGCGCTGAGCGACATCGTGATCGGCTCGAATCCCGAGGGCGGCCCGTATCGCAAGCCCTTCCTGCTCTTCGACACCCAGCTTTCCTCGGTTCGAATCCGTGGCGCATCGGTGACCCACGACGGCGAGACCGCAGCGCTCAGGGACCTGTCCATCGCCGCCGTTCCGGGCGAGCCGACCACGCCGCTCTCGATGGAGCTGCGCCAGAAGCTCGCCCACCGGGTGCCCGACACCTCGTTCCCGGACACCTGGGTGTTCGGGTACAGCCAGGACTACCTCGAATACATCTTGCTCAAGGAGGACTGGATCACCGGCGGCTACGAGATGCAGCTCCAGCCCTGGGGACCGTTGTGGGGTGAGTGGATCATGAAGCGCTCCGTCGAGCTCGCGCGCTCCCTGGTCACCACCGATCCGGCACCGCCCGAAGACTCACCCGCGTACGACGATCCGGTGCCCCTCGAGCTGGTGCGGCCCACGGCGTCTCACGACCTGGGCGTGGTCCGGCAACCCGAGACGACCGACCGATTCGGCGCCGCGGTGCTCTCGTTCATCGGCGGCGATCCCGAGCTCGATACGCCGCACGTGGTGATCGAGCGCGAGAACGCGGCTGGTGAGTTCGAGGTGCTGCGTAGCGCAGGCGGACGGCCGATCGACGAAGCCGGCCCCGAAACCATCCTCGTCTACGACTACGACGAGACCCACGCCTCCACCGAGCCACACCTCTGGTCCCTCCACTGGGAAACGGTCGCGAGCACCCCCGCCGGCACGTACCGATTCATGGTCGAGGGCGTGAACTACGACGGCAGCGAGGCGAGCGCCGAGCCTCCCTACTGGAAGGGCACACCGTACCGGTTCACGTCGAGCCCATTCCGGGTGCGTGAGGCCCGCTCACTCGTCGTGAGCGACGTGCGGAGCGACGGTCGATCGGTGAGCGCGACCGTGAGCTACCCCGAACCGCATCCCGACGCCGATCCCAACACACCCGACGCCTTCCGCTACCGCCCGCAGCGCCCCGACACCACCTCGGCGCGATTCGAGATTCGCTCTGAATCCGGTGTGCTCGTTGCCGTCGAGGGGACACCCGACGGCAACGGCAGCCTGACGCTCCCCGAGCCGCTCGCCGCCGGCCGCTACGACGTGAGCGTGCTGGCGAGCGATGAGCACGCGAACACCGGACAGGTGGTGACGACCCTCGTCGTCCCGTGATCGACGTGCACCAAATCGGCCCGACGGGCCGATCCTGACGCAACAAGTGCCGAGTTGCTGACGGCTGGCGCCTACCGGCGTAATCGCCCGCCACGATGACGCGCCGCATCTAATGCGTTGCGTCATTCTTCAGATTGTGCAACGATGTCACACGAACACCACACGATGACCTGTATGTTGGGGTGAAAAGGGAGACGCGACCCAAGATCCAGTGGCTGTGGCACGGTGCTTGCGATGGTTTCTCGCCGTGAGATGGCCCTGGATACGACCTGCACTGACCTCCGTACGCTGTGTGCGCGCACCAAGTCAGGGGCAACGAAGGCAGGAAAGGGACCCTCGATGAACGCCATGGCACATCTGGGCATGCGGTGGACTGGCGCTGGCCATCGATCCGACGGCCGCAAGGTGCTCATCGCCGAGAACCTCGATTCCCACCGCCGCTGGTCGATCGATCCCGTCACGGGCATCGGAGAGCCCATCACCGACTCTGTCCCCGCAACCTCCGAAGCGGCGGCGCCCGCGCTCGAGCCCGCGCCCTGGACCATCGCCAGCCCGCCCGCGAAGCCGGCCACCGCCGCGACGGCCGCCATACCCCGCCGCAGCGCATCGTCCGGCCCCTCGGTTTGCGAGCACTGCGGTGCGAAGAGCGTCTACCAGATCCGCTTCTCGCAGAACGAGTTCGTGACCAAGTGCTTGAGCTGCAAGCGCTTCGTGGTGGACGGACGCGTCGAGCGCCAGGGCCGCGAGCAGCGCGCCCGCGCGCGACGTGGCGCCAGCCTGTGGCTGCCGCTCGAGTGAGCGCACGAAGCGCCGCAAGCTGACGGCCGGTTCACTCCAGGACGCATCGCGGATCACGCCGACGGGGCAGCACGCCCCGTCGGCGTTCTTGCGTTCAACCCGGAAGTTTCAGCCGATACGGCCACGCACTTGGGCTCGCTCCATCACGACGCGCCCGTCGGCGCCGAACGGCACCCCTTCCGCCTCCAGAAGCCCACGCTGAATCGCCGCCCAAGTATCCCGGCCGCGGCGCGGTACCGTGCCGTCCGCCGAGAGCACGCGGTGCCAGGGGACCTGCGTTCCCTCCGGCAGGCCCCGGAGCACCATCCCTACCGCTCGCGCGGCGCGGGGCCGGCCCACGAGCTGCGCCACGTCGCCGTACGAGAGGACCTGCCCGCGCGGAACGGCTTGGATCACACGCAGCACCTGCTCACGGAAGCCGAGGCGAGCGGCACCCGAGGGGCGTCGCCGCCGCTCGCTGGCGCTTGCGGCGCGTCGTGCAGGAACACGAGGTTTCAAGGCTGGCACCTCGGGAAGTTCAGATAAGATCGCCGCCGATGCGGTTCTGGCCAACGCTTGCGACGTTGGCGCTCGTCGCTGCGCTCGGCTGCGCGACGACGGCGCCGGGTGAGCTCGACACCGAGGCGCGGGAGTCGCTCGCCACGCTCGCAGCGCGCCTCGATCGCGTGCCGCCCGACGCGGCAGCTCTAGAGGAAGCAGTGGGAATCTACCTCGCCCACGTCCGCTTCGAGGACGCCGAGAGCACGGTGCGGGGCGCACTGGAACGCTCCAGCGTCGATCCGCGCGTGCTCGAACGTTTGGCGCGGCTCTACGGCGCGATCGCCAGCGCATCCGAGCACGCCGCGCGCGGCGACGCGCCGCTCATCTCTGAAGCCGACGCGCTGGCGCTCACGCGTCGCGCCCAAGCCGTCGCGGCACTGGCCCGCTTTCGCGCCCAGCGGGAACGTGCCGCTGTGAGCGCCGACGTGCGCTCGAGCGACGGCCGCATCCAGCGCCTGAGCGACGTGATGCTCGAATGCACCAACCACGACTTCGCCTCGGAGGGGGGCACGGTCGGCGCTTTCGCGGTGAGCTACTTCGGCGATCGATTGCGCGTCGAAGGCGGCTCGTCGAGCGACCCGCGCGGCTTCGAGCCGCAGCTCGGCGAGATCGCCGTGCTGGCTCTCGGGCGTGACCCCATGGGCCGTACGGTGGTTCGGATCGAGCCGCATCCGTGGGCGGTGGACACGCAGCGTTGCGACTCTTGCCGCCTCACCGACGCGTGTGCGCTGGTGGGCGACGTGGCGCCGCGCGGCGGCTTGACTCACGTCGACCTCACGCACGCGAGCGAGGTGCGATTCCACGGGGAGAGACGACCATGACCAAGCCCGTGGGAAGCCGTCGCACCGAGCCCACGCCCGCGCCCGCGCCCAAGCCGTCCAAGGCGATCCGGCTCGCGCAAGTGCTGACCAGCCTCGCGGTGCCCGCCACGATCGCGGTGTTCTGGTGGCGTTACCACGTGGTGCTGCCGTCCGACGACGTTTTCTCGATGCGCGTGTTGCGCAAGGAGCACGGCGGCTTCGCCGACACCGTGGTTTTCGTGGGCAAATTCGTCGACGACTACAACCGCGCCGGCAACGAAGGCCAAGCCGAAATCGAGAAGCGCTACCTCTACCGTCGCCTGGTCAATACGGGTATCGTGCGGCGTGCCGACTGAAGAAACGGCGAGTGATCCCAGCGGAAGTTCCTAGCTAGCGCTGAAATGAGCGTGTTCCGGATTCTCGTGTCTCACCGATGTTCGGACCGGCACACTCCGGCGACGCGTAGCGCGAGGGGCTCGACCAGTCCCCTGACATGACATCGGCCAGCTCGGGGCAGAATCTCCGGCGACCGCGCGCCGGGCTCGAGGCGTGAGGCTTGCGGCACGATGCGCAGCATGAATCTCGCGAAGACCGGCTCACGCAGCGCGCGACCAGCGTCGAGCGATCGCGATCGCCACGGCCACGACCCCAAGCGATGGATCGTCGCGCTCGTGTGGGTTGCGGGTATCGGCGCTGCTTGCCGCGGTGCGGGCTCGAGCAGCGATGCCGGCACCGATGCGATCGCGCAGCAGCTCGCGGCCTGCGAGCAGCGCCTCACCGAGCTCGAGGAAGACGACCGCGTGCTCTTCGCCGAGGCGTCCGCCGACCTGGAACGGGGCTGGGGCGATGCCGCGTGTGCGCGCTTCGAGACGCTGCTGCGGCGCTTCCCCACCAGCCCGCTCGTTCCCGAAGCGAAGAGCCGCATCGAGCGTTGCCGCACCGCCACCGGCCCACTGGCGGCGGTGCACGGCGCACCGTCGCCCGCGGAGCCCGCGACGCCAGCGGGGCACACCGGCCCGACGGGAACTGACACCGCAGCCGGCGGCGATACCGGCGCCGGCGCCCACGTCGAGCCGGGCGTCGCGGACGCCAACGCCGACGCCCCCCTCGAGATCTCACGCACCTGGCTCAAGGAAGATCGCTTCGGAGTACCGCTCGCAAACCTGCGCCTCACCAACCGCGGCAATCGCACGGTCGTGGGTTACAAGGTGGCAATGCGCTGTTACGATGACCGCGGTACGGCGCTCAAGCACCTCACCAAAGGTACGACCTGGTTCATCGCCGCAGGCGGCAGCCGTCAAGGCGGCCCCAGCGAGGCATTCGCCGGCGGCCCCTGGCCGCTCACCGGGTTTCTCGGCGCCGCGCGGATCGAGGCCGTGGTCCTGAGCGTGGACTACGCCGACGGCACCCACTGGCAGCGCGAAGATCTGGCGAAATTCAGCGCCAACGAGGAGTGATTCATGTTGCTCTTGCTCGCGGCATTCCTACCGTTCTTGCTCATCGGATTCCTGCTCTGGTACGGCCTCTTCCGCGCCGGCTCGACGATCGCCGATCTGCTGAGCCCGTTCATCAAGAGCACCACACCCGCCTGACGCGGCGCTCGACCCCGCCGCGGACACGGGCTCACGCGCCGCCGCGAGCCCTCCGCGGCAGCGCGGACCTCCTTGCCTCGCCGGGAAACCGGCGGGTAACTTGCCGAGCGCGCATTTTCGCCGCGATTTCGCGGCAAATCCGCACGCTCCCACGATCATGGACACGCTTCTCCCCGTCGACGCTCGTAGCGCGCACGGCACCACCCTCGAAGGCGGGCTCTTCGAGCCGGTGCGCTGGGTGCTGCCGAACGGCCTCAAGGTGCTGGTCGCCGAGGATCACTCGGCTCCGGTGGTGGCCGTGCAGGTCTGGGTCGGAACCGGCAGCGCGGACGAGCTTCCCCACGAGTCGGGATTGGCGCACGTCCACGAGCACATGCTCTTCAAGGGCACGTCGCGGCGGGGCGTGGGCGAGATCGCCCGCGAGATCGAGGGGGCGGGTGGCGACATCAACGCCTACACCACCAAAGACTCGACCGTGTACCACGTGGTGATCGCGAGCCGCTTCGTAGACGTGGCCCTCGACGTGCTCGCCGACGCGGTCTTCCATTCCGCGTTCGATGCCGACGAGCTCGCGCGCGAGCTGGAAGTGGTGCACGAGGAGTTCCGGCGCGGCGAGGACATGCCGGATCGCAAGATCTACGAGCTGCTCTTCGAGACCGCGTACCTCCGCCATCCGTACCGGACTTCGACCATCGGCGATCCCGAGGTGTTCACGCGTCTCACCCGCGGCGACGTCGAGACGTTCTTCCAGAAATGGTACGTACCGCGGAACCTGACGCTGGTGGTGACCGGCGACGTCGACGCCGAGGCCCTTCGCCCCCGGATCGATTCCCTCTTCGGCACAGCACCCGACTGCGCCATACCGGACCGCCCGCGCCTTCCCGAGCCGCGACCGGCCGGCTTGCGGTCACGGGTGGCGCGCGGCCCGTACAAGAAGACGCTCCTCTACCTCGGCTTTCCCGCGCCCTCGATCCGCGAGGCGGACGTGGCGGCGGTGGACGTGATGGCGGCGGCGCTCGGCGACGGCGACAGCTCGCGGCTCTGGCGCGAGGTGAAGGAGCGCGCCGAGCTGGTGCACTCGATCTTCACCTTCGCGATGACGCCGCGCGACCGCGGGCTCTTCGTCATCGGTCTCGAGCTCGACCCCGAGAACCTCGAGGACGCCGTCCACGCCACCTTCGAGCAGCTCCACGAAGTACGGCGCGCGCCGCTGCCGCAACGCGAGCTGGCAAAGGCGCTGGGCGTGATCGAGAGCGACTTCGTGTACGAGAAGGAGTCGGCGCAAGGGGCCGCCCGCGCCCTCGGCTTCTACGAGAGCCTCGCCGACGACTGGCGCTTCGAGGGCCGCTACCTGGAGAGCCTGCGCTCGGTGAACGCCGCGCAGATCCTGGAGGTGGCCCAGCGCTACCTCACCCTGGACCAGCTCTCGGCGGTGCTGCTCTTGCCGGACGACGAGCGGACGGAGCTCGACGACGCGGCGTTGGCACGGCTTCTCGACCAGGCCGATGCCGCCGTCGCGCGCACAGAACAGAGCAGCTTGCAGCAAGACGGCGACTTCCTCGTCGAGCGTTTCAGCAACGGGCTCGAGCTGATCGTGCGCCAGCGACCCGGCGTGGAGGTGGTGTCCATGTCCGCGGTGTTGCTGGGCGGCGTGCGCATCGAGCCGCCGGGCAAAGCCGGCATCTCGAGCTTCGTCGGCTCGATGCTCACCCGCGGCACCGAGACTCGGGACGCCGAAGACATCGCCCGCGCGGTGGACGAGATGGCCGGCAGCCTCGACGGCTTCTCGGGCCGGAACAGCTTCGGTGCCCGCGGCCATTTCCAATCGAAGCACTTCGAAGAGGCTCTCGAGCTCCTCGCCGAGGTGCTGATGTTCCCGACCTTCCCCGAGGAAGAGGTCGAGAAGGAGCGTGCCGACGTCCTTCACGATCTGGAAGCCCGCGAGGACGACCTGGCGCGGCTGGCGTTCGAGCGGATGCAGGCCGACCTCTACGGCGACCATCCCGCGGCGAACCCCACCATCGGCACCGTCGAGAGCGTCACCGCGATCACCGCCGACGACCTGCGCGCCTTCCACGCACGCCACGCGCGCCCCTCGAACCTGGTGCTGGCCGTGGTCGGCAACATCGACCCCGAGCGCGTGCGCAACGCCGTGCACGCACGTCTCGCCACCTGGGAATGCGAGCCTCACGAGGCCCCCACCGTGCCCGCCGTCGTCCCACTTTCCGGCGTGAAGCACGGCTTCCGCGCCGCCCTCGACAAGCAGCAGACCCACGTGGTGCTGGCGTTCCCCGGCGTCCGCCTCGACCACCCCGACCGCTTCACGCTGGAAGTGATGTCGACGGTGCTCTCCGGCCAAGGCGGGCGCCTCTTCCTCGAGCTGCGCGACCGGCAGAGCCTCGCCTACACGGTGTTCTCGTTCACCCGCGACGGACTCGATCCCGGCTACGTGGGTGCCTACATCGCCACCTCGCCGGAGAAGGCGATCCAGGGCATGAACGGCTTGGCGGCCGAGCTGCGCTCGCTCCGCGACGACGGCATCACCGAAGCCGAGCTCGAATGGTCCAAGCGGAACCTGGTGGGCACCTTCGAGATCGCGCTTCAATCCTCGTCCGCTCAGGCCGAGGCCTTCAGCCTCTACGAGAGCTACGGACTCGGCTACCGCGAGTACCTCGCCTACCCCGAGCGAATCCTCGCCGTGACCCTCGCCGACGTGAGCCGCGTGGCGCGCACCTACCTCGACGCCGAACGCATGGTGCTGAGCATCGTCGGCCCCGACGACGTCACCCACGAGCTGCGCTGGTGACCGCCCTCGTCGCAGGTGGAAAGAGACTCCCGTGAACCCACTGCTGCGTCGGCTACGCGAGCGCTTCCTCGACTTCGCCCTCGACCGCGCGGTGGACGCCGCACGCGCCCTCGGCCACGACCGCCTGCCCCTCGGCGAGACCGATCTCTCCGATCACCCCGACGGCGAACCCTACGTCATCGACCCCGGCGACCCCGAAGCCCAGCCCTCGAGTTGAGGTCCTCGAGCCGCGTCCCACGGCCGTCTCGAATCGCCCGCCGCACGGCAGCGATCTGACGCAGGAACTCCGGATGATGCTCGAGTCGGTACTCGAACCAGTCGTCCTCGGTTGCGACACCAATCACCACGCCCGCCGGTTTGCCGTGGCACGTCTCATGGCCCATCTAAATGACCCACCACGATTTGGAACGACCCCGTCGTGACCCGGGCTGGAGGGCGGCGCTCCGTCGCCGCCGAAACCGATGGGACGCC
>CAYVDO010000300.1:0-5605 GCA_964450125.1 uncultured bacterium
AACGCGCCGCCGGTCAGATCGTCAGCCATCCGTCCTTCATCGTGAGTACGCGGTCGGCGTGTTCGGCGACTTCGGGGTTGTGCGTGACGATCACCAGTGCCTTCCCACGACGCGCCAGACCGCGGAGGATCGCCATGATCTCGTGACCCGTGCGCGCATCGAGGTTGCCAGTTGGCTCATCTGCGAGAACCAGGGCTGGATCGTTCACCAAGGCGCGCGCGATGGCGACCCGCTGCCGCTCTCCGCCGGAGAGCGCCGTGGGGCCGTGGTCGAGGCGAGCCGACAACCCGACCGCGGCGATCGAGCGCAGCGCTCGAGCGCGCGCCTCCGTCGCACTCACGCTCACGTAGAGCAGCGGCACCTCGACATTTTCGAGCAAGCTCAGCCGTGGAATCAGATGAAACGCCTGAAAGATGAAACCAATCTCGCGGCTACGAAGGGCCGACAGCGCATCGTCGTCGAGGCGCGAGATGTCCGCGCCGCGATACACGACTCGACCCTCGGAGGGCCGCTCCAGACCGCCGAGGATGTGGAGCAGCGTCGATTTGCCGGAGCCAGACGGCCCCATGATGACGGTGAGCTGACCTCGCTCGATCGCGAGGTCGACGCCCTTCAGGACTTCCAGCCGGTGTAGGCCAACGTCGTAATGCTTCCGAATCCCGGTGAGTTGCGCGAGCGGCGTCTCGCCAGCCAGGGCGCCTTCCGCCATCGAACTCATCGCCACCGAGCTGCCCGTGAGGCCCCCGTTCACCAGGAGCCGTCCAGCCGCGGTTCGACGCTCACCGAATCACCCGGAGCGAGTCCGTCTAGAATCGCGATCCGTTCGTTGTTGCTCGCCCCCACCCTCACCGCGCGCGGTATCAGACGGCGGCCCTTCGCCAGCAACACGAAGTACTGATCTCCGCGGCGCACGACGGCTTGCGCGGGGACGGTGAGCGCATCGTCGATTCGATCCACGTGAATGGTGACGTGGGCCGTCATGCCCGGTCTGAGCCGCGGATCCATCTGATCCAGCGCTATCCGGAGATCAAAGCGTTTACCACCCACGGCGTCGCTACGCGCTGACGCCAGCTTGCCGACGAAGCCGACGTGCCCAGCCAGCTCGAGATCGGGAAACGCCTCCAACTCGACGGTGGTTTTCTGTTCCGGCTGGATCTTGTGGACGTCGAACTCACGCACGAAGGACTCGACGGCAAGGCTCCCGAGGTCGGGGATCGTCATGAGAGCCTGGCCGTTCCACACCGTGTCGCCCACCTGGACCTTGCGACGCTCGGACCCGAAGGCTAGATCGTTGAAAAGCAGGAAGCCCGCCACGGGCGACTCGATGCGTGCCTTGCCGAGCTCGCCCTGCGCCTTCGCGAGGTCCGCGCGTGCCGCGGCGAGCGCGCTCTCCGCCTTGACGACCAGCGCGTTCTGGCGCTCGCGTTCGGTGTTGGCCGAACCGGAGAGGCCGTCCACCTCGGACTGTACGCGGGCGAGAGACATCTGCGACTGCCGGAGCTCCGCCGGATTTCGGAACGTCACCAGGTTTTCGTAGGACGCCTGCGCGAGGGCATGCGCGCGACGCGCATCGCGAAGCGCCTCGTCCGCTTGCTCGTAATCGCGGCGATTGATGAAGCCCTGCTCGAGCATGCTCTTCGCATCGTCGAAGCGCCGAGCGGCCTCGGCCAGACGCTGCTCCGCGTCCTCGACGCGGGCACGCGCTTCCTGAGCGCTGAGCGGCGCTCGTCCGGCCTGGAGTGCCTCCAGATCCAGCTTCGCGATCTCGAGCCGCTGCTTCGCATCGCGCTCCTGCGCTGCACGCTTCGACTCTTGCAGCCGCTGATCCGCCTTCGCCTGCGCCAGCGTGGCCTCCGCTTCCTTCACAGCGCGACTTTGCTTCGTGACATCTTCCTGAAATGGGGTCGGATCGAACTCGACGAGCAGGTCACCGGGCTGCACGTTGGCGCCTTCACGCGCCAGACGGACGACCTTGGCACGGTTGCTCTCGATCTCCGAAGCGATCGTGACCGAGCGCAATGCGGTGAGCGTGCCCACGGTGACGACGTCGATCTCGAGCGCGCCCCGCTCCACGGCGGCGAGCGCTGGCCGCGTCAAATCGTCGACGCTCGGCCTCACCCACCAGGCAAAACCGATGCTCGCAGCCACCAACAACGCGATCATGCCCGCGAGCGGCTTGCGCCGCAGCGCCCAGGCGGCGATCGCGAGGCGCGTGATCGCCTCGCGGATTCGGTGTCGGTCGAGCCCTGAATTCATGGCAGCAAGCCCGAAGGGATCAGCCGGCTCGACGGGAGAGGATTCGAGCCCAGGAGGGACGACTTCCGTCACGGTTCATCCGCCCGTCCGGCGGTCAGCAACGGGCACGGATCCGCTCGGTATCGGTTGCCTAGGATTTCCTCCGTGACCGGCGCAAGAACCCCAGCACTCCTGCGGACCTCGAGCGCAGCACGCAATCGCTCGATTCGCAGGTCGATCTCGCCCTTCTGCGCTTGCATCAACCGGTCCTCGGCCTGCAAGACCTCCAGCGCATCGGAATAGCCACGCTCGAATCGCATGTTGGCGAGATCGAGCGCCGCGCGCGTGCTGGCTGCATTCTTCTCCTGAATCGTGATGCGGCGCTCGATGTTCCACACCCGGCGCAACGCGCGGCGCACTTCGCTGTCCAGGTCACGCCGGGCGTCCTGGGTATCGCGCACGCGGCGCTCCAGCTCGCGCCGTGCATCGCCGAGCTTTGCCTGCGCGGCAGCGCCCGTCACGGGGATGCTCGTCGAAAACAGCACCCGCACCCCGGAATCGTCGAAATTGGTGCTCTGCTCGAAGCTGTCACCCGTCCCCGTGAACGAGTAGTTGAGACCGAGGCGTAAATCAGGCCAGATCTGCCACTCGGCGGCGTCGACCTGCCGGCGAGCATCGTCCACGCGGCCGGTGAGGTCGGCCAAGTCGCGACGGCTGGCGAGCGCCGTCTCCACCAAGTCCTCCTCGGAGAAGTTTACCGGGACGCGAATCAGCTCCTCCTGTACCTCGTACGCGCTCGCCGCCGAGCGCCCCATCAGAAGATTGAGCTTCTCCTTCGATTCGGAGAGCGCCTGCTCGGCCTCCAGGTGGTTGCTCTCCGCCTCGGCGAGCTGGCTCTCCGCCGATAGCACCTCCATGCGTGTTGCGAGCCCCTTGCTCAGCTTCAGATCCGCGGCGGCGAGCAATCGCTGGGCGCGATCGAGCGAGCGGGAATAGAGATTCACGACGAGCTTGCCGCCGACGATCTCGTAGTACGTGGAGATCACTTCCAAGACCACTTCGTCGGCGGCCCCAGCCGCTTTACGCTGCGCGGACGCGATCCGCTGCTCCGCCGTCGCGAGCTGGGAGGTGTTCAGCGATGGGCTCAAGGCACCCAGCACGCTCTGGGAGACGGTCACGCCGGTGAAGGATCGGTAAAAGTCGTTGTCGGACACGGAAGAGCCTGCGGAGAGCTCAACGGTGGTGCCCGTCGAGAACTTCTTGCTCAACGCAGCGACGGCGCTCTGGGATGTCTGGGTGTCCGTGCCGAGACCGGAAGTGATCGACGGCGTGAGCTTGACTCCGTAGTCAGCCTCGGCCACGTCCAGCGCCGACCGAGCACCTTCGATGTCGGTGCATGCCGTGAGGATCTTGCCGTTCTGATCGAGCGCGGTGGCCAGTGCATCCGCGAGAGGGAGGAGCACCGGCGACTGTGCGGCACGGGTTGGCGTCGCCCCCGCCATCCATCCGCAGAGCAGTAGTAGCGCAGGCCACGGCCGAAAATCCGTCAGTGCCCTGAGAAGGCGTGACGCACGCACGAATGACACGGACACGAGTGTCGCCATCGAGCTTCGATCTTCCTAGCCAGGTGCCGGGGCGCGAGACTCTACCTAGCAGGATGCATCGCAGCAACCGGAGACGCGAGCGACTTCCCGAGCGAGATCGCGCGGGGCTCGCTTCGTCGGCAACGGACCCCTCTTGACAGCCGCGACGCACGGCTCATAGAAGAAAACCCAGATTCGAGGCAGTTTCAGCAGGCCGGTCAAGACCGCCGGCCGATTCCGCGCGCGAGCAGACGAGGTGTACATGGTTGCCCGTCGAATGGCGAGCTGGGCCCTGGGATTTCTACGCGCTACTGTCGCATTCGGCTTTCTCACCGTCGCAGCTTCCTCGCCCTCCGCGCTCGCACAGGAACCGGAACCGCCGGTCCCGGAAGTCGAACCCGCGATCGACGTGCCAGCGTCCGGTTGGGTGGATGCAGAGGCGCCGATCGACGACGTACAAGGAAACTTCTTGCGCGGCGTCACGGCCCTCGAGAAGGGCCAATACATGGAGGCAGCGCGGAGCCTGGGCGACGCGTGCAAGCGCGCTCCCGAGCGCCCGTGGTACCGCCGGGTGCTGGCGCGCGCGATTCGGCGGCTGAACGTCGAGGCGCAAGTTCAATTCGCCGAAGGAAAGGCAAGCAGCGCCCGGCGCGCGCTCGAGACCGCCGCGCGTGCGAACCCGGGTGGCAACGATGGTTCCGAGCTGGGCTGCCTGAAGCGCCAGACCATGAGTCTCTCGCGTAGCGGGGGGAAGAAGCTCGATCCAACAGACTGCCCCGAGGACGCGCTTCCACTGCCGCCGGATCCCGAGCCGCTTGCGGTGGCGGCGCTGGCTCCCGCGCCCGCCCGCGACGCGCCTGCACGTTCGGACACACCGCGCACCGAAGCAGCGGAGAGCCTGGTTCCAGCGGAAGGCGACCGCGCCGAGCCACCCGAAGTCCGGACCGCAGCCCCCGCCGAAGGTGAGCCGGCGCAGGAGCCATCCAACGCGCCAGCGTTGGAGCGCGTAGCGGGGCCACCGACTGCGACAACGCGCGAGCTCGAGCCGGCACACACTGCTTCAGCGTCGGCGGAACTGACTGCTGTAGCACTTGCCGATCCGGGCGCGTTCGGCGTAGCGCCTACCGCAGTAAGCGCAGCCGAGCCCTCGGACGGATCTGGCTGGGAAATCGCCAGTCCGACATCGGCCGCGGCTCCTCCGTCCGATCCGGCGCAACCGCTCCCGCCCGAAGCGCAGCCACGCAGCGGCGACGAACCGCATGCGCTTCCCGTGGTTGCCCGTGTCGCCGTGCCGGATCCGGCACCTGTCGAATCCGTCGTCGCCAGTCCCGCACCGCCGGCGCCCCCGGTTGTTGTCCCGCCACCGCCAGTTCCTCTCGTCGTCGCCCCGCCACCGCCGGCGGTGAACGAGGCGGACCACCACCGCGCGCGCGCGTTGCTCGAGGATGCGAAGCGACTGATTGCGAAGAAGAAGCTCGAAGAGGCGGCATCGAAGCTCGCGGACGCGTATCGGCTCGCCGCCTCGGACGGAGAGGTGAGGATCGCCTTCGGACGTGCGCTGAGCGCCCTCAATGCCCGCGGTGAAACGCTGATTTTCGAGGGTCAGGAAGACGACGCGCGCGCCGTGCTGCGTAAGTCCTATGCGCTCAATCCTGGTGGCGAAAGCCACTCCGACCTCGCCAGCGCCAAGCAACGGACCGTCGATTTGCTGCGGTTCGAACGGACCGTGATCCCGTCGGGCTTGCCGGGCGACGTGATTCAGGTGCAAGCGCCGCCGGAGTCCGAGT
>CAYVDO010000300.1:5615-10427 GCA_964450125.1 uncultured bacterium
ACGGCGACGAGTACGACGGGCTCATCACGTCGGTACAACGATGCCTCTCTAATGGCAGCTACGGGACCGCGCTCTACGAGTTCTCGCGAGCGCGACGGCTCGACTCCACACGGCCGGATGCAGGCGCCGGCACGGCCATGACCGTGCGCGCGATGGTCGGCACTGCCAAGCTCATGCTGCAGAGGGGCGAGCTCGCGCGCGCGCGCGAGCTCCTCGAGCTCGTCCGCCAGGTCGTTCCGGCTCACCCGACCGTGTCCACCCCTGGTGGCCTACTCGACCAGGCGCGCCCGGTGGCGGCGGCGCCGACAACCGCGGAAACCCCTTGACTCCTGCGGCGGCACCCATGTACGAGGAGCGCGATATCCCGATGGCCCGATCCCCCTAGGCTACGGGGAACCACGCAACGCATTGCCAGGAACGGAATGAGGTCCGCCATGCCAATCGATCGACGCTCGCAGACGTTTGTGGTCATCCCGCGGCGAAACGTCCGCATGCGAGTTGCGGCATTGAGCACGTTCGCGCTGGCGGGTGCGCTCAGCGTCGCGCGCGCGGAATCCGCAGGGACTTCGGCTGCGGACGACGCGACTCCCAAAGGGAAGATCAAGATCACCGATGCCGGTGGGGCAGGCAGCGAAATCCCGACGCCGCCACCCGCTGCCGCCGCCGGTGGCGGCTGGAGCGAGCTGCAAGGCGGTCAAGCCCAAGAAGCCGCGCGGAAGTTTTTCGAGGGATACACCGCCAATCCCTCGAGCGAGGAAGCCAAACGCGGGCTCGCCGCTGCGCTGGGCTCGATGAATGCGCAAGGCGAGAATCTGCTTTTCGAAGGCCGCACGGAGGACGCCGAGGGCGTGCTTCAGGAGGCCTACCGCCTCAACCCCGGTGGACCCGGCTACAGTGAGCTCGCCAGCGTGCAGCGCCGAACCCTCGAGCTGCTTCAGGTCGCCAAGGCCACACACGAGCCGGCGCCAGTCGAGGCGGGGGCAGCCGACGCCAAAGGGAAGGTGGAGTTCAACGAGCCGGGGAAGACGACCGAAAAAAGCGAGTACGAGCGTCTCGTCGAAAGCGGTCAGCACCGCCTCAACAAAGCGAGCTACGAGGGCGCGCTCGATCTGTTCGCTCAGGCGAAGGCCAAGGAACCCGAGCGTGTGGACGCGGTGCTCGGGATGGACATGACCCTGCGCGCGATGGCGGGCAAGGCGAAGCTGCTCGCGCAGAACGGTGAGACGCTGCGCGCCGAAGAGCTGCTGCAGAAGGGGTTCGAGGCCGACCCCAACAACGCCGCGCTCGCCGCCGCCGACAAGCTCATCGCACAGCGGCGCGGAGTCTCACGTGGCGCGCCGGCCGATTCTGGGACAGCTCCCGCCCCCAAGATGGACGAGCGGAGCCGGATCGAAGGCACCGCGGACGCACCCGACGCGTCGCCGTCGGATCACTGACATTCGACGTGTCACGTCGAGCATCGACGGCAGATCAGCAAGACGAGTTTCTCTCAGAAAGGGCGAGGGTATGACCAGAAACCGGCCACTCTTGAATCTCCGTGCCTTGGGTTGCGGCGCCGCCGCGCTCTTCATGACGACTCCGAGTTGGGCCGAGGAATACCCGTTCACAGTCGGCGGTGCCGAATACGTGAGCGAAGAAGCATTCGTGAAGGCTGGCCGGACCTGCGGCACGGCCGACGTCGATGCGGATACGGTGCACGAGATCGATGCTGCGTTGCGTGACCGCCGCGCCAACGGCCAGGCCGCTCGAGCCCCATACGGTGAAGTAAAAGTTTACTTCCACGTCATCCACAACGGTAGCACGGGCTTGCTCGGGAAAAGTACGGCCGAGGCTCAGATGGCGGTGCTGAATGCCGCTTTCGCCGGCACGGGCATCTTCTTCACCCTCGAAGGGTTCGACCGCAACACCGACAACGCGAACCTCTTTCGGATGTCCGACGGCAGCACCGCCGAGTGGCAAGCCAAAAGTCTGTTGCGTCGAGGCGGACGTGCCGACCTGAACATCTACACGGCGGCACCGTCCAGCGGCGTTCTGGGCTGGGCGACTCAGCCATGGGAATGGGCAAGCAACCCGACCGACGACGGCGTCGTCATCGACTACCGCACCGTGCCGGGTGGAACAGCGGACTCCTACAACGAAGGAGATACGCTCGTTCACGAGGTGGGACACTGGGTCGGCTTGTTCCACACCTATCAGGGCGGGTGCACAGCACCGGCAGACAGCGTCGACGACACGCCGGCCGAAAAGAGCGCCGCATCGGGCTGCCCGACCAAGCGCAATACTTGTCCCGCGCTGCCAGGCAAAGATCCCGTGAAGAATTACATGGACTCCACGTCGGACGCCTGCCGCGTGCAGTTCACAGCCGACCAGATCGACCGCATGAACGAGGTCATGGCCGTGTATCGCGCGAAACCGCTGTAAGCGAGAAATCGCGAACGCCCGAACGCCCTTCACGCCGGTTGATCCGCGGCCACGCGGAGACGCACCTGAGATCGGCCTGGAGGCCCACCGGTCTCGCGGTGGGCCAAGCGTTCGCGGGGCCGGGCAACGGTCGGCGCGGGGATGCCCCGTGCGTTGGCGGATCGCTCGGGTCACCGATCGGTGACGACGACGGTCAGCGACTCGGCGACCCAATCTGTCGCACGCGCACTCGGGCGTGCCGTCCCCCCAGCGTCACGCGTCGCAGTCCCCCCCACAACCAAATTCGCGAGCGTGCGGCGTAGCCGGTCGAGGCTCGCGAGTTTCGCCTCGCGCTCCGATTCAGCTCGCGCCAGCTCCGCGCGAATCTCGCTCGCCGTCGCGAGGTCGGAGGAGCAAAGGGCTCGCACGACGTCCTCTCCCGCGGGCGGCGTCACATTCCAGACGAAGCCGAGAGACGACTTGGCCAGTGAGTCCGGGAGGACGATCTCGGTCTTCCCTGGAATCCGGCCCTGCGGGAAGAGCTTTTCGGTCCGCGGCGGAAGTGGGAAT
Source organism: uncultured bacterium (assembly GCA_964450125.1). Lineage (GTDB taxonomy): Bacteria > JADJOY01 > JADJOY01 > JADJOY01 > JADJOY01 > JADJOY01. Next base: position 8,586 of record CAYVDO010000300.1, read on the forward strand.
ATCTGCTGCACGTCGCCTTCCTTGGTGACGTAGGCGAGGGTCAGATAGCAATCCGCGCTCGCGCGCACGCGAAACTGCAAGGTGTTCTCGGATGTCGGCGGTTCGCCTTCCCGGTGGGCCTTGAACTCGCGCCGCGCCTTGGCTGGATCCGCGGCGTGGCGGAATTCGAGCGACAAGCGCGAGGCGGGATTCTCGATCGCGCGCAACTGGCTTGCTCGAACGAAACGTACGACCAGCGCCCCGAGCACCTGGGCCAGCTCATCGTCGGTGGCGCGTTGAATCGAGCGGATCGGGGTGCCTTCACCGTCCGTCACTTTGCATTCGGTGCCAGGAGGTGGCCGGTCGTCGCAAGCAATCGCGAAATCGGCGGCATCGCGCTCACCCACCAGCTTCGCGGTGCGGCCGACGCGTGCTCGAAGTGCCGCTTCGAGTGAGGCGCGGCGATTCGCAGCAAGCGATTCCACGCGGATCTCCATCGTTCCGAGCACGTCACCTGCCGACACCAGGATCGCCCGGGCCTGGGCAGGCACGGACGACGGCGAGAGCGACACCAGCGCGTCCCCCTCCGGGACGTCCTTCTGGCTGGCCTCCACGGTGGCTTCGGCGAGGGCTCGGCCTGGTTCGAAGCGCGTCTCCGCGGGCCCATACACGGCCCAGATCGACCCGGGGGTCGCACCGTGGCGAACACCACCCACCAGCCGGCCCGTCCCCGGCCTGGATCCTGCGGCCACCTCGACCCAGGTCTTTCGGGGTGCTTCCTCTCGTTGCGGGGCCGGCGTCGATGGCGACGGCGGGATGCTCCGGGGGATCAACGCCGCGTGGAGGCGTGCTTCGGGGCCGGACCAGCGCGGGTCGGTGGCCTTTCGCGATCGTCCTTCTTTGAGGCGAGCCACCGTAGGGACCACCTGGCTGCTCATGAGCCCCTCGACTGGTAGCGTCGGATACCCGTCGAGCGCCTTGAACAGTGCCAGCGAGAAGACACCGTGCGGCACGCTCCCCTCGAGCGGACCGTCGAGGGCGCTCTGGTCGTCCTGCACCGCCGCCAGATGTACGTGCTGGAGGTCGGTGTCCTTGCGCGGAACGCCATAGATATTGGCTAGCTTTTCACAATAGAGATCACGGCGTGGGTCACCCTCGAGCGACCGCGGCTGCAAACGACCCCGGGTCACGGTCCCCGAGTGGCACGAATCCGTCACGACGACGGCGTGCCTGCTCCGCAGCTGGCGCAGCAGATCGTAGAGCTCGTCGTCGACGACGTCCGGAACATCACCCTGCCGTCCGTCCTCCGGCACCCACGTCTCGTCGAGCTGATCCGGCTCGTCACCATTGCAGTCGGGTACCTGCGATCCGTGACCGCTGTAGTGGATGTAGACCACGTCGTCGGCTGCACTCGCCCGCACCAGGTTCCCGAGCGCCCCCAAGATTCCCTTGCGCGTGGCCTTCTTGTCTGTGAGCACCACGACGTTCTCCGGCGGAAACGAGAACTTCTTGATGAGCAGGTCCTTCATCATTCCCACGTCGTTGACCGATCCAGTGAGGTTGACGAGCTCCTCCGACTGGTACTTGTTGATTCCGATCAGGAGCGCCCGGCGGGTCGGCACCCCTGCGGCGCTGGGCTGCGCCTGTTGCGAGGACACCTCGTCGACGGACCGGGCGACGCGAGTCGGCTCCGCGTCGTCGACGGGTTTCTTGGCTCGCGCGACGGCGGCGTCGGTGGCTCGAGTGGCGAGTGTCGAGGCAGAGGGAGCAGCCGGGGTCCTTTCGCTGGCCGCGAGCGTCGCGCAGTCTGCCAGCGCCAGCACGGCGCCGATCGCGATCGCGATCGGCGTGAGGCTCGGTAGA
>CAYVDO010000301.1:0-10383 GCA_964450125.1 uncultured bacterium
GCGGTTCGTCGGCACCGGGCAGACCAACCTCCAGGCGCTCTTCGCGAGCTCGGGCAGCACGGCAGCGCCGCCCGCTCGCATGCCGGCGACGAGCATCCTCGCGCCGGAGTCGCCGGGCGCTACCCACCGCGTCACCGTCTTCGAGCTGCCGCCACCGCTCTTCCTACTCACGAGCGGGCAGATTCGCGGCGGCACGATCGTCTACGACGACCCACTCTCGGACGCGATCCAGCCCGTGCACCTGGAGGTGCGCGGGATCGACGTCGACATCCACGACTTTCAGGTGCACGGGGCACCGCACGCCGGCGCGCTGGCAGACGTCCGCATCGACGCTCGCATCGATCAGCTCCTCGCCCCCGCGCGCATCCACGCGCGAGCGTGGGTCGAGCCGTGGCGCGAGCGGCACACGCTGACCCTGCTGGCCGCGATCACCGGCTTCGACGTACGCACCATCGGGCCGTACGTCCCGAGTGCAGGCCGCCTGGCACTGGGCGGGAACTGGTTGCACGCGGCGCTTGAGGTACGTGCTCGTGCCGCCCAGATCCAGCAGGGCGCCGTGAAGGTGACGGTGGCGGAAAGTGGCGACGAGCTGGCAGCGTTGCTCAGCGGTGACCTCTTTCACCCCACCATCGACGAGAACAGCGCGCTGGTGTCGGCGTTTCGCCTCCCGCTCGGTCAGTTCTTGCGCTTCGGCGACGTGAGTGCCAGCGTCGCCGCGGAGCTTGCCCTCGCTGGCCTCGACAGCGTGCTTCGGATCGGCGAGGAAGCGCTGAGCTCGGGCACGCCCCCGGCGACCCCAGCGCCCGCGAGCGGCACACCCTCGGGCCGCACCGGCGACGACGACATTCTCTCGCAGGTCGTCCGCGGCGTGACCGCGTTCGGCGCCGGCGTTGCCGACACCGCCAAGCGAATCTTCCAACGCGGGCAAAGCGGTTACGAAAGCACCCCGGCAGCGGCACGGCCGATGGACGACATCCTCGCCGAGCTCGATCCACGCCATCGGCAGCTCGTGCGCGCATTCCTCAGCGAGCGCATCCACGTCGCGCGGCGCGTCGATCCGGGTCGCGCCGCGGCGCTCGAGACGGAGCTGGCAGCGATTCCGCCGGGCGCGCGACCTGCGAGCGTCACCACCCGCGGAGCCGAGCTGGGGACGGGCAAGCTCGCGCCGTGAGCGCAGTCGACATCCCTTCGATTGCGCGCACCAACCCGCGGAGCGATTGCGGGTGTCTTCGCTGCCGCGCAAGCAAGCCGCCCCCGAGCCGGCGCGGCTTCGCTCGCCGAAGGCGAGGATCGGAGAGTGTTCTCCGCAGTCATTCGAAAGGGCGGGGTTCACCCCGCCCACGAGCAACAGGCGCCGCTTCGTGAGCGATCGGCTCACTCACGCGGCAGACGGGCTCACATGTCTTTCGCGCACCGGAATCCCAACTCCACCGCCGCCGGACCCTGGATCTTCGGGTCGCGCGCCTCGCGGCTCGCCGAGCGCAGATGGTCCACGCCGTCCTTGAAGGAGCCGCCGCGGATCACTTTCTCGGTGCCGGCGCGCGGTCCCTTGTGGGTGTACTCGCTCGCCTTGTACTGGTCGGCGTCGTACCAGTCGTCGACCCATTCGGAGACGTTGCCCGCCAGGTCGAGGACGCCGGATGCGCTCGCTCCCGAGGCTTTGCTGCCGACGGGCCACGTCGCGCCCTTGCCGCAGCCCACGCCGCTGTCGTCCGACATCACCGCCTGGGTGCAGCTCGGCTCGGGCTGGTCGCCCCACGGATAGAGGCGGCCGTCGTTGCCGCGCGCCGCCTTCTCCCATTCGGCCTCCGTGGGCAGGCGCTTGCCGGCCCACCCGCAGTACGCGGCCGCGTCACCCCAGCTCACGCAGTTGATCGGGTAGTTGTCGTGCTTCGCCAGGTTCCAGTTGCAGCCTTCGCCCTGGAGCGGCGTCTTGCACTTTCCCGAATCGACGCATCGTGCGTAGTCCTGGCGGGTGACCTCCTTCTTGTCGATGTAAAACCCCGGCACCTTCACCGGGTGCGGTGGCTGCTCGTCACCCTCGGTGCGGTCGTAGACCCACAACAGCTTGTTGGGCTGCGATCCCATCAAGAACTCCCCGGCAGGCACCGGCACCATGTCGGGTGGCGTGAGATCCACCGGCGCAGGTGGGGCCGCCGGCATGGGGGCGGGCTGAGGCGCCTTCTTGGCGCAACTCGTGAACGCGATCATCGCGATCGCGCTGAAACCCAGGAACCAACGGATTCGCGTGCGCATGGTGTCCCTCCCGAGGGTTGCGGACGATGGCATCCCTCGTGTCTCGGCGTGCGACACGAAGCCATCGACCGATGGAGATTAGGGCTTGCCCGAAACGACATCAAGATCCGTGCCTCGCGCCCGCTCGTGCAGCGAGCGCCCTGCGCGCCGCGAGGCCGCGCGAGCAGTGCTGTGACGTCGATCACGAGACGACGTGGCTGCGCGAACCTCGCGAAGTTTCGGGTCGCTTCTTGCAGCGTCATCCGGTCGAGCCACAGGGCTCCCGCTGCTCGGCCCGGACACGGCTTCCGTGCGAGCAACGACGGGTCACTTGCGATCGTGAACGCTGGGCAGACCACCGAGGGGAATGCCGAAATCGAAGGTTCCGGAACCAGAGCCAGCGGTGCACCCCGACCCGGCAACGAGAGGGACGGGGTATTCTGAGCTGCACGCGCCTGCTGCGAGACGCTGCGGTACAACGCACGCTCGGCGCCCACACGCGAGGAGCGACACGATGCGACCCAGTCGTTGGCTCGTGAGTGTCCTGGTTCTCGCCGCCCTACCCGTCGCATTTCCCAGCTCGGCAGCCGAAACCGCGCCGCCGACGGCGCGCGGCGCGTTGAGCCGCAGCGCCACGTCCACTTGGGATGCGCGTCAGAATTTCCTGGCGTGCGTGAATGGTGACGCAGGGCATTGTGAGGTTGCGCGCCTCACACCCGCGGAGCACGCGCTGGTGGAGAACGCCTCGTCCCAGCGGAACTACGTCTCGTGCGCCAACGGCTGGGCCAGCGGCTGTGATCCCTTGCGCCTGACGCCGGAGCAAAAGCGCATCGTGGATGCGAACGCCGTGCAGCGCGCGGCGGCGCCGTGTGGCAGCCGATGGGGGCTCGGCTGCGGAAAGACCACGGGCGAGGAAAGTGCGGCCGGCGACACGCTCGAGCGGCGCACATCGGTGGAGACGGGTCCACCGCGCTACAGCGTCGGTACCCAGCGCTCGCACGCCGAGAACTACCCTCCCTACGGGTGGGACGAACCGCGGCATTCCTGGTCCGCTGCGTCGTGGCTCGTGCCCACGGCCATCGTCGCCGCCGCCACGTGGCCACTGTGGACCCAGAGCTACCACGACGACTGGGCGTCGGGCTGGTACTACTACCCCGCGTGGTGGGGCTGGTACGGGTACGGCGACTGGAATCATCGCGGGCACCACGGCGGCTCGGGCCAGCATCATTGGGACGACGGTCATTCCGGACATCACCACGGCGATCGCCCGGTCTACCGGCCGCCACCGGTGACCGAGCATCCGCCCAAGCGGCCGCCATCGCGAGCACAACCCCTGAAGCGCGACTGGCGCTGAACGAGCCTTTCCCGGGGCGGAAACGAAAACGGCCGCCCCGACGGGCGGCCGTGGACTACGCTGGGCGCAAAGCGCCGACTACCGTTGGTCATTCCTCATGTGTGTGTCCTCCTTTTCTTCGTGGCCGGTTCGCTCGCGTTGCGGGGCGGGCCCCACGCGAATGCAGCGTCACGTGAACCCCGCGTCGCGATCTCCCGTCGGCCGGTCGTGCACCTCGACCCGGACGGGTCGTGTGAGTTCCACGGCCGAGATTAACACGGCGCGAGGGCACTCGGTTGCGATCGTTGGAGCCGCACGGCGCGGAACCGTGCCAGGTCCGCGCTCGTGGCTCGCATCCAGAACGATGGCTCCGCGACCCCGATCGGAGAGCCCATGACATCCACCACCTCATCGCCTCTCGCTCCCACAGCCACCCGTGTCCGTCGCGTGCTCATCGTCGGCGGTGTCGCCGGTGGTGCCTCGTGCGCGGCGCGTCTGCGTCGCCTCGACGAGTCACTGCACATCACCGTCCTCGATCGCGGCCCCTACGTCTCGTTCGCGAATTGCGGGCTCCCCTATTACGTGGGCAACGTCATCGCGGACGAACGAAAGCTCCTCATGGCGTCCCCCGAGAGCTTCCGGCAGCGGTTCAACATCGAGGTGCTCACCGACACCGAAGCCACGGCGATCGATCGCGACGCGCGCACGCTCACCGTGAGCGATCTCACCACCGGCGCCGAGCGCAGCGAGCCCTACGACGTGCTGGTGCTGTCACCGGGCGCGGCCCCCATCCGCCCCCCGGTGGCGGGAGTGGACCTGCCGGGCGTGTTCGCGGTGCGCAGCATTCCCGACTCGCGGCGCATCCGCGCTTGGATCGACGAGCGGCGCGCGACCCACGCCGTGGTCGTGGGCGGCGGCTTCATCGGCCTCGAGATGATGGAGAACCTCGTCCATCGCGGGCTTTCGGTCACGATGCTGGAGAAGCTCGCGCAGGTGATGCCGCCCGTGGACCCGGAAATGGCCGCGCCGCTCATGCAGCACATCACCGAGCGAGGTGTGAAGCTCTGCTTGGGCGACGGGCTCGCGTCCATCGAGCGTGGGGAGGGAGAAGGGCTGGTGGTGGTGGCCGAAAGCGGCGCGCGCCTGCCCGCGGACCTGGTGATCCTCGCGATCGGGGTGCGACCGGAGACCACCCTCGCCAAGGCCGCCGGGCTCCCCATCGGCGCCCGCGGCGGAATCGTCGTCGATGCCGAGATGCGCACCGCCGACCCGCACATCTGGGCGGTGGGCGACGTAGTCGAGGTCGAAGACGTGCTCACCGGCCAGGAGACGGTGCTGCCGCTCGCCGGCCCCGCCAATCGTCAGGGGCGCGTCGCGGCAGAGTCGATCGCCGGCCGCGCCACGCGCTTCCGCGGCGTGCAAGCGACGGCGGTCGTGGGCGTGCTGGGCATGACCGTGGCGTCCACGGGCGCCTCCGAGAAGGGATTGAAACGCGCGGGCGTCACCAATTTCGCGAAGGTCTACCTGCATCCCGGCCATCACGCCGGCTACTACCCAGGTGCTCAGCCGATCCACTTGAAGCTTTTGTTCTCGGTGCCCGAGGGACGCATCCTCGGTGCCCAGGCGGTGGGACACGAGGGCGTGGAGAAGCGCATCGACGTGATCGCCACCGCAATCCAGTTCGATGGCACCGTGCACGATCTCGCCGAGGTCGAGCTGAGCTACGCGCCCCAATTCGGCGCCGCCAAGGACCCGGTGAATCTGGCGGGCATGCTGGCCGTCAACGTGCTCACGGGCGACATGCCGCTCGCCGATTGGGACCACCTCGCGGACACGGATGCGCTGCGGGTGGACGTACGCGAGCCGCAGGAGTACGAGGCGGGGCACATGCCCGGCTTCGTCAACCTCCCGCTCTCGGCGTTGCGCGAGCGCTTCGGTGAGCTGCCGCGAGACCGCGAAATCTGGCTCTCGTGCGGTGTTGGACAGCGTGCTTACTACGCGACGCGCTTCTTGCTGCAACACGGCTACCGGGCGCGCAATCTTTCGGGCGGATACACCACGTATCGGGCGCTGGCGGCGGCGGGCGTGGTGCGCTGATCGGCCGCCGCGATCTCGGTCGCGGCGACATCCCATGCCGAGCACGGGCCCGAGCCTCCCGGCAGAGCCGGACGTGGCGCGCAGCCGGATCCTCCTGCTGATCGCGCTGTTGCTGATCGCATTACCAGGACCGGCGCCGTTCCATTCGTGGGCGGTGCACGCGGCGTTCGCGATCACGTACGGCATCGTCGTGGGCTGGATCACCAAGTTGCCTTCGATCGCGTCACCGGGTGCTTTCGTCGTGGGGATCGGGATCGCGCTGGCAGCGATCGTGCTCGCCGACGTGCTCGGCACTCGCCAGGCCCTTCGCACCTCCGGCGCGCGCGGCTTGCGAGCGGCGCTCAGGCTCGCCGATCGGACCTGGATGGCGGCGCTGATCGTGCTGGCGGCGTGGATGGGATCCTGCACGCTTCGTCACGTGGAGCTCGCTCTCGCAGCTTGCACGGCGCTGGTCTTCGCAGCGCTGCGGCCGCGCCGGCGGCTGGCCTTCGGGACGGCGGCGGCGATCGTGCTCGCTCGCCCGCCGCTTCAACCCGCGTGGGCGCTGACGCTGTTGGGCGGCGTCTCTGCCTGGGCCGCGTGGCGGCGCGTGAGCTGGCGAAGCGTCGATCGCTGCATGCGGTGGACGGCCTTGGGGGCGGCGGCAGGAACGGTGATCGGGTTTCTGGCGGGAACGCTCCACCCGGCGGAACGCGACTTCGTCCAGCACCTACAGGTTCGCAGCGTCTACGACCTGGCGCCCGATGCGACCGGTCGCCGGCTCGCGTTCACCACCAAGGGGCGACTGCCCCCCGGCTTGCTCGATCGCACCACCGGCGGGGTGACGATCGGCGCACTGCACGACGCCGCAGCGTTCGAGCGCATCGCCTGGCTTCCCGGCACCGAGCAAGCGGCGATCAGCGGAATGGGCGGCATCACGCTCGTGGACTTCGCGACCCACGCGCGGCTCAGAGACGTGGCGAGCATGCTGACCATCGACGTGGCCGCCGTCGGCCCGCGGCGCCTCGCCTACGTCGAGGAAGGCTCGCCCTCGCTCCATTTCTTCGATCTCGACACCGGCCGCGACGAGATCCGGCGCGTACCGTGGGGCCCGTATGCCATCGAATACGTCGCGGCTCCCGACGCGCTCTTCGTGACGGCGTGGCTGGGCGAGCCGAAGGTCGTGCGCCTGGGAATCAGCGACGGCAGCTACCGCGAAACCTGGAACGGCTGGGGCTCGACCGACGTGTGCGCCCTGCCCGAGCGCGGTGAGATCGCCATCGCCCGACCCGCCTACGCGGACGTGGTGATCCTCGACATCGGCACCCTCGCACGACGACGGCGCTTCGACGCCGATCCGATGATCCGAGAGATCGAATGCGATGCGGAGCGCGGCGTGATCTTCACGTCGTCCTATTTCGACGGACGGGTGCGCGCGATCGACGCCGCGACCGGGCGAACGCTCGATCAGGCGTGGGTCGGAGGCTTCACGCGCGCGCTTCGCTACGACGCTCGCCAGCGCGTGCTGTTCACGGGCTCGGGCGCCGGGATCTTCGAGCTGCCGGTGGTCGACGGTGCCGGCTCGGGGGTCGCGTTTCGCCGCAGCCCGCCATCACCCGCGAAATGAGCCGAGCGCTGAGCGCGGTCGTCGGTGCGCGGGGGGAGCCTCATTCCGCGGGCCACGGCGCGCCCTCCAGCTTGGCCAGCGACATCTGGGCGCCACGTCGCACCCAAAACGACGAATCGTTGGCTGCAGCGAGACGCAGGGCCGGCAGCGCCGGGGCCGCTGCTGCGCCGAAATCGCCGAGCACCTCCGCGACCTCGCTGCGCACACGATCGTCGGGATGGTTCTTCAGCGCCTCGACGAGCGCGGGAACGGCCGCAGCGCGCTGCTGATGGATCACTCCCGCAACGGCAGCGCGCACTTCGTGCTCGGGGTCGGCGAACCGCGCGATGAGACGATCGGTGGGGATTCGAGCTGCCCAACCGATCGCCGCCACCGCGCTCAGCGCCGCGCTCGCCACCCGATGGTCCGGATCGTCGCAAAGCGCGATGAGCCGCGCGCCCACCGGTGCCACGTCCGGCCCCACCCACTGCACGAGCTGGGCGGCGCGCATGCGGACCAGGGGATCGGGATCGGCGAGGGCGCCATCGAGAAGCGTGATCACGCCACGAATGCGCTCCTGCTGGCCCCGGCGCATCTCGGGCGTCGCGAGCTTGCGCTGGGTCGCGAAGCCGATCCCGGCGGCGGCGTAGGCACGCACCCACGGGTCGGGGTCGTCGGCCGCGCCGAAGAGCGCGCGCACCGAGTCCTCCTTGGCTTCATAACCTGCGCCCACGATCGTCCGGGCGGCGCGACGGCGGGTCTCGACGTCCGGGTCGCGGAGCCGCTGGTGGACGATGGCGAACGCGCGCTCACGCGTCGCGGCGTCGGCGGGCACCGGCCTATCGTCGATCTCGTCGACGAACTCCACCGCCGCGTCGAAGGCTCGGGCACGTTCGTCGGCACCACCGCCCGTGATCCAGAGATCCTCGGGGCGCGGCTTCGAGAGCGCCGCACAACCGGACAGCATCGCGATCGCTGCCGAGGCCACCACGATGAAGCTCGCCAGCAGCGATCCAGCGGTTCTCGGCGATCGGCTCAGAGTGCAATCTCCTACACGCTGCGCGACGACTCGGCTCGGGGCGGATTCTCGATGCAACGAGGTAGCGTAATCGACCGCCATCCGCGAGGAACCGCGCACACGACGGCGCATGTTGCTCGCGCTGCCCGCGATGTTCTTCCACGTCAGCCGAGTGCTGAAAGGGCCCGTGGCCAGAGGCACGCCGACGAGCGTAGCGAGTCGGCGTGCGGGTGAGGCCCTTGGAGCAGCGCGCTTTTCGTGGGACGGGGGGCGTCCATTGAGCCCCCCCGAGGAAGCATCCACAGGATCGAAAAACTCGCCGCGGCGCGTTTCTCAGCAGCCCGTCACGGTACGCGGCCGATCACGAGCGTGTGCGGGCCCGTCGGGATCGGGTGGCCGGTGACGTCGACGAATCCCGCGGCGCGATACATCGTCGCCAGCTCGTGGAGGGTGTACGCGTCGCCGCCCTCGGTGGTGGCGAGCATCGTTAGGCTGAAGGTCGCTGGCATCGGCGGCGAGACGCGATCCTCGTTGGGCACGAACTCGAGCGCCGCAGCGCATCCACCAGGCGCGAGCGCGGCGCGCACCTTCTTCAGCAGCCGCACGCAGGTCGAAGCGTCGTAGTGGTGCAGGAAGTTGGTGAGCAGCACCACGTCGTGCGGCCCGCCGTAGTCCACGTCGAAGGCGTTGCCGGGCCGCGTCTCGTAGCGGTCTTCCACGCCGGCCTTGCGCGCATTGGCACGCGCCACCTCGAGCACCGCCGCCCAATCGACCGCCACCACCCGTGCCGCGGCGTTCTGACGCGCGACCTCGATCCCGAAGAGCCCGTGACCGGCTGCGACGTCGAGCACCGACATCGGCCCGGACTTCCCCGCCAGCACCAGGGCGCCGAGGGGCGACGCCATGGGCGCCATCATGGGCGCCATGCTGTGCGCGAACTCCACCCACGCCGGATTGTCGGGCTCCACCGAGCCTTGCCCGGGCAACGCCGTGCGGCCGCTGCGGACGATCTCGGCGAGCTGGTTGAACGGCGCCTGGACCATGGGATGCCCGAGAAATCGGGCGGTGGATGCCACGCTCGTCGGGGAGCGCGAGTCGAGGAAGAGCGCCGCCGTGGGCGTGTTCGCGTAGCTCCCGTCCGTCTTCTCGAGTAGCCCCACCACGGTGAGGAAGTCGCAGAGGATGCGCACGCCCCGTTCGGATGCTGCCGTGCGATGGGCGATCGACGACACGTCGCCGGGGCCTTCGCCGATGGCGCGAAAGAGATCCAGCTCGATGGCGGCGCGCAACGCCGCGGAGCGCTGGTAGGCGAAGAGCAAGTCGAACACCAGCGCAGGTGAAGGCCCCTCGGGCGGCTTCGATTGCGAAGACATGAAATGGCTCCTCCTCGACTCGACGGCGAGCGCAATCCGCAACTCCGGCGCGTTCTAACCACCTCGCGACGCAAGCGCGATCGAAGGGAAGTCGCGTGTGAGCCGACCTCCTCGGTGGGGCATGCTATCCCGTCGCCCGTCCGTTCCGCGGTCCAGCGCCGCCTACTTTCCGCATCGTGAACCTCGCCCTGCTCTGGCTCATCGTGCTCGCCGGCTTCGCCACCGAGGCGAGCTTCGGCTTCGGCGCCACGGTGATCACGGTGACGCTCGCGTCGCAGCTCTTTCCCATCGATTTCATCCTGCCCTCGGTGGTGCCCGTGAACCTCATGCTCTCGCTCTACCTCGTGAGCCGCTACTGGCACGCCGTCGATCGCACGCTGCTGGTGCGCAGGGTGCTGCCCGCGATGATCGCGGGGGTGGCGTTGGGGCTCGTGGTGATGCGCAAGAGCAGCGACGACTCGCTCAAGCTCGCGTTCGCGATCTTCGTGGTGACGCTCTCGCTCCTCGAGCTCAAGCGCCTCTTCGGCGCCGACGCCACCCTCGCGAACCGGCGGCCGGTGGTGGGACCGTTGCGCACGGCGATGCTCTTCGGTGCAGGAGTGATCCACGGGCTCTTCGGCTCGGGTGGGCCGCTCGTGGTCTACGTCGCGGGGCGCGAGATCGAGGACAAGCTGCGCTTTCGAAGCACCCTCGGGGCGCTGTGGGTGACCATGGGCTCCATGCTCTTGGCGGGCTATGCGAT
>CAYVDO010000302.1:0-10347 GCA_964450125.1 uncultured bacterium
GGGTCCATTGGTAGAGGTAAATCAATCCGAGAAGCAAACGTTTCATGGTTTGCCTAGAACGACTGGTACGGATTGGCTGCCGCATCCGGCCGCGGGTCACGAGGCCCATCGTTCATGGTGCTTCGAGCGCGACCACGTCACCCACGCGGATCGTGCCGCCCTGCAGCACGCGGCAGGTGACGCCTGCGCGCCAATCGGGTGTCAGCGCGCGCGTGAGCCCGGGAATCTGCTCGTCCATGTTGGAGCACGGCGTGGTCTCGCCGGTGATCTCGAGAGTCGCGTCGCCGATCACCAGACGCGCTCCCGCCCGCCGTTCGAGCGCGAGTCCCTCGACCCAAAGATTCGCCCGTCGCGTGTGCCAGCCGACTTCGCGCCCGAGCTCCCTGCACGCCGCTTCCCAACCCTCGCGCGTCAGCACGGTCACCTGGCGACGCCCGGGGCGGCCGTCGGCGTTGCCTGCGAGACCGCGCTCGACGCTGATCTCCACGTGATCGAGCAGCTCCATCGGTGCGCGATGGCGCGGCTTGCGCGCGATTCCGAGCAGCTTCCCACTGCTCGCTGGAACCCCACCGCGCGCTCCCCGATCAGCGCGCTCGGGGCTCGCCAGCGTGAGCGAGTCGCGCACCAACGCACCCACTGCACGCGTCGCGTCGCGTGCGAACGCGAGCGGATGAGGTGCACGCCGCGGCAATCGCTCTCGGTCGTTCATCGGTGCCCGTCGTCGCGGGCGAGCGTAACACCCAGCCTCGGCGGAAAGCTGACGGCGCTCGGCACGAGCCCGGGCTCACGGCCCGATGCGGACGACACGAACCAGCGGATGGTCGAGAGCGACGTCGCCGCCCAGATCGACCTCGGCGCGGATCGCCCACAGGTTGTCGTCGGCGGGATCGAGAAGCGTCTGCTGCACCGTCCACGCCTGCGGCCCGCTACGCGCGATGGTGGTGAACTCGGCGAGGCGCGCCCGGTGGTCGAAGACCAGCCGCTCGTGCTCGGCGAAGAACGGGGCCAGCGCTTCCTCGAAGTGCTGGTCGTCCCAGACCTCTTCGCCCTCGCGAGCAGGACGCACGCAACGCGCGGCCTCGGCCCAGTTCCGTGCGGAGAGCGCCGCCACCAACCGGTGCACCTCGACGCGCAGCCGGGCCAGGAGCGCCTTGCCCGCCGGCAGCACCGCGGGTGCCGACGGTGCGCCGGCCTCGGCGGCGAGCGCCGACGCGGGCACCGCTCCGGCCTCGGGCTCGAGGAGATTCTGCCACTCGGCGAGCAGGCTCGAATCCGCGCGCGCCAGCATCACCCGGAAGAACGCCGTGACGTCGTGCACCGCGTCGGTCTTCCGCTCCATCGGCACCGTCTGCGTGAGCGTGTTGTGGACCTGATTGAGGTAGCGCAGCAGCAACCCTTCGCTGCGTGCCAGCTCCAGGTTTCGCACGTAGTCGTCGAAGCCGACGAAGGTCTCGACCATCTCGCGAGCGATCGACTTGGGGCGGATGTTCTCCTGGCGCACCCACGGATGCTTCTCTGCGAAGGCGTTGAACGTGGCGTAGACCAGCTCCTCGTTGGGCTTCGGATAGCTCACGTCCTCGAGCTCGCGCATTCGGTCTTCGTAAGGCACGCCTTCGGCCTTGAGGCGCGCGATCCGCTCGCCCTTGGCGCGATCGATCTGCCGCTCGAGCACGGGACGCGGGTTCTCGAGGATCGATTCCACGAACGTGAGCACGTCGAAGGCGTAGGTTGGCGAGGCCGGATCGAGCACCGCGATCACCTCGGCCAGGTAGAGCGAGAGCGTCGAATGCAACGAGAAGTCGGGCTGCAGCTTGTCGCTGATGCGCACGGCGTGCCCGCGCGCACCGGCGCGCGGCACCAGCTCCACGATGGCCGCACGCCTGAGCGAGCGGAACACCATCGCGGCGTCGCGACGCAGCCGATGCTTCACCCGCTCGCTCTCGTGGCAGCGCCCCACGAGCCCCAGCACGGCGCCGTAACCGCCGGGCAGATCCGGGTCGGCGGGATCGCGCTGCAGCAGGCTGAGCATCATCCCGTGCGTGACCGTGAAGCGCGATTGAAGCGGCTCGGGTGCGCTCGCGCGCAGCTTGGTGAGCGTCTCCGCGTTCCACGGCACGAAGCCGCGGGTGGGCGGCTTCTTCTTCACGATCTTCTTTCCCGCCGCCGCCTTGAGCTCGAGGCGACGGTTCTCGACCACGTGCTCGGGCGCGAGCGCCACCACCCAGCCGCGATCGTCGAAGCCCTTCCGACCGGCGCGACCGGCGATCTGCTTGAAGTCGCGGACACTCAGGATCGCCGTCTTCTGCCCGTCGAACTTGCAGAGCTGCGAGAAGAGCACCGTGCGAATCGGGATGTTCACGCCCACGCCGAGGGTGTCGGTCCCCGAGATGACGCGGAGCAAACCCCGCTGCGCGAGCTGCTCGACCAGGAGCCGGTACTTGGGCAGGAGCCCGGCGTGGTGGATGCCGATGCCGTTGGAGACGAAGCGGCGCACGTCGCCACCGTAGGGCGAGTCGAAGCGGAAGCCCGCGAGCGCCTCACCGATGGCCCGCTTCTGCTCCTTGTCGCACACCTTGGCGCTCGTGAGCGCCTGCGCGCGCTCTGCGGTTTCACGCTGGGTGAAGCTCACGACGTAGACCGGCGCGCGGTCGGCTTCGAGCAGCGACTCGACGGTTTCGTGGAGCAGCTCCTCGCGATACTCGAAGTCGAGGGGGACCGGCCGCTCGTCCGATGCCACACGCGCCACGTCACGTTCGGTGAGGCGCGTGAGGCTCTGCTCGATGGCGGCGGTATCACCCAGCGTCGCCGACATGAGCAGGAACGTGGTGCGCGGCAACGTGAGCAACGGCACCTGCCACGCGACACCGCGATCGCGGTCCGCGTAGTAGTGGAACTCGTCGATCACCACGTACGGGAAGCCCAGATCCGTGGCTTGCCGAAGCGACAGATTCGACAGCACCTCGGCCGTGCAGCAGATGATGGGGGCGTCGCGATTGATGCTCGCGTCGCCAGTCATCATGCCGACGTTGGCGGCACCGAAATCCTCGCAGAGCGCGAAGAACTTTTCGCTCGCTAGCGCCTTGATGGGGCTCGTGTAGCAAGAGCGCTGGCCCTCGGCGAGTGCTTTGAAGTGCAGCGCCTCGGCCACCAGCGACTTGCCCGAACCGGTGGGCGTGCCGAGCACCACGTGCTTGCCCGACATGAGCTCGAGGATCGCCTCTTCCTGCGCGGGATAGAGATCGAGCCCGCGTTCGGTGACCCAGCCCAGGAACCGGTCGAGGATCTCACCCGAGCCGGCCGTGCCGAGGGGCGGGACGCGATCGCCGAGCGTCGCTCTCGCGCCGTTCGACGACGAGGGGCCTCGGGACTCGCTCACGCGTCGGTCCCGTCGAGCCGATCGGGCGCAGGCGGCGGCGCAGGCGCGGGCCGCGCCACCCGCACCATCTTCACGGCCTTGCTCGTGGATTCGAGCACCTCGATCTCGTAGCCGTTGGCGGTGCGCACGCGCCCACCGGCCTCCGGGATGCGCCCGGCGAGGGCGATCGTGAGCCCCGCGATGGTGGTCCAGTCGTCACTCTCGGGAAGCGTCAGATCGAGATCGCGATTGAGCTCGCGGACCGAAGCATCGCCGCGCAGCACCAGCTTCCCCTCCTCGACGCGTTCGACCAGCGAGGTGGACGGCTCGTCCTCGCTGAACATCTCGCCTACCAGCTCCTCCACCAAGTCCTCGAAGGTGACCAGTCCCGAAAGCCCACCGTGCTCGTCCACCACCATCGCCAGCGGGATGCGACGGCTCTGCAGGTCCTGCAGCACCCGCACCACGGGGGTGGCCTCGGCGACGAAGAACGGCGGGCGGATCAGATCTTCGATGACGATCAGATCGCCTTCCCAGGCGACGTAGAGCAGATCCTTGGTGGTGATGTAGCCGATCACGTTGTCCACGTCGTTCTCGTAGATCGGCAGGCGCGAATGGTGCGTTTCGAGCAATGCGCGGCGGATGTCGTCTTGCGAGGCATCGCGCGGCAGCGCGTGGATGCGGTTGCGCGGCACCATCACGTCGATCGCGGTGAGATCGCCGAAGTGCAGCGCGTGGGCGGCGATCTCGCCGGCCCGCTGATCGACCGAGCCGACGGTCGTCGCCTCCACCACGAGCTGCTCGAGCTCCTCGCGCGAAAGCCGGGCCTCCGTGAAGCTGGTGGTGTCCCCGAAGGGCTTGAGCACCACGTCGGAGCTGGCGGTGAGGAACTTGACCAGCGGCCGTGCCAGCCACGAGATCAGGCGCATCGGCCTACCGATGAGCAACGCGTAGCGCTCGCCGGCCCGAAGCGCCAGGCTCTTCGGCACCAGCTCGCCCAGGACCAACGACAGATAGGAGATCGCGGCCACCACGATCGCGAATCCGATCGCCTCGGCATGAGGTGCCAGCCGCGGAAAACGCCGCAGCCACGCGGAGACGTCCGCTTCGATCGACGATCCACCGAACGCCGCCGCACTGGCGCTCACCACGGTGATGCCGATCTGCACCGTGGCCAGAAATCGCTCGGGCTGCTCGCGCAGCTTGAGCACCGAGCGCGCCGCGTGGTGGCCGTCGTCGACGAGCTGCTTGAGGCGCGTCTTGCGAACCGACAGCACCGCGATCTCTGCCCCCGCGAACACCGCGTTCGCAGCGATGAGGGCGAGGATGATGAGTATCTCGACGATCATGGGAAACCTCTGCGCGAGCTACCGTAGCCCATGTCGGCACGGGGATCGACGATCCCGCCGACATGGACGCCCTCGCGCATCGCGAGTCGACGGCGCCGGGCCCTCGGAAGCACTCGCAGGCAGCCGCTCGGCCGGCTGCACGTGAGTGATCGCGCAGCACCGTCCCGTCCAACACGCGGAAGTCGCACTCGACCCGATACGGATGCCCAGCAACGCCGCGGCCACTCGGCCCCGCTCGCGCGCCTTTCTTGCGCCACGCGGGTGGGCTCAGCGAAAGTGCCCATCGTCATGCGCATCCAGCTCGTTCATCCGCCTGTGTACGTGAACGTGCGGGCGCTCACGGCGCTTCGCCCGGGGCTGCCACTCGGGCTGGCGTACGTAGCAGCGGCGCTCGAGAAGTCGGGGCACGAGGTCAGCGTCCTCGATGCGGTGGGAGCGGCGCCCGATCGCGTGACCGCCGACGGTGCGATGCACCGATTGGGGCTCACGCCCGAGGAGCTGGTAGCGCGGCTCGATGCCTCGGCCGAGGCGATCGGCATCACCAACATGTGGTCGTTCTCGTGGCCGCTGGTGCGGGAGATCATCCTCCGCATCCGCGCAGCGCGCCCGGGCGTCCCGATCGTCGCAGGCGGCGAGCACTTCACCGGGCTCACGCGCGAGTCGATGGAGCAATCGCCCATCGATTACGTGGTGCGCGGCGAAGGCGAGGAGACGGCAGCGCTGCTCTTCGCCGCGCTGAGCCGTGGCGATCTCGATGCCGCCTCCATCCCGGGCCTGGCGTGGCGGCGCGGCCACGAGATCGTGATCAACGAGCCGCGCGAGCGCACCCGCGACGTGGACGCGATCCCGTGGCCGGCGTGGCACCTCTTCGACGTGCGCGGTTACTACGCCCATTCGCTCATCACCGGCCTCGACGCCGGCCTCACCATCCCGATCCTCGCGACCCGCGGGTGCCCGTACTCCTGTACGTATTGTTCGTCGCCACGCATGTGGACCACCCGCTGGGTACCGCGCGATCCCATCGACGTGGTGAACGAGATCGAGCGCTACGTCCGCACCTTCGGCGCGCGGAACTTCCCGTTCCAGGACCTGACCGCGATCATCCGCAAAGACTGGATCGTGCGCTTCTGCAGCGAGCTCCTCGAGCGCCGCCTCGACGTGACCTGGCAGTTCCCATCCGGAACGCGCTGCGAGGTGATCGACGACGAGGTCGCTGGCTTGCTCGCGGCGAGCGGCGGGCGCTCGCTCGCCTTCGCACCCGAGTCGGGCTCGTCCACCACTCGCGCCAAGGTCAAGAAGCGCATGACCGAGGAGGGGCTGCTCGACGCGGTACGCGCGTCGGTGCGCCACGGGCTCAATCTCACGGTGTTCGTGGTGATCGGCTTTCCCCACGACACCGCGGCCGATCTCGCGGAGACGCTGCGCCTCGCCAAAGTGCTGGCAAAGCTCGGCGTGGACGATCTGGCGATCGGCTTCTTCTTCCCGATCCCGTCCACCGAGCTCTTCGACCAGCTCGTCGATTGGGGCCGGATCCAGGTCACGGACGAGTTCCTGAAGACACCTCTCCACGCCAACGAGAAAGTCCTCGGCGAAGCCAACAACTACTGCGAGCACCTTTCCGCCGCCGAGCTCACGCGCTGGAAGTACCGCATCCATCTCACCTTCTATGCATGGTCGGCGATCCATCACCCGGCGAAGCTGGCGCGCCTGGCGTGGAATCTGATTCGCGGTCGCGAAACGCGGAAGATGGAAACGGTGCTTCGCGAGCTCGCGCGCAACACGCTCAGGCGTGCGTTCTTCTGGCGCGAGCGGTCGGGCACGTCAGCGCACGCGGCGACGGCGTCGTCCACCTAGCAGGCTGCGGAAGAACTCGCTGGGGCGAGTTTTTCGAGCCTGCCGATTCTTCCTCGGGGGTTCTGTTCCAGACCCCCGCCCCGCGAAAAGCGCGGTTCTTGCGGGGATCCACCCCCAAGTCGACTCGTTACGCCCGTCGGAGCGCCGCTGGCGCGTCCCGTTTTCAGCAGCCTGCTAGATCACCGGGCCGTGGAGAGCGGGGCTCCGTCCCCGCCGGGAAACAGAGGACCGGACGGAGCCGGTCCCTCCAGCCGATCATCCCGAGTCCCGAGCGGTGATTCAGCGACGCCGCGTGGCGGCGGTCCGCGGGAGGCGGGCCACCGGGATCAGCCGTCGCTGCGCTTCCGGAACCGCGCGGCACGCGCCACCGCCACCGCCACTCCGACGATCGCGAAACCGATGCGATCGAGGCTCGCGAGCGTCACCTGCTTCCAGCTCACGTCTTTGGGCCACTCGATCATGCGAGCGTACGCCTTCGCGGTTCCGACGACTTCCCGCACCAGCAGTCGGAGCGCCTCGCCGACGGACGCGGGCACCACGTCCTTGGCGAGGCGTGCGGGTTCTGGCTCCAGCGGCTGCATGCGTCGTGCTTCGGTTTCGGATGGGCTCGCCACGCGCCACAACCTAACCGCGTGCGCGCCCGTCGAGGCACGTGAGAGCGGGCCAAGCCACTCGCGACGAGCGTGATCCGCGCGCCCCTGGGTTGCCCGCGCGCGCGGCGCTCCGGTACAGTCCGCGGCTAACGCAACCGAGTTGCGGTACGGCGCCAGCGGCGCCGCCGTTCGTGTGGAAGCCATGGCTGGCACCTGGTTCCTGGCGCTCGCCAGCGTCACCCTCGTCAGCCTGATCTCGCTGGTCGGCGTGGTGTTCATCGCCCTGAGCGAAGTGCGGCTCAAGGCCATCGTGTTTCTGCTGGTGAGCACAGCCGTCGGCGCGCTCTTCGGCGACACCTTCATCCACCTCTTGCCCGAAGCGTTCGCGAGCGATGCGAACGCGCGCCGGGCCTCGCTGCTGGTGCTGCTCGGAATCCTGCTCTTCTTCATGCTCGAGAAGTTCCTGCGTTGGCACCATCACCACACGGTGGAGGACGAGCACCACATCCATCCGATGGGGTACATGAACCTGGTCGCGGATGCGGTGCACAACGGCATCGACGGCATCCTGATCGGCGCTTCGTTCCTGACCAGCAAAGAGCTCGGAGTCGCCACCACGCTGGCGGTGGTGCTGCACGAGATCCCGAGCGAGATCTGCCGGTTCGGCGTCCTGGTTCACGCCGGCTTCTCGAAATCGCGGGCGCTGTGGCTGAACCTGCTCTCCGGGATGGTCGCGATCGCTGGAGCCGTGGTGGCACTACTCGTCGGCGCCCGCTCCCACGGCTTCGTCGAGATGATGCAGCCGCTCACCGCAGGTGGATTCATCTACGTGGCGGGCACGGACCTCCTGCCCGAGCTCTCCCACGACGTCGAGCCCCGCAAGTCGGCGCTGCAGATCCTCTGCATGTCGGTGGGCGTGGGCCTCATGTACGCGCTGACTCTCTTCGAGTGACGGTCGGCCCCCTCGGCTGCGGACCCGGCGCGCGAGGAGGGGCTGGCACTTCGCCGGCCACGAATGTTAACGTCTTTAACATTTGATCGTACCATCCAACCGACCGAGGAAATCCCATGAATGACGTCGCTCGCTCGTCTCGGTTCACACGCTGCTCGTTAGGGCTCGTCCTCGCGGCGGCGCTCGTCGTCACCTCGTGCCAGCCACCGCGCCCCACCACGGGTCCGGGCTCGACCGAGAACTACATCGCCACGACTTCCCAGGTCTTCACCTCGGGTGCAGCGAGCCCCACCGACAACACCAAGGTCACTTGGTACGTCCCGAACGTGCTCAAGCACGGCACCTCGGCGCCCGTCGTGCTCTTCCTCCACGGCTTCCAGGCCGGCGACCCCGCGCTCTACATCGCCCACATCCAGCATCTGTGGCATCAGGGCTACGTGGTGGTCTTCCCCAGCTACAACACGTCGAACCCGTTCAACGACCTCGACCAGAACGCGATGGTCGGCCGCATCGTGCGCAATGCCAACACGGCGTTTGCAGCGCTCGGCACCACCGCGGAGCTCGCCGAGCTCTACGTCTACGGCCACTCGGCCGGGGCCGCGTTCGGCTCGGTGTACCAGCTCGCCAGTGGGATCACGCCGCGCGGACTGGTGCTCGCTCACCCAGCGCTCGACTCGGGTCCGGTACCCGTTCCGGGAATCATCCTGGTGGACTTCGCCGCGGAAGCGCCTGCGACCACGGCACCGGTCGCGATCCTGACGGGTGACGAGGACACGCTGGCGCCGCCTGCGGCATCGGTCACGCTCCACGGATTCCTGACGGGTGCATCCTCGCGGGTGGTCTGGGAGGCTCGCACCGACAGCCAGGACACCCCGCCCATCCACACCGACCACCTGCAGCCGCTCACCATCGGCGGCTCGGCGGACACGATGGACTGGCGCTACTACTGGTCGGCGCTCGACCAGATGCTGGCCGGCGACGCCACACCCAGTTTCGACATGGGCAATTGGACGAGTGGCCCCGCCGTGCTGCCACCGATCCAGCTCGCGAGCTGAGGCGAGGCGTCGGATCGGGGCTCGCGAAAAAAAATGCTGCGGAAATCCTTTGATTACGGAGATCCATCGGATAATTTCCATCCGTTTGTCTCGCTCCTCACGAGCGGGGCGCTTCGAACAAGCACACGATCCGATCCCATCACTCACCGTTTTTGGTGCGAGGTGGGACGGTCAACTAGGTCGAGCTTTCGGAAGTTCCCCCGGAGTTCCGGAAGTCGAATCGAGGTAGCACCGATGGCAGTTGGTACCGTGAAGTGGTTCAACGATGCGAAGGGTTTTGGCTTCATCACCCCGGCGGATGGCTCGAAGGACGTGTTCGTCCATCACAGCGCCATCACGATGGAGGGGTTCCGCACCCTGTCCGAGGGACAGCGCGTCGAGTACGAGGTGACGCAAGGTGCGAAGGGGCCTGCAGCGCAGAACGTGCGGCCCGTCTGACGACGCTCACGTTCCGGCCACCCGTGGGGTGGCCGGTGCACCGACCCTGACAAAGCGCCCGACCGTGACCCGGTCGGGCGCTTTTCTTTCGTGTGCAGGGCGGGCGCCGTCGCGCCGTCGAGACGCTCGGTCCGGCTTTCTCGGCCCGGAAAGCTCAATCGTCGTCGCCGGGATCCGAGCCCGCCCGACCGCCGGCGCGTTCGGCGAGGACCTTGAGCTTCTTCTGCAGGCCCATGCGCGAGAGCCCGAGCCGCTCGGCTGCGCGCGAGGCATTGCCGCCGCACTCGGCGAGCACCCGGTCGATGAGCCGCCGCTCGAAGGCATCGCGGGCGTCGCGCAGGCTGGTGACGATCGCCGGCTCGTCCGGGGCAGATGGCAACGGCGGGCTCGGTTGCGTGGGCGCCGTGCGGATGCGCGGCGAGAGTTGCGGGACGTCGATCCAGCCGTCGGGCTCGGTGAGAACCGAGGCGCGCTCCAGCTCGTTCTCGAGCTCGCGGATGTTGCCCGGAAACGGATAGTGGCAGAGCAGATCGAGCGCCACCGGTCGAATGCCGGCGATGCGCTTGCCGAGCTTCCTCTGCATGCGGCTGAGCACCAGCGCCACCAAGAGCGGCACGTCGTCGCGACGTTCGCGTAGCGGCGGCAGGAAGATCGGGAAGACGCTGATCCGGTAGTAGAGGTCCTCGCGAAAGCGGCCCTCGCGCACTTCCTTGCGCAGCCGGATCACGCTGTTGGTGAGCTCGAGCAGGTT
>CAYVDO010000303.1:0-10338 GCA_964450125.1 uncultured bacterium
GATTCTCGATGCCGGCGTCGCGGATCTCCGCCAGGGTGCGGGTGATCTCGTCGCGGGTCGCGCCGACGCACGTGAGGTGGTGCGCGACGTCCCGGCCGTAGCGGGTGAGAATGCTGCGGGCGATCTCGAGTGTGCGCTCGCGCGTGGTGCCGCCGGCACCGTAGGTGACGGTCAGGAAGCTCGGCTCGAGTGCCAGGAGCTGTGGCAATCGGTCGTCGAGATCGGCGAGCCCTTTGTCGGTCTTGGGAGGGAAGAGCTCGAACGAGATGACGGGGTGCCGGTTTCGATACGGCGCTGGAAACTTCATCGGGTGTCGAGTCGCGAGTTGAGTGGAGTCGGGGATCACGTCCGAACGCGGCATGCGCCGGGCTCGGCTAGTTACCATCGCGCGCGCCAGCCGGTCTAGCCCTCGCGGACGGTCGGGTCCTTGGGTTCGATCATGGCCTACGGCACGCTTTGGCCGTTGCGAACGCCGGCAACGCCCCGGTGTCGCGATCCGTCGAGCCCACGATGCCGAATGTCGATCCCCAGTTCGCGGTCGTGATACCGCTGCGCAACGAGGAAGCCAACGTCGCGCCGCTCGTCGACGAGATCGTCGCGGCGCTGGGGGCGAAGGGCGACTACGAGATCGTGTGTGTCGACGACGGCAGCGACGACACGACACCCGCGTTGCTCGCGAAGCTCGCCGCTCGCTACCCGCAGCTCAACGGATTTCGCGCGCCGCGTGGCCGCGGTCAGAGCGCTGCGATCGCGGCCGGCGTGGAGCGCGCGCGAGCGCCGTGGATCGTCACCCTCGACGGGGATCGCCAAAACGATCCCCGCGACGTCCCGGCGCTGGTGGCTGCGCTCGCGCGGGAGCTCGAACGAACGCCGGGACAGGCGGTCTTGGTCGGCGGGCGCCGCGTGCGGCGCTGCGACTCCTGGTCCAAGCGGGCCGCGTCACGGGTGGCGAACGCCGTGCGCGGCGTCATTCTCGGCGACGGCACCAGTGACACCGGATGCGGGCTCAAGGCGTTTCGACGAGAGGATTTCGCGCGCTTGCCGCATTTCGACCACCTGCACCGATTCCTACCAGCGCTCTTCTTGCGTGCGGGCGGTCGCGTCACCTCCGTCGACGTGAGCCATCGCGAACGCCCCGCGGGGCGCTCGAAGTATGGTGTGCTCGATCGTCTGTGGGTCGGGATCGTCGATCTCGTGGGCGTGTGGTGGCTTATGCGCCGTCGGTGTGACACCCAGGCCGAGCCGATCACGCCGGCATCGCGGCCGTGACGTCGCGGCCGGTGCTGGAGCGCGTGGCGGACCAACGAAGCCACTCGCCGAGGACGCAGAGCGTCCAGAGCGCCCGGCCGTGATCCTCGATCCGCCGCCCGTGCTCGTCGAGGAGCGCCCGCGCCGCGTGCGGGTTCACGCCCGCAGCCTCGAGCTCGGGACCCAGTCGTGACTCGGCCCAATCGCGAAGCGGACCTCGCAACCAGGCGCTCATCGGTACGGATAGCCCGCGCTTGCGGCGGTGGACGACGGCTGCCGGCAAGTAACGTCGGGCATAGCGCTTGAGGAAGCGCTTGGTGGCGATGCCGTGAACGCGAGCCTCGGGCGGCAAGGTGGCGGCAAACGCGAGCACGTCGCGGTCGAGGAACGGTGCTCGCAGCTCGAGCGCCGAGCGCATGCCCGCTCGATCCGCCTTCGTGAGCAGCCCCTCGGCGAGCGAGGTCTCGAGGTCGTGGCGCTGCACGAGGTCGAGCGGTGCGCCGGCTGCTGCCTCGCTCGTGATTGCCGTTGGACCGCCTCCGCTCGCCACACCGAGACGGGCGAGGATTGCGGGCCGGATCGTCGAGGTCCAGAGCCGATGACGCTCGAGCGTAGGAAGCTCGATGCCGTCGACGAAGCGCTTGAGCAGGAAGGAAAGGGTGACCTTCGCGTCACTGGGCGGCCAGCGTTCGATCACCGCAGCGAGCCCACGACGAACGAAGACCGGAAGACGGGCGTAGCCACTCGCCAGGCCGATGCCGAGATACGTGGGATAACCACCGAAGAGCTCGTCACCCCCTTCTCCCACCAGCGCCACGGTGACGTCTTGCGCCGCGCGTCGCGCCAGCATCGCGGTGGGCACCCAGGCAGGATCGGCGAGCGGCTCGCCGACGCACTCCACCAATTGGGCGATCTCGGCTGGGAAATCCTCGGCGCGAACGTCGACGGTCGCTAGAGGAAGGCCCAAACGCTCGGCGACGCGGGCTGCCCAGTGGGATTCGTCGTACGAGGACTCGGTGAAGCGGATGCAGAAGGCACGAAGTGGAGTCCTGGGCTCCACCTGTCGCGTGACGGCAGCCACCAGCGACGAGTCGAGGCCGCCGCTCAGGAATACGCCGAGCGGCACGTCCACCGCCGCTTGGCGCTTCACGGCGGATCGGAACACGGCATCCATCTGATCCGTGGAGGGCTGGCGCTGCGGTGTCTTGCCGAGCGCCCACGACCAGTAGCGTCGGGTGGCGCTGGACTCGCGCTCGAAGTGCACGAGCTCGCCGGGAGCGAGCTTGCGAACCTGGCGATAGGGTGTGAGCGGCGCAGCGAAAGATCCCCAACGCGCGTAGGCGGCGAGCGCGGCGCGATCGGCATCGAGCCGCGTCCCGGGATCGCGTGCCAGTGCCGCGACCTCGGACGCGAACACGATCTCATCGGCCCCCGTGGTGTAGAAGAGCGGACGCTCGCCGGCGCGATCGCGCGCGAGCACGAGGCGCTCGCTGCGCGGGTCCCAGATGGCGAGCGCAAACACGCCGACCAACTCGTCGACCAGTGCCTCGCCGAGCTCGAGATAGAGGCTGGGCAAGACCGCGACGTCAGTCGCCTGGGCCACGGGCCGCCCGCGCGCTGCGAGCCACGCAGCGAGCTCGGCGTGGTTGTCGATCTCGCCGTTGCAGACCACCACCACTCCCGAGACCGCATCGACGAGCGGTTGGCGTCCGTCGTGGAGACCCCGGACTGCGAGCCGCGTGGCACCGACCGCCGCACGATCGGATGCCACGGAACCTGCGGAGTCCGGCCCTCGGTGCTCGAGCGCTTCCATCATCGCCTGGACCCGAGCCGCGAGCTCGGTCTCGTGGCTCGGAGCGCGTCGCTCGACGATGCCGGCGATGCCGCACATGGATCAGCCGGTGCGAGGCGGGACCAGCACTCCCCACCACCCGGGCGCGATTTCGCTGGGGGTGAGGCCGCGAGTGGTGACCATCGACTCGACGATCTCGCGGCGCCGCCAATACGCGAGGACATAGACCGGCTCGGGCTGGCGCGACAGCCACTCCTTCGCCTCGGCAAGCGGGATCATGCCCTCGGGCCAGGGGGTGCCGCCACGCAGCAAGCTCATCTGATAGTTGCTGGTGCTCTCGTGGCCATCCTCGGTGACGAGCGCGACTGCGCGTCCCAAGTAGAAGGGCAATCCCGGCGGCAGCGATCGCACGCTCACGACGCGCGCGCCGCGCGACTCGCGCGCCACCGCAGCCGCGACCTGCTTCGAAGACGCCGCTGCGGCGTAGAGGCGAAGCGCGGGAAAGCTGGCGCTGAGCGCCGACACGGGAATCGCCAGCACCACGACCAGCGCCAGCGGCAAGGATCGGGTGCGGCGTGCCCACGCGGCGCTTGCTGCAAGGACCACGCACGTGAGCGCGATCGGCGCGAAAAGCGGTACCAATCGCACGATCTCGCGATTCTTCCGGCCCAAGATTCGTTGCCACGCCGTGGGGCCGAGCACGGACGATGCTGCCGCGACCGCTGCGCCGAGCGCCGCTGCGATCGCGACCCACGTGAGCGCGCGGAAGAGAATCCGCGCCGCCCGCGCTTCGCGATCGGCGAGTGCGCGGTCCACCAGCCGTGCGATCAGCAACGCACCCGCCACCACGGCGCTCAGCACGTATCCCGGCAGCTTGGAACGCGAGATCGAGAAGAACACCACCACCACCAGCGTCCACACCACCAGCAGACGATCGGGACGGCTCAGTCGCGCCCGCCCTTGCCACGCCAACCATGCCGCTTCGGGAAGGGCGAGGCTCCACGGTGCCAGTGCCAGCAGCATGACCGGGCCGTAGAAGTAGAAGGGTTGCGTGCGCCGGAACTCGTCGGTGGTGAAGCGTTGAAGCGACTCGTAAACGAGACCGTAGTGAGCGAAATCGGGTCGTTCGATGCAGGCGGCGACGAACCAGGGAAGGACCACCGCCAGCATCACCCCGAGACGTTCCAGCGCCACCGTTCTGCGAGCGGCGGCCGGACGTCGCTCACTCGCGAAGAACGTCGCCAAGACCAGTGTCGGGACGATCCACCCGACCGGCCCCTTCACGAGCACGGCGAGCCCGGTCAGCAGCGCGGCGCCGAGGCCGAGCCACCGGCGCTTCGCCGCGTCCGCCTGCTCTTCGGCGAGATAGCCGGTGAAGATCGCGGTACAGACGAAGAGCGCGAGCAGCATGTCGAAGATCACCGTGCGGGCGAACACGACGAAGAGCGGCGCCGTCGCGAGGACGAGCGCCGCCAATGTCGCCACTCGTCCGCCGTAGACGCGTCGCCCGAAGGCGGCAGTCACGATCAACAGGGCGATTGCCGCCAGGGTGGACGGCAACCGTGCGCTCAGCTCGTTGGCCCCGAAGGCACCGAGGCAAAGCGCCACCGTCCGGAAGAAGAACGCCGGCTTGTCCATGTAGGGCAGGCCGTTGAGGGTTGGCACGATCCACGCCTCACGCTCGAGCATCTCGCGTGCGACGGAGGAGTTACGGCCCTCGTCTGGATCCAGCAACGGCAGGTCGCCCAAACGCCCCAGCAGCGTGAGCGCGGCGACCGCCACCGTGACGGCCACGAGGTGTCGAGTGGTGGGCGCCGTGCTCGGCGCGGGCCCATGCGACGGGGACGGAGCCACGGGCGACCTCGACATCGGCTGCAAAATCCAGCCGAAAGCCGGGCACGATAGCTCGGCGGCGAAAGCGACGCCTAGCCGCCCTCCGGCAACTCGCTGGCGACGCTTGCACCGAGGCTCGCGCGGGCGAGTTGGCTCGTCCGCTGCCCTGGGTATGCACCGTCTGCCGCAGAAGGCCCCGGCGCGGAAGCGCTCCTGAGGGGGCCTGCGATCTGCTCGGGCTGCGGCAGGTGTTTCGACGTTCGGGCTGGGCGGGGCGTCCGGGGAGGCGACGAGGCCGAAGCCACACACCGCGCGGCCGTGACGGCTGGGCATACGACCCGCGGAAGCGCACACACGACTGGCTCACGCGTCACGTCGTGCGCTTGCGTCGGGGATTGGGGGGGACGTAGAGTTTGCTTTCGTTCCAACGAAAGGGAATTCACGATGCGGCGGACCGGCGCCAGCGTTGCCGTGTGGGGACTCATCGTCGTGCTCGGGCTGGGCGCCGCGTGCACGCCGAAAAGCAGCTTCGTCAACTGGGAAACACCGACAGTCCATCCTCTGGATCTCACGCCGAGCGGTTCGCGGCTGCTGGCCGTGAACCTGCCCGACAATCGCCTCGAAATCTTCGACGTCACGGGCGCTGGCGCGCCGGCGCACGTCGGGAACGTGCCCGTGGGGCTCGACCCCGTGACGGTACGTGTGCGCACGGAGACGGAAGCCTGGGTCGTCAACTTCCTGTCCGATTCCGTCAGCATCGTGGATCTGACGACGCGGAACGTCGTTGCGACGCTCTTCCCCGGCGACGAGCCCACCGACGTGGTGTTCGCCGGCAGCCCGCAACGCGCCTTCGTGTCCGTCGCGCAGGAGAACAAGGTCGTCGTCTACGATCCCGCCGACCTTCATGCCGCTCCGGTCACCGTGGCGCTGCGCGGCGAGGATCCGAGATCCCTCGCCACGGACGGGAGCCGGGTATTCGTGGCGATTTTCCAGTCGGGGAACGCCACGACGATGGTCCCGGTCCCCTCGGTGTCGAATCCGACCGGGCCGGCCGGGGGGGTCAACCCGCCCCCCAACACGCTTGCCGGCTTCAGCCCGGCGCTCGCCCCGGGACTTCCTCCTGCGCCGCCGTCGGTGATGATCGTGCAGCGGAATCCCTTGGGTGGATGGCTCGATAGCGCCGGGCGCGACTGGAGCTCGTTCGTCACTTGGAACGTCCTGGACCACGACGTGGCCGTGCTGCCGGTGAGCTCACCGACCTCCGTGACCTACGTGTCCGGGCTCATGACGATGGACATGGCGCTCACTGCGATCCCCGGCGGACGTGTCGCCGTGGTCGGCACCGAGGCCATCAACAACATTCGCTTCGAGCCGAACCTCAAGAGCACCTTCTCGAAGGTGGTGATGGCCACCTTCGATGGGGCCTCAGGCGGATCACCGTCCGTCGTCGATCTGAATCCGCAGCTCGACTACTCCGTTGCCAGCGTTCCCCAGAGTGTCCGCGACCAGGCTGTCTCGGACCCACGTGCCGTGGTGTGGTCGAGCAATGTGGATCGGGGCTACGTCGCGGGACGGGGATCGAACAACGTCGTGCAGATCGACTCATCCGGAGCGCGCGTCAACCGCGTCGCCCTCGGAAAAGGTCCCTCGGGGCTCGTGCTGGACGAAGCCCGCGCGCGCCTCTTCGTCCTGAACCGATTCTCATCCTCGATCTCGGTGGTCAACACGGCGAGCTTCACGCAAACGGCGCTCGTCACGTTTCCGGATCCCACGCCAACGACGGTGAACGCAGGGCGGCCGCTCCTCTACGACAGCCACTCGGGCTCTGGTCTCGGCCAAACGAGTTGCCAGAGCTGTCACGTCGATGCGCATTTCGATGCCCTCGCCTGGGACCTCGGCGACCCGCAGGGAACGGTGAAACCGCTCAACCAGGAGTGCCACCAGGAGCTCGGCGGCGCCTGCATCGATTTCCACCCGCTCAAGGGTCCGATGGTCACGCAGACGTTGATCGGGATCATCGGCAGCGAGCCGTTGCATTGGCGCGGCGATCGCGAAGACCTGAGCGCCTTCGCTCAGACTTTCGTGAATCTGCAGGGCGCCGATACCGCCCCGACGAACAGCCAGATGCAACAGTTCCAGGACTTCATCACGACCATCCAGTTTCCGCCCAACCCCTATCGAAACCTCGACAACTCGCTACGTAGCACGCCGTTCGGCGGCGCCGGCGTGGCCACGCGCGGGGAGCAGATCTTCGTCAACGACATCCGCTTCGTGGGTCTGATGGCGTGTGGGCAGTGCCACGTGCCGCCGTTCGGCACCGACAACAAGCTGGCACCGGTGATCTTCGATCAGCCCTCCACGGGCTTCAAAGTCCAGCGCCTCCAGCTCGCCTACAAGAAGACGGGTTTCTCGTTTGGCCCGGAGGGAGCGACGCGCGGCTTCGGGTACATCCACGACGGCTCGCTCCCCTCCATCCACGAGGGCATCGACCAGCCGGGCTTCAACTTCCCGCCCGGTGCGGCGGGTGAGCAGGAGCGGATGGACGTCGAGGCCTACGTGTTGAGCTTCTCGAGCCAGACCCACGCCGCGATCGGGCAACAGGTGACGCTCAATGGATCCAACTCGGCAGACCCGACGGTGCTGGCGCGTCTCGACCAGCTCATCTCGGTGGTCGAGCTCGCCCCGACCGACATCGCCTTGGTCGTGAAGGGCCGGATTCTCGGTGCGCAGCGCGGCGGCTACTATCTCGGCGACGGGGCGTTTCAGACGGACCTCCAAGCGGAGACGATCGAGCTCGCGCCGCTGCTCGCCCTGGTGGATGAGGGAAGCGAGATCACCGCGACGGTCGTACCGTATGCGTCGCGGATCCGCATCGGGGTGGATCGCGACGAGGACGGCAAGCTCGACCAGGACGAGATCCTCGCCGGTACCGATCCAGCGGACCCCAACTCCTGATGGTGCTCCAGGTGCCCGACCGCCGAGAATCAACAGCCGTGCTCCCCGGGGACGCGCGGCCGAGGAAGTGCAGCATGAGGCGTCGTCGATCCATCTCCACCTCGCGCCGACTCGCGCTCGTTGGGATCTCGTTCGCCGCGGCGGTGGGATGCGACCCGGTGTCGCCGCCCTTCGTGAACTGGGAGAACCATCCCGTCCACGGTGTCGAGATCACGCCCGACGGCGCGCGGTTGCTCGTCGCGAACACCGCCGACGACCGGCTCGAGGTGTTCTCTCTCGGTGGCCCGCTACCGGTTCACGTCGGCCAGGTGCCGGTGGGGCTCGATCCAGTGTCGGTGCGTGCTCGAAGCGCCTCCGAGGCGTGGGTGGTGAATCACGTCTCCGACTCGATCAGCGTCGTGAATCTCGACACGTTCAACGTCGTCGCGACGCTACAGGTCGGCGACGAGCCCGCGGACGTGGTTTTCGCCGGGGAGCCGCAGCGAGCCTTCGTGTCGATCTCGCAGGAGAACTCCGTCAAGGTCTACGATCCGGCGAACCTGTCCGCCGCGCCGACGGTCGTTCCCATCCACGGCGAGGACCCACGAGCGCTGGTGACCGACGGCAGCCGCGTTTACGCGGCGATCTTCGAGTCGGGAAATGCCACCACCAACGTTCCGTACTGGAAGGTGAGCGACCCTGCAGGGCCCTACGGCGGTCAGAATCCTCCACCCAATAGCGGGGTCGCATTCGAGCCGCCGATGTCTGCGGGGCTGCCCACTCCGCCGGTCACCTCGCTGATCGTGCGGAAGAATCACTCGACCGGTCAGTGGCTCGACGACAACGGACAGAGCTGGAACGGCATCGTCACCTGGGATCTCGACGATCACGACGTCGCCATGATTCCGGTGGCGAATCCGACGAACGTGTCCTACGTCGTGGGACTGATGAGTCTCGACACGAGCCTCACCGTGACCCACGACGGACGTGTGGCCGTGGTGGGGACGGAAGCGATCAACCAGGTTCGGTTCGAGCCCAACCTGCGCAGCCGTTTCGTCCGCAGCGTCATGGCCGTCTTCGATCCTGGGGCAACCGGTGGCGCACAGGTCGTCGATCTCAATCCGCATCTCGACTATCAGGCGCGCACACTTCCTCAAGCGACGCGTGACCAAGCGCTGGGGGATCCGCGTTCCATCGTGTGGTCGAGGAGCGTGGATGTCGGGTTCGTGAGCGGCATGGGTTCGAACAACGTCGTCAAGGTGAGCGCCGCTGGCGCACGCTTGGGCCGGGTCGAGGTCGGCAAGGGTCCGACGTCGATGGTGCTGGACGATGCACGTGCACGGCTCTACGTGCTGAACCGATTCGACGCGACGCTGTCGGTGGTCAACACGCAGACGCTGGCGCAAGTCGGACGGGTCGCGTTCTACGATCCGACCCCGCAGTTCATCCGCGATGGTCGCACGCTGCTCTACGATACGCACGCGACGTCCGGGTTGGGACAGGTCTCGTGTGCGAGCTGCCACGTCGATGCGCGCATGGATCTGCTGGCCTGGGATCTGGGCGACCCGTCGGGCGCGATGCAGCCCTTCGATCAAGAGTGCCGGGTCGAATCCCACGAATGCGAAGACTGGCATCCGATGAAGGGACCGATGCTCACCCAGTCCTTTCAGCGCCTACGAATCGACCTTCCCATGCACTGGCGGGGCGACCGGGAGAATCTCGCGGCGTTCAGCCCTGCGTTCGTGTCGCTCTTGGGCGACGATGCCGAGCCGGCCGAGGCGCAACTGAGCGCACTCGAGAAGTTTCTCGGCGACACGCATTTTCCGCCCAATCCCAATCGGCAGCTCGATGGCTCATTGCGGGATAGCTTGCTACCGAACGGCGGTAATCCACGCACGGGCGAGCACATCTTCAACGAGGTGCCCTTGAACGCGGGGCTGCTGCTGTGTCCCGCATGCCACGCGCAGCCATCGGGAATGAACGCCCAGATCATCCCCGGCCCACAGCTCTTCCTGCCGCAGCAGGCGCGGACCGCGCCACTCCAGACCATCTACGAGCGCACGGGCTTCGACAGGCAATCCCTGCACAACACCACGGGATTCGGGTTCCTGCACGATGGCGAGGACGACACGATCATCACGTTTCTCCGCAGGCCGATCTTCGCGCTCTTCCAGCCCGGTGAAGCTGGTGAGCAGCAGCGTCGTGACATCGAAGCGTTCCTCTTCAGCTTTTCCACGGACACGCCTGCGGCCGTCGGCGTTCAAGTGACGATCAACGCAGGCAATCGTACCGATCTCGCCGTGCTCAGCCGGCTCCAAGCGATCCAGGACGTGGTCGAAGCACAGCCAGAAGCGTTGGGGCTGGTGGCGAAGTATCGAGCCGCCGACGTACAGCGCGGCGCCGTCTACCTCAGCGGCGGTGCCTTCCAGACGGA
This sequence comes from uncultured bacterium, assembly GCA_964450125.1. Classification (GTDB taxonomy): domain Bacteria; phylum JADJOY01; class JADJOY01; order JADJOY01; family JADJOY01; genus JADJOY01. Next base: position 10,242 of record CAYVDO010000303.1, read on the forward strand.
TGCCGTCGCCGAACTACGTTCGACGGCGGATCTTCTCGATCAAGTCGCGGACGGGAGCGAGCTCACGTTCACGGTCGTGCCGGCGGTGGTCAAGACC
>CAYVDO010000304.1:0-10288 GCA_964450125.1 uncultured bacterium
CCCCGAAACGCTCGCTGATGCGAGCGTTTCGGGAATCAGACCTTGCCGTGCAAGATCGCGCGAGCCTCGGTCTCGGTGAGCAGGCCCTTGCGAACCAGGATGCGCAGCAACAGTCGTACCTGCTTGTCGGTGGGCAGCATCGCGTCCGCGGAGTCGGCGGAGCTCTTGGTTTCCGGCGTGCTTCGAGCTGCGGGCGTCACCACCGTTGTCGTGGGTGGCGGTTCGTAGCAGTGGATGCGCGGCTCGCTGGCCTCTTCCGCGGCACGCTCGTCGGCGAGCCGTAGGCCTTCGAGGATCAACGCGTCGTTGTTCTCGACGATGGTTCGTTCGAGCCCAGGCGGGTTGGGCTTCAACGTGAAGGTTCCCTCGTGCCAGGTGACCAGCTCGAATGCGGCTCGCGGCCCTTGGATGTAATCGGTGTCGGCGTGAACGATGTGGCCGTTGTCGAGATAGATGCGACCCGTGCCGAGTGGGCCGCTCAGGTGGATGGCGACCGTCTTGCCGCCTGCACCCAGGATCTGGAGCATCTCCACGATGCCCATGTCCACGAGATTTCCAGCGACGCCCTGCTCCCGGGTGTCGATGGCGCGGATCAGCTCTTCCTTGTTGAATCGCTCGATCACCATCTCGTTTCCGGCGTGGTAGCTCGAGTCGATCTCGACACCGCCGAGGCGAATGCTCTTCCCGGGTACCGCCGCGCCCGAGTAGCACTTGCCGATGGCGCCCATGATCTCGGTCTCGCTCGCCAGGTACGGCTTCACGTGGTTGATGCCGGTGAGAAACTTGAGCTCGTCGAGGCTTGCGGTGTTCTCTGGGCGGCACACGGCCACGTGCAGGGTCTTGCGCGGTGACTTCTCGAGCTTGATGGCGAGTAACGCGTGGTCGCGGGCGAACGCCGCCGGCACGAGCTCCAACGCGTCCACCTCGACCTCGGTTTGCGCGAGGTTGAGGACCGGAATCTGAAAGATCTCGCTCAGCGCCTGATTGAGCGTCGATTCCTTGATGTAGCCGAGCTTGCTGAGGATCGTCCCCAGCTTGCCGCCCCAGCGGCCTTGGTGATTGAGCGCGGCATTGAGCTCGAGCTGGGTGATGGCCTTCTTGGCCATCAACATCTGGCCGATCGGGACGCGTTGGGTTGTGGCAGTCGTCATGTCCGCGACTTCACTCGAATTCGACGCTAGCAGAGCGTGAAAACGCGAGTCAACGCACTCGATTGCGTGAGTGAGCGCCGTGGGCTTGGCGGTGATGCCGCGCATCGCTGCCGCGGCCCGATTGCGGTTTCTATGGATTCGCGGCGAGGAAGCAGCGGGCGCTTCCGTGTGGAACCGGCACGACCGGCGGCGTCTCGGTGCGGCAGCGATCCATGACCACCGGGCAACGCGTGTGGAAGTGACAGCCCGACGGCGGGTTCGCTGGCGAGGGAACGTCGCCGAGCACCGGCACCGGAGTCCGTTGCTCGCGGCGCTCGATGGTCGGCACCGCCTGGATGAGTGCCTGTGTGTAGGGATGTCGAGGTGCACGCATCAGTTCCTCGGCGCGCCCGCGTTCCACGACCCGGCCCAGGTACATCACGACGATCTCGTCGGCCAGATAGCGCACCACGCCGAGGTCGTGAGTGATGAAGAGGTATGCGAGGCCGAGCTCCTGCTGGAGGTCACGGAGCAGGTTTAGGATCTGTGCTTGGATCGACACGTCGAGTGCGCTCACGGCCTCGTCGCAGATCAGCAGCCTAGGCTCGACGGCGAGGGCACGCGCGATGCAGATCCGCTGCCGCTGACCACCCGAGAACTCGTGGGGGTAGCGGTACATGTGGCGGGGATCGAGCTTGACACGCGTGAGCAACGTCGCGACCCGCTCGTCGCGCTCGCGGTCGTTCGCGCCGATGCCGAACGAGCGCATGCCTTCCGCCACGATCTCACGGATGCGCAGCCGTGGGTTGAGCGACGCCATCGGGTCCTGGAACACGATCTGGAGCTTGCGGCGATAGGGGTGGAGCGGGTCGCGCGAGAGAGCCAGCAGGTCGGTGCCTTCGAAGAGCACGCGCCCGGCGCGCGCGGGGATGAGACGCAAGATCGAGCGCCCCACGGTGGTTTTGCCGCAGCCCGACTCGCCCACCAGAGCGAGCGTCTTGCCGGCCTCGATCGTGAGGTCGACGCCGTCGACGGCGCGTACCCAGCCCACGGTCTTGCGGAACAGGCCCTTCTTGATCGGGAACCAGGTGGACAGGCCCTCCACGGAGAGCAGCGGCGTGCCGTTCGCGGCGCTCATGCGCGACCTCGGCTGGTGACTGCGTGGCACCACACCCGATGGTCTTCGTCGCGCACCTCGACGCCCGGGGATACGTCCGGGCACGGCGGCAGCGCCACGGGGCAGCGATTGGTGAAGCGGCAGCCTTGCGGCCACTCGTTCGGTGGCGGCACCACGCCCTGGATCTCGTGAAGCCGCTCGCCGCGGGCGGCGCGCGCCGGGATCGAGCGCAATAGGCCCTGGGTATAGGGGTGGCACGGAGACTCGATCACGGCGCGCGTGGGCCCAGTCTCGACGACGCGCCCCGCGTACATGACGGCGATGCGGTCGGCGAGCTCGTTCACCACGCCGAGGTCGTGGGTGATGAGCAGGATCGCCATCCCGAGGTCGCGCCTGAGGTCACGTAGAAGCTCCAGAATTTGCGCCTGGATCGTCACGTCGAGGGCTGTGGTGGGCTCGTCGGCGATCAGCACCTTGGGGTTGGTGGAGAGCGCCATCGCGATCATGACGCGCTGCTTGAGCCCGCCCGACAGTTGGTGTGGATACGCGTCGAAGCGTTCGCCGGGATCGGGGATGCCGACGCGCTTGAAGAGCGCTACCGTGCGCTCGCGGGCGGCTGAGCGCGATACCCGTTCGTGAAGCTGGATCGCCTCGACCACTTGGGTGCCCACGGTGACCACCGGATTGAGGCTGGTCATGGGTTCCTGGAAGATCATCGCGATGTCCGCACCGCGCACGGCGCGCATCGCGTCGACGCCGAGCTCGAGGACGTTCAGGCCGTCGAGCTCGATGCGTCCAGACTCGATCTTGCCGGGGCGCGGCACCAGCCGGAGTAACGAGAGCGCGGTCATCGACTTGCCGCAGCCGGATTCCCCCACGAGCGCGAAGACCTCACCCCGCTCGATCGCGAAGTCCACGTGGTCGACCACGGGCACACGTCGCCCCTCGCCGGGGAAGCTGGTGGTGAGGCCCGAGACGGAGAGGATGGGTGGCATCGCGCTTGCGGGGTCGAATCACTGGTTCTCGCGCAGAGTGCGCGGATCGAGCACGTCTCGAAGCGCATCTCCCACGACGTTCACTGCCAGGATCAGCACGAAGAGCGCGACACCGGCGGCGGTGAGGTTCCACCACACGGCGGGCTCGCGCGCCAGCTCGTCGCGCGCGCGGTCGATCATCTGCCCCCAGCTTCCCGGAACGCCGATGCCCAGGAACGAGAGCACCGCCTCCGAGAGCACCAGACCCGAGAACGTGAGCACGAACGTGATCACGATGAGGTGCGAGAGGTTGGGAAGTATGTGGCGGAACACGATCTTGACGTCGTCGACACCGAGCGCGCGCGCGGCTTGCACGTAATCCATCTCGCGCAGCTTGAGGGTCTCGCCGCGGGCCATGCGGCAGAAGCCGACCCAGCTCGTCACGCCGAGTGCCACGCAAACCTGAATCGTGCCTCGGCCGAGTGCCATCACCAGAGCGATCAGAAGCAGCAGTGTCGGCATCGAGGCGAGCGTGGACATGACGAAGAACACCGCATCGTCGACCCGCCCACCGCGATAGCCGGCTGAAACCCCGAAGAGCAGCGCCAGTGGGATCGCGATCAGGCTCGTGACGCCACCGATCAAGAGCGCCACGCGCGCGCCCTTGAGCACCAGATAGAGGCAATCCCGGCCTAGAACGTCGGTGCCGAAGGGGTGCTTGCCGGGATGCTTGAGCGGGGATCCGCCGTAGAACTCGGTCTTCGCGAAGGGCGCCGAGTAGCTCTTCTCCTGCGAATTCGCGAATGCGCGGTCGAGCGGGCTGCGTGCTTCGTGGGCCGCGACCACGTCGCCTCCAGCGGCGCTGCCGCCGACCCAGCGCACCGAGTCGACGAGCGCCACCAGCAGATAGAGGCCGATCACCGCCAGCGCCACGGGGCGCCGGCGAACGAGGTCTCGCGTCGCCTCGAGCCACAGGCGATCACGGCGAATCGCGCGCGCCACGAGCGCGCTGCCGGCCAGCGCCGCCACGACCGCGGCGTTCGAAACCATCCAGGCTTCGATCATGGGCGCTCGGCGAAACGGCAGCGGGCGGACGGGCGATTCATTCGAGGCGGACCCGCGGATCGACGACGGCGTAGCTCACGTCGGTGAGGATCTGTGCTGCCACGAACAGGAGCGCACCGATGTAGACCATGGTGCGCAGGGTCGAGAAGTCGTTTCCCTGGATCGCGTCCACGGTCACCGAGCCGAGCCCGGGGATGCCGAAGAACGACTCGAGCAAGAGTGCCCCCGTGAACAGGAACGGGATCTGGATGACGACGTTGGTGAGCACCGGGATGAGCGCATTGCGCAGCACGTGGCGACCCATCACGCGCGCTTCGCCGCAGCCCTTCGCGCGTGCGGTGCGCACGTAGTCGCGGCTCGTCTCCTCGACGAACACCGTGCGGTACAAGCGGATCTCGGCACCCAGCTCGGCAGCGAGCCCCACCAGGATGGGCAACGCGACGAAGCGTCCGATCACGTCGGCCGAACGGTCGAAGCCGGAGATCGGGAACCAACGCAAGAGCTTCCCGATCAGGAACTGGGCGCCCACGATGTAGAGCAGGATCGAGACACTCATCGCCAACACGCACATCACCAGACCCATGCGGTCGATGTAGGTGTTTCGGAAGAACGCCACGAAGAGCGAGAGCGGCACGCCGAGCCCCACGCCGAGCAGGAAGAGCGGTACGGTCAGCGTCAGGCTCGGCACGACCCCGTTCCGCAGCCGCTCCGAGATCGGGGCGCTATCGGCATCGCTCTTGCCGAAATCGAAGGTGAGCGCGCGACGGAAGTGGGTGAAGAGCAGGTTGTCCTTGGTGTCCTGCCAGGGCCATAGCGGCCGGTCGTAGCCGTGCTCGCGCTTCCAGTTCTCGATCACCTTGGGCGAGGCTTTCTCGCCCACGGCGCGGCGGGCCATGTTGTCGGGGTTGGCCACCGAGAAGAACAGGATGAAGAGAAAGAGCAGCACGCCGAGGACGGTGAACACTCCGTAGAGCAGCCGGCGGATGACGTAAGCCAACATCACTGCCTCTCACGCAGGAAGGTCACGATGCCGGGGACCGTGACCACCACCGCCAGGCAAGCGAGTGTGTAGGCCGGCCACATCACCGGTTGGTTCCATTGGTCGCGGGTTCGCTCGCGCAGCTCGGGCTCCACGTCGCGGTACTTGGTCATCGGCGTGGACATGCCGAAGGGCTTCACGTTGTGCACCCATTGGTGGCGCAACGAGTAGGCCTCGTTGAACATCAGGTCGATCATCGGCGTGTCGTGCTCGGTGATCGCGCGCAGCTCGCGGATGAGCCGCATGCGTTCTTCGTCGTCGTCGCGGGACTTGGCCAGCTCGAACAGCCGGTCGTACTCCGGGTTCGAGTAGTTCATGTCGTTGGGGCCGCCGTACTTCACGCGCCCTTGCTCGGTGACCAGCAGGAACAGGAAGTTCTCCGGGTCCGGGTAGTCCGCAGACCAGCCCCAGAAGTAGATCTGGTGCGCTCCTTTCTTGAGCTTCTCCTGGAACTGGTTGTAGTTGGTCGCGTCGATGCGTACGTCCAGGCCGATCTGGCGCCATTCGTCGACGAAGAACTGGTAACGCAGCATGCCGTCGACGCTGGTGTCGCCGCTGTCGAAAACGAGTCTGAGGGGCTTGCCCGTGGTGGGGTCGACGCCGCCCGGGTAGCCGGCTTCGGCCAGGAGATGCTTGGCGCGGTCCAGGTCCACGTGCCGGAAGGGGTTTCGGTAGCTCGCTTCGAACCCGAAGAGCGAGGGTGGGATCAGATACTCTGCCGGCACGCCGCGGCCGTTGAGGAAGAGCCGGAGCCACTCTTTGGTGTCGACACAGAGGCTCATCGCCTGGCGCAAGAGCCGAGCGCGCTCGCCGCCGGCGTGCCCGACGGTCTTGTCCATCATGTTGAAGCCCAGGTAGTAGAACGCGGGCTCCACGCTCTTCTCGAGGCCGATGCCGAGCTTCGCCATCTCGGGAGTGAGCTGGCCGTTGGCGATGACCTTGTCGAAGCTCTCCTTCACGATTCCCGACGCGTCGTAGTAGCCCTGCAGGAATTTGTTGAAGCGCGGGATGTCTTCCTTCTCGCGCCGGTATTCCACGCGCGGGACGAACGGCACCGGCTTGCCGACGTAGCGCGGGTCGAGGCGGCCCAGCTCGGCGTCGCCCGGTGCGCCCTCCGTGGGATAGAGCGCGCCGGGACGCTTCCACTCCGGGTGCCGGAAGCCGTACCAGTTGCGGTTCGCTTCCAGCACGATCCGCGCCTGCTTGTCGTAGAGCGTGATCGCGTAGGCGCCGTTGGCGACCGGGTGATCCTGAAGCAGCGGGTGCCCGTTCTTGCCGTCGTAGTACTGGACGGCCTCCCAGGGCACCGGCGTCGAGAACGGGAACGCGAGCCAGTACAGGATCTGCGGGTAGGGATGATCGAGAATGAGATCGAGCGTGTGCGCATCGGAAACACGGATCCCCTCGATCGGTCCCACGGCGGCGTACTGGACGTGCGCGGGTTTCGCGAGGAAGCCGGGCTCGCTCTTGCGCTTGGCCTCCAGGCGCTCGATGAAGTCCTTGAAGCCCAGCACGTTCGACATCGGATCGACGAATGGGCTCACCACCTTCGGATCCGCGACCCGCATGTACGCGAACTCGAGGTCCTGTGCGGTGATCTGGCGGGTTTTGCGCCCCGGCCCACCCAGCTCGAAGCAGGGATCGTCGGCGTAGAGCAGGTCCTCGAGCAGCTCGATGCGGTAGCGGATGCGGCCGTCGTCGAGGTGCTCGGCCACCGGCACCGTCTTGGCGATTCCGGGAATGAGGGTGTAGGGCCGCTTCAGGAAGTGGAACTCGAGCGGTGTGTCGAAAATGTTGCCCGTGAAGGCGTGCTCGGTGGTGGTGTAGGACACCGCGGGATCGAGCGTCTTGGGCGGATCGTCGAACGCCACGTAGAGGACGTCCTGGCCACGATCCGAGGGTGGATACGGATTGTTGGTGCACGCTCCCAGCACCAGGAGGAGCGCGCCGGTCACCTGCTCCAGCAGCCGGTGCGGGCGTGTCTCGCGGCGCGGTCTCAAGCCCTCGCTCCCGATCCCGTCATGCGGACCCTCCGCGAGCGACCGTACTCGGCGGGTGGTATGAGGCGCAAGAGCCGTCGGGCGTGAGCCCCCAAAGCATCACTCGCCGGGCGGTGCGGGTTCGTTCGCAGGAGTCTCGGTCGTGGCGTCCTCGCCGGCTGGGGCCACCGCATCCAGGTCGACGATCGTGGCGCCTCGCGGCGGGCTGAGCTGGAAGAGCCCCGCCGCTAGTTTGGGCGCGAGCTCGGCGCGCGGAACCGTGATCGAGAGCGTGAGCCCGTAGCGCGGGACCTCCAGCAGGAGGGCGCGAGGCACGGGCTCGTCGGCACCTTCCCAGGTCGCGTGGTACCGGATCGAGCCGTCTGGGTCGAGCTCGTCCAGGGCGAGCGGTGCGCCCGTCGTGGGATCGATGCGAAGCCGGCGCCGGCCCACGCCCGTGCCGGCGGGCACATCGACGACGAAGGCGTGGGTGCTTTCGTCGAGCCGTGCTACCAGCCCCTCGGCCGTCGCGAGGGGGGTGGCGAGCAACGCGTCCAGCAGCGACTCCGCGGGAAGCGGTGGCAAGACCAGCGACGGCGTGAACGGCCTGTCGGCGCTCGCTACGGTGCCGCGAAAGAAGCGCTCGTCCGTGGAGGTGTAGGCGGTGAGCCGATCGCCGTCGATCGCCAGGATCAGCGTCGGCCCGATCAGGCTCAAGGTCTCGAGACGGATCGACGCGGGCCGTGCAGCGACCAGTGCCGCATCCGAGGAGAGCGACTCGCCGTCGATCGTGACCGCGAGCCCGGCTCGCGCTCGAAAGCTCGCCACGCGTTCCCGGCGCAGCGCGACGCGGCGCAGCGCCTCCTCGGGCGCCAGCAACGGTCCGAGTGGCTCGGTGGTGACTCGCGGTGGGCAGCCGGCGAGCACCAGCGCTGCGACTAGGGCGCCGAGCGCGCTCGCCCTTCCATCGAGCCGGCGCCGCGTGCGCGTCACGGGCTCGGGGGTGTAGCGCGGGGCGGCTCGCCGCCAGTCAGCTCGTCGAGCTTCTTCTGGACGTCGCCCTTCGAGGAATCGATCTCGAGGACGCGGCGGTACACCTCGATCGCGCGCGCCTTCTTGCCTGCGGCGCGATACGCGTCGCCCAAGTGCTCGGTGATGACCGCATCCTCGGGCACGAGCTCGACCGCACGTTCGAGCGTGGTGACCGCGCCTTCGAAGTCTCCGCGCCGGAATTGGGTCCAGCCGAGGCTGTCGATGTAATAGCCGTCGTCGGGCTCGATCTCGAGGGCCCGCCGGATGAGCGCCTCGGCCTCGTCGAGGCGCAACCCTTTGTCCGCCCAGGTGTAACCGAGGTAGTTGAGGGCGCGGGCGTCGCGCGGGTTGCGTTCGATCACCGCCTGCATCTCGCGCTCGGCCTCCGCGGCGCGACCCTGTTTGTCGTAGAGGACGCCCAGGTCGAAGCGCACGTTGGTGTCGTCGGGAGCGAGCGCGCGCGCGGCTTCCAGCGACTGGATCGCATGCAGCGGTTGTGCGGCCTTTTCCTGGGCGTACGCGAGCACGCGATAGAGCCGCACCTTGGGATCGGGCGTGTCGTGGGCGGCATCGGACGGAGGCTCTGCCGTCGGGCCGCCGGGCTCTGCGGCGGCGGGAGTGTCTGCTGCGTCGTTCGCGGCGTTGGCGTGCTCCAGCGCTTCTTCGAGGACCCGGATGGCCGCGGGCGGGTCGTTGTGTTCCTCGACCAGGAGCACCGCCATGCGCAGTCGCGAGTCGACGTACTCGGGGAGATCGGGGCCGACCTTCGCGAACGCGTCGAGCGCGCGATCGACCTCGCCCTTTTTGGCGAGCGCGAGGCCGAGATAGTAGGCGACCTTGAGCATCTCGGGCCGTTCTTCCAGCAACAGACCGAGCTCGGTGATCGCCTCGTCCACCCGCTCCTGTTCGAGGAAGATCAGCCCGAGGCCGAGGCGCGCCTCTCCGGGCTCGGGATCGCGCTTCTTGAGCTCTTCGAGCTCGTTGATCGCGTCTCCGAGGCGGCTCTGCTGAATGAGAAGGCGGCTCAGCCTGCGGCGCACCTGATGATTGTCGGGATTGATCGCCAACACTTTGCTGTACGTCGCGGCCGCTTGCTCGCTCTTTCCCCAGCGCTCGTAGAGCACCGCCAGCTCGACGAGGGCACGCTCGGACTCGGGCTGAAGCTCGAGTGCCGCCAGGAACTGCGCCTCGGCCGCCTCGTACTTGCCGAGGGTCGCGAGCATCTGCGCCAGCGTCGAGCGCGCCTGGAACGACTGTGGGTCCACGGCCACGAGGCGCTCGAGGAGCGTCCCTGCGTCCTGCAGGCGGTTCTGGCGCACCCGAACCAGCGCGAGCTGGAAGAGGGCACCCGGATCCTGGGGATTCGCCGCGAGGATCGCCTCGTAACTCTGGGCCGCGCGCGCGGGATCGGTGGTGGCGAAGATCCGGGCTTGCAGGAATTGGGCTTCGGAATAGTGAGCATCGAGCGTCAGCGCGGTTTGGGCGTGCTCGAGGGCGCGCTCGGGCTGGCCGAGGTCCAAGTAAACCTTCGCGAGGGTCGTCTGCAGGAAGGGCGACTTGGGGTCCGCGAGTGCTGCCGCCTCGAACCAGCGGATGGCGTCGCCGTATCGATGAAAGAGCAGCGCGCGGTTGGCTTCGATGGTCGCGAGGTACGAGTCGGCGTTGCCGGTAACCTCGATCGGCGGCGGCGCCGGCGGCGCCGAGGGAGTCTGCTGCGCCGGCGGCACGACTGCGGCGCAGCCCGCGACCAACACTGCTGCCAGCCACGGAACCGAAACGAGGCTCTTGCTGTGCGGAGTTCGGATCAACGCGTTCGCTCCCGTGCGACGCCACGGCCCGGGCGGCGCGCGCGATAACGTAATGCGCAACCTCGAGTGTGGCGCTGATGTTTCTCCGGGGGGCTTTTCAAGCCCCCCGCCCGCCGTGGCAGAGCCACGGCGGGTCCCACCCCC
>CAYVDO010000305.1:0-10274 GCA_964450125.1 uncultured bacterium
CAGGCTGGTGACGATGTGCCCGACGCCGAGCTCGGGGCGCGTGAGAATCACCGAGCAGCGGTGCGCGCCGAGATGCCGCGCCACGAAAGACGCGACGCCGCGCAACGTCGCCTCGGTGTCCTGGGTCGCGAGCAGGCCCGCGACCAAGGCATCGAGGTCACGCGACCACGTCCGACCGAATGCTCCGGGCGCCGTGCGCCGCTTGCGGGCGCTGCGCCCGTCCACCGTGTCTGCGGCGGACGAGGGAGGATCGGGCGTCGGGTTCTCGTCTCGTTTGGACGTGGCCACCCGAGTCGATCCAGGAACGCGAGGAATCAGCTCCGTCCGACCAGCTCACGCAGGCTGCGGAAGTAGGGCGCGGTGGCCACGCCTTTCTCGGTGACGATCGCCGTGACCAGGTCGTTGGGCGTCACGTCGAAGGCGGGATTCGCGACCTGCACGCCCACGGGTGCGACGGCCGTGCCGAACACGTGCGTCACTTCGCTGGGATCGCGGTGCTCGATGGGAATGTCGGCACCGGTGGGGCAGTCGAGATCGATGGTGCTGGTGGGTGCAGCCACGTAGAAGGGCAGACCGTGCCGGTGGGCGAGCACCGCCACGGTATAGGTACCGATCTTGTTGGCCACGTCGCCGTTGGCAGCGACGCGATCGGTTCCCACCACCACGCAATCGACGAGCCCGCGGCTCATCATGTGTCCGGCCATGTTGTCCGTGATGAGCGTGACCGGGATCGAGTCCTTCATCAGCTCCCACGCCGTGAGGCGGGCGCCTTGAAGGAACGGGCGGGTCTCGTCGGCGTATACCGTGGGTGCTTTGCCGGCCTCGGCGGCAGCACGAACCACGCCCAGGGCGGTGCCGTAGCCCGCGGTGGCGAGCGCACCGGCGTTGCAGTGGGTGAGAATGCGGGGCTTGTTCCCGAGCAGGTCCGCCCCGAATCGTCCGAGACGCTTGCAGACCTCGATGTCTTCCTCGCGGATGCGCACCGCTTCGTCGACGAGCGCCTTGCGCAGCGCGGCCAGCCCAGCGCCGCGGTTGGCGGCGAAGCAGCGCTTCATGCGCTCGATGCCCCAGAAGAGATTCACCGCCGTGGGGCGGGTGGCAGCGAGCTGTTTGGCGGCGGTTTGGAAGTCTTGCTCGAAGGCGTCGAGGTCGTTGCCCGCGTACCGATGGGCGACCTGCGCCAGACCGAGCGCCGCGGTGACCCCGATCGCCGGAGCGCCGCGCACCACCATGGTCTTGATCGCGTCGGCCACCTCGTCGAGGTTCTTGCATGCGAGATAGATCTCTTCGACGGGCAGCTTGCGCTGGTCGATGAGCACCACGTCACCGTTCTTCCATTCCACGGTTTCGAACGCCATGTCCCTCTCCACTCGTGTCCGCGGCGACTCGCGCGCGGCGTGGTGCGCGCGCCTCAGGAGGCCTTGAGCTTGGCGCGCACGATCTCGTTGAGCCGCTTCGGGTTCGCCTTGCCGCCGGTGCGCTTCATCACTTGGCCGACGAAGAACCCGAGCAGCGCTTCCTTGCCGGCGCGATACTTCTCGACCTCACCGGGGTTCGCGGCGATGACAGCGTCCACCTCGGCCTCGAGTGCGGATTCGTCGCTGATCTGCGTGAGCCCCTTTTCCTCGACGATCTCGGCGGGCGCCTTGCCGGATTCGAGACCCTCGGTGAGCACGCTCTTGGCGGTGCTACCCGAGATGGCGCCGGCGTCCACCATGGCGATGAGCTCGGCCAGGTAGCGCGGCGGCCATTTGAGCTCCGCCGGGCTCGGTGCTTCGCCCTTCATGCTGCGCAGAAGCTCGCCCATCACCCAGTTGCTGGCGGCTTTGGGCGCCGCTCCGGCGCCGACCACCGCCTCGAAGTAGTCGGCCAGCTCGCGGGTCTCGGTGAGCACGCGGGCGTCGTAAGCCGGCAGCGCGAGCGCGTCCACGAGACGCTTGCGGCGTGCGTCGGGAAGCTCGGGCAGGCGCGCGCGAACTTCTGCGACTCGCGCGGCGGGCATGACGAGCGGCGGTAGATCGGGCTCGGGAAAGTAGCGGTAGTCGTGCGCCTCTTCCTTGGAGCGCATCGACTCGGTGCGGCCGCTACGCGAATCGAAGAGCCGCGTCTCCTGCACCACCTTGCCGCCGTCCTCGATCAGCTCGATCTGGCGATCGATCTCGTAGTTGATCGCCTTCTCGATGAATTTGAACGAGTTCATGTTCTTGATCTCGGCGCGGGTGCCGAAGGTGGTCGAGCCCACCGGGCGCACCGAGACGTTGGCGTCGCAGCGCAGGCTGCCTTCCGCCATGTTGCCATCGCACACGTCGGCGAAGGTGAGGATGCTGCGCAGCGTGCGCACGTACTCCGCGGCCTCGGCGGCGGAGCGGATGTCGGGCTCGCTCACGATCTCGACCAACGGCGTACCGGCGCGGTTCAAGTCCACCAGGCTCGCACCGCCTTCGCCGTGAAGCAGCTTGCCGGCGTCCTCTTCCATGTGGACGCGGGTGATGCCGACGCGCTTGGTGGCGTCACCCGCGGGAATGTCGAGGGCGCCGTGGACCGCGAGCGGCAGCTCGTACTGCGAGATCTGATAGCCCTTCGGCAGATCGGGATAGAAGTAGTTCTTGCGGGCGAAACGCGACATGGGCGGAATTTCGCAGCCCAGCGCCAGCGCGGCGCGCAGCGCGTACTCGACCGCCTGGGTGTTGAGCACGGGAAGCACGCCGGGATAGCCCGAGCACACCGGGCAGGTGTTGGCGTTGGGTGCTTTGCCGAACTTGGTGGAGCACGAGCAGAAGAGCTTGGTGGCGGTCTTGAGCTGCGCGTGCACCTCGAGGCCGATCACGGCTTCCCAGCGGTCGTTGCGGCTCACGCTGCACCTCCCGCGGCGCCGTCGAGAGGAGCGACGCGGTTCCTCCACCCCGAGCGATCCTCGCACGCGCCGGCCACCCGGAAGAGGGTGTCCTCGCGCAGCGGCGGGCCGACCACTTGGAGGCCGATCGGCAATCCGCCCGCGGAGGCCCCGCAGGGGACGCTCATGCCGGGAAGACCAGCGAGGTTCACTCCGATGGTGAGCACGTCGCTGAGATAGAGCCGCAGCGGATCGCCGCTGGCTTCGCCGAGCTTGAAGGGCGGCTCGGGAGCCACCGGCATCACCAGCGCGTCGCAGCGCTCGAAGGCGCGCGCGTAGTCGCGGCGCACCAGCGTGCGCACTTGCTGCGCGCGACGGTAGTAGGCGTCGTAATAACCCGCCGAGAGCACGTAGGTGCCGATCAGGATGCGGCGCTTCACCTCGTCGCCGAACCCGGCCGAGCGCGTCTTGCGGTACATGTCGACCAGCGAGCCGTCCTCGCCGGCTCGGAGGCCGTAGCGGACACCGTCGTAGCGCGCGAGGTTCGAGGAAGCCTCGGCTGGCGCCAGCACGTAGTACGTGGCCACCGCGTAGGGCGTGTGCGGCAGCTCGACGTCGATGATCTCGGCGCCGTCGGCGGCGAGCCTGTCGATGGAGGCGCGCACTGCACGATCCACTTCGGGATCGAGACCCGCACCGAACGCTTCCTTGGGAATGCCGAGCTTGAGTCCGCGAACGCCCTTCGACACGTCTTGCGACCACCTGCCTACCGGGACGTCGAGGCTGGTCGAGTCGCGGGAATCGTGGCCGGCGATCACCTCCAGCACGAGCGCCGTGTCCTCGACGGTGCGCGCCAGGGGACCGATCTGGTCGAGGCTCGACGCGAACGCGACCAATCCGAAGCGGCTCACGCGCCCGTAGGTGGGCTTGATGCCGACGACGCCACAGAAAGACGCCGGCTGACGGATCGAGCCACCTGTGTCCGAGCCGAGCGACGCGAAGCATTCGCCGGCGGCCACCGCCGCCGCCGAGCCGCCGCTCGAGCCACCCGGCACGTGCTCCAGGCTCCAGGGATTCCGCGTGGGGCCGTAGGCCGAGTGCTCGGTGGTCGAGCCCATCGCGAACTCGTCCATGTTGAGCTTGCCGAGCGAGACGGCGCCTGCGCTCCTGAGACGCGCGACGCAGGTCGCGTCGTATGGCGACACGAACGGCTCCAGGATCTTCGATCCGCAGGTCGTGTGCGTGCCGGTGGCCGCCAGCACGTCTTTGAGCGCGATGGGCACGCCGGCGAGCGGCCCCACGTCCTCGCCCTTCGCAAGACGGCCATCGACGGCGCGGGCGTCGCGAAGGGCCGCGTCTGCATCGAGGTGGATGAATGCGTGGACGCGCTCCTCGACGGCGCCGACACGCTCGAGCGCGGCGCGGGTTGCGTCTTGCGCCGAGAGCTCGCGGGCGCGAACGCGCCGCGCCACCTCGGCGAGCGAGAGCTTCCAGATGGGCTCGGAGGTCATGGCGCGAAGGTCTCGAAGGGGCTCGGACGAGTCGAACGGGGATTGTGGTGCTCGGTGATGGACGGGCGCACGCGAAAGCCCGCCCGCGGCGCGCCCTTCACTCGATCACCTTCGGTACCGTGTAGAAACGGTCGCGGCGCGCCGGCGCGCGCTCGAGGATCGCCTCGTCCTGGCCCGAAGGGCAGGGCAGGTCCGCGCGCTCCGGGCACGAGACTTCCAGCACGTGTGCCGTGGGTGGCACCTCGCTCGGGTCGAGGGTGCCGAGCGCGTCGAGCGAGCGCATGTAGCTCAGGATCGGATCGAGCTGGAGCGTCATCCGCTCCACCTCGGCGTCGCTCAGCTCGAGGCGAGCCAGCTTCGCAACGTGCACCACGTCTTTGCGCTCGATCGTCACCGTGGAATTCTCCGCTGGAAAGCCGCGGAAGCTACCACGCGGCCCAAAACCAAGCCAAGAAAAGGACGCACATCGATCGGCGGATGGCCACGCTTTCCACGGCACCGAGCGCGGGGCGAGCCGTGGCGAGCGGGTCGCAGCCGTGCTACGTGTGAGTTTCGTCGGCCGCCGGGTGGCGGCGACGGAACGCTACGCGCTGAAATCGACTCCCGCACGAGGCCGGAATCCCGTGTCGACTCGTTTGCTGACGCCCGCTGAAACGGGCGAGAAGGCGCCAGACGTAGGCGTACGCCTCTCGCGAGGCCGCAAGCTGCTGTTCGGCGCGGCCTTCGTGGTGGTGGTGTTTCTTCCCATCGTCGAGATCGTCTCTCGGCTCGCGTTGCCACCTCGCCAGGTCTCGCTCGGCGCGGTCTCGGTCGGTGACGAAGCAGACCTGCGAGCCTTCGAGCGCGCGCACCCTCGAACCGACACGATTTCTCACGCCATGAACGCGGGTGCGCTTCAGCTCCCGGGTAGCGGCGGCCTGCGTTTGCGCGCCTCGACGACCGTGCACATCCGTCAGCACGCCCTCAGTCACCTGGACGTGACGCTGCGTACCAACTCGATCGGCTACCGCAGTCCCGAGATCGGCGCGAAGACGCGACGCAGGGTGTTGTTCCTCGGCGATTCCATCACGCTCGCGGACTATCTACCCGAAGAGCAGACCTTCGTGCGGCTCGTCGAGCAGCGCAGCGCCGAACGCGGCGTGGGCCTCGAGACGCTCAACGCGGGCGTCAACGGGATCGGGCTGCAGAACGAGCTGGCCATCCTGCTCGACACGGGCTTTGGCACGGCGCCGGACGATGTGGTGGTCGATCTCTATCTGAACGACGTGGACGCATCGCCGTTCGTGCGCCCGGTGAAGTTGCCGCCGTTGCTCGAGTGGAGCCGCTTCGTCGCCGAGGTCGCGGTCCGCGCGCAGCGGTGGCGGGTGGCGCGCGCGGAGCAGCAGCGGGTCCACGCCCACGATGATCCGCGCGCCGCGTGGCTCGCGGAGATTCAACGCGACTTTCCCGCTGCTGCGGGCGATGCGCGGCGCGATCCAGCGGCATTCCACGCCCTGGTCGCGGCCTCGGTTGGCGACTGGGGCGCAGCCTGGAGTCGGAGCGTCTGGGTGATCCTCCGCGGGCTTCTCGACGAGATGAAGCACGAGGCGGATCGGCGCGGCGTGCGGCTGCACGTGGTGATGTTTCCGGTACGCCACCAGGTCGAGGCGGACTTTCTGGAGGATTGGCCCCAGCAACAGGCTCGCGCGTGGGCGCAGTCCCATCAGGTGCCGATGCTCGATCTCTTGCCGCTCTTTCGCGCGGAGCGCGACCGGCCAAGCCACACGCTCTTCTTCGACCAATGCCACCCGACGGCGGTGGGGAACAGCCTGGTCGCGGACTGGATCACCGAGTACTTGCTGTCAGCCGACGGCTGACCGGGCCGGAGCGGCCGTCGGGGTGCGCCCGATCCGGCAGGAACGCGTTCGGAGCCTTCGACCCTGAAACGCGTGCGGATCATCCGGGGGTACTCGGGCGAGATGGCCAGGCACCGGATCCGCGTGCTCGCCGGGTGTCCGTGGACGGAGTCGATGGGGGCGCACATCTGCCACGACGAGACGCACGGGTTCGATGCATTCGCGCAGGACGAACGCGGCTGATGTCGACCGGTTCGCGGCGATCGTGTATCGCGCGATCGTGACCACACCGCCTTCGCCGTCGTAGATCCTTCCACCTTCGATGACGTCGGTTCCGAAGGGTCGCCACCAGTCGTGGTGGGCGATCTCCAATCCCGGCACGTCGGCGTCTTCGATGGAGACGCGCCCACCGGGCGGGATCGGTGTAGGGGTTCCCGTTGGCGATGCCGCCTCGTTCGAACACGAAGAACAGGTATCCGCCGGTGACGGTGCTACCGACGACCGTGAGCGGTGTCCGTCACCCGAGCAGCGAGGCGACTGCGATCCACTCTGCGAGGGCGAGAGGGCTTCGCCGGTGGCGTCGTCGCGGATTGGCTGCGACGGGCGCCGC
The DNA here is from genome assembly GCA_964450125.1 of uncultured bacterium. Classification (GTDB taxonomy): domain Bacteria; phylum JADJOY01; class JADJOY01; order JADJOY01; family JADJOY01; genus JADJOY01. The sequence continues at coordinate 6,790 of CAYVDO010000305.1, forward strand.
CGGCGGCCGACGTCGCTCGCATGGACGAGCGCGTCGCGGCCATCGCGGCAGAAGGTGGCGGAGCGGCTCGAGGGCAAAGACGAACGTGTGAGCGCGCGGCGCTTGGTCATTCATGATCGTCGCACCAGTCCTGGGATCTGCTCTCGTGGTGGCTCGGCACCACTGCAAGGCTCGGGGCGACCGCATGCGCCGGTCCAGGACGAGTCGCAAGTACCTGATATTCCGCATCCTCACTGGATCCCGGCACGTGAGCGGCGGCGCACGGCGGCAACCGAGTTTCCACCCCAGGGCGGGCGGTAGCTGCGTTCCGAACCCGCTTGCGACAAGATTCTTTCGCGCGATAAATGAAGCGCTCGCGACCGCTGGGCCGGGTCGAACGAACGAAAGCGAGGTCTCGATGTTGCGGGCTCGTCGATCCAGGTCGCGTCACGCACGACTTCGCCTGGTCGCCGCGCTCGCGGACAACGGCGGCGTGACGCAGACCCATTCGCCTTTGCTCGAAGCCGGAAGTCCCGTGATCGACAAAGGTGCCTGCCCCGACGCCGCGCGGGATCAGCGCTTCGGCGCCGGCGGCGCTGGCGCGGGCTGGATCTTCGATGAGCCCACGGTTTCCACCCATGCCCAGTCGGATGGTTGCGACATCGGCGCAGTGGAATCGGGTGCCTCGGGTGACGAGTCCGTGCCGCTCTTCGAGGACGGTTTCGAGAGTCGAAGCACGCTGCGTTGGGCCGTTCTCTCCTGAGCAGCGCACCACGTCCGCGCGCCGAACGGCCGGGCGAGCCCGGTGCCTGGAATCCACCCTTGCTCGCTCACGCTCGTCGCAGGGATGATCGGCGCGCATGGAGAGTTTCATGTCGAGTCCGTGTCACGTGCTGCCGCGACGCGCGCGCCTTTTCGCTCTGACGTCGGTCGTGTGCGCCCTGCAATGGGGTTGTTATTCCCGGAGCTATCCCGTTGCTCGCGTCACCCGAGACGCCATCTTCTTCGCCGAGCCCGACGAGCCACTGACGATCGTCGGAAAGCCCTGGCGAGTCCAGGAGGAAGAGTGTGCGTTTCAACTGCCATTCGTGGTGGTGAGTCGAGCCGACCCCGTGCGCGTGATTCAGAACCTGTTCGCCGAGCATGCGGGCGACGCGATCATCCATGCCGAGCTCTACGTGTTCCACCTGCCCTTGGTGCTGTGGGACGACTCGTGCGTGGGCATTCGCGGTGAGATGGTGAGGACTTCGACTCCGCCTGGCGCGCGGCAGGTCGAGGAGCGAGGGCGATGACCGACTCGGAGGAACGGTCGGCGTCCGGTGTTCCGCAGCTTCGGTGAAGGCCTTGGACGAGCAGGGGATTCCGTTCGTGCTCGACGAGCAGCGCCCGGACGCGGCGGTGAAGCGCGCCGGCGGTCCGTTCGGATTTCTTCGGCGCTCCTGAGGGTTCGAGTGTCGGGCGCAGCTCCAGGCCCGGGCTCGGTCGGTCTGCGTCGGGCAGCGTGGCGCCAGCGGCGCAGGCGGACGCGAGCCCGTTTCGCCTCAGCTCGGTTCCTCGGTTTCGATGCTGGCACGGCGGAGGCCGAGACGCTCCATCTTGAGCCGGAGCCCCGGTCGCGAGAAGCCGAGGTACTCCGCGGCGCGCGTCAGGTTGTCGTCGAAGCGGTCGAGGGCCTGGATGATGAAGCGCCGCTCGATCGCCTCGAGCGCGTCGCGCAGCACGCCGCCCGATTCACTCGCCGCGTCCGCATCGCCCGGGGCGAGGCACGGTTTCCCGCCGCTGCGTGCCGCTGCCGCCCGCAGTCGCGGCGAGAGCGACACTTCCGCGATCCACTCGCCCGTGGCGGTCTGTGCAGCCGCGCGCTCGATCTCGTTCTTGAGCTCGCGCACGTTCCCGGGCCAGTCGTGGGCGAGCAGCGCATCCAACGCCCGCGGGTGGATGCCGCGGACGTCGCGTCCAGACGCGGCGCGGTAGCGCGCGAGCAGGTGGTCGGCGAGAGCGGGCACTTCTTCGATGCGCTCGCGCAACGGCGGAATCTCGATCCGCAGCACGTCGAGCCGGTAGAGCAGATCGCGCCGGAAGCGGCCCGCCACCACCTCGGCCTCGGGATCGCGATTGGTGGCTGCGAGGATGCGCACGTCCACCGCCACCTCGCGATCGGCGCCCACTGGCCGCACCACGGCCTGGTCCACGGCGCGGAGCAGCTTGGCCTGCAGCTCGATGGGCAGCTCCGTGACCTCGTCGAGAAAGATCGTGCCGCCGCTGGCTTCGCGAAAGAGCCCGAGGCGGGCACCGCTCGCGCCGGAGAACGCGCCGCGATCGTGGCCGAAGAGCTCCGACTCGACGAGGTCGCGTGGCAGCGCCGCGCAGTTGACCGGGACGAACGGGCCCTCGCGCCGATCGCTGGTCGCGTGCACCGTGCGCGCCACCACCTCTTTGCCGACGCCGGTTTCGCCCAGGATCAAGAGCGGCAAGCGCTCGCGCGCCGCCAGCTCGACGCGGTGGAGCACCGCGCGCATCGCCCGCGAATCGGCGAGCAGCGTCGCCTCGAGCGAGGCTCGCAGCATCTGGTTCTCGCGTCGGAGCCGTGCTTCGGCTCGCGTGAGGCGCTCGGTGAGCGCGGCGTTCGCGAGCGCGAGGGCGAGCGGCTCGGCGAACACCGTCACCAGCTCGAGGTCGCGCTCGGAGAACGTTCCGATGGGATGGCGGTTGTCGACTTCGAGGACGCCGACCAGGCGCTCGCGGGCGACCAGCGGCGCGCAGATCGTCGCATGGATCCGCGCTTCCAGAACCGAGTCCACCCCGGCGAGCGCGGTGGGCACGTCGGCGATGAGGAGCGCCTCGCGTCGAGAAGCCACCCGGTCGAGCACGCTCTGGCTCACGACGTGCGGTTGGCTCGAGAGCGCGTCCTCGCCGCGCTGGAAACGGTGCGCGGGCGTGGGTGGGCCGTCTCCGTCGGCGAGAAAGAGCGTCACGTGCGTCGCTCGGGGAAAGGCGTGGAAGAGTCGCGCCGCGATCGTGCCGGCCAGTGCAGTCACGTCGCGTGCGCCGGCGAGCTCGCGGGTGAGATCGTAGAGCGTAGCCAGCGCGGCACGATCGTCCGCCCGCAGGCGATCGTCGATGCTGGGCGACGACTCGACGGGACGACTGGCGGCGATCGCGGGCTCGGAAGAAGGTCGCGGTGAATCGGTCATGGCGCGGTGCTCGGACATCCGATGCGGTTGGCGTCGAATCGTGCTCTCATTCTCTTTCCATGGCGAGCGCAAGTGATCCAAATCGTGCCCATGCTGCCCGGTGATGTGCTCGCGAATCGCTACGAGTTGGTTCGGGAGCTGGGCGCCGGCGCGATGGGTGTCGTCTACGCAGCGTTCGATCGCGAGCGCGGCGGTCCGGTCGCGATCAAGACGCTGCGCTCGCCGGAGGCGCTGACGCTGCTCAGGCTCAAGCACGAGTTCCGCGAGCTTGCGGGTCTGGTGCATCCGAACCTGGTGCGGCTTCACGAGCTG
>CAYVDO010000306.1:0-6154 GCA_964450125.1 uncultured bacterium
TTTCAAGCCCCCCGCCCGGCGCGGCAAAGCCGCGATGGGACCCACCCCCAAGGCGACTCGCTGTGCTCGCGGCTCGCCGCTGGCTCGCCCAGAGATCGAACGCGAGCGGCGAGACAGAGGCGCTGACCAAGCGTTTCGGGGCGTGCTCGGGGCTTTTCAAGCCCCCCGCCCACCTTGGCAACGTCACGGCGTCCCTCCGGGGCGAGCGCCGTCGAGTCTCGACTTGCGGGGTTGGGTCCGCGGCTCAGGAACCGAAGAGGCTCTTGGTCTCGCCCTTTCGGATCTCTTTCTCGTCCTGCCACTCGATCACGGCGGTCTGGATGTTCGCGAGCTTGAGCGTGATCTTGTAGTAGTAGTCCTTCGTGCTTCCGGATTTCTTCACGATGCTGGTGATCTCGCCGGTGAGCATGTAGTCGGCGCCAACGTGCTTGCCGACCGGCTTGGCCGTGCTCGGGTCCACGAGGCCGCTCTTGTTCTGGTACTCGAGCTGGTCGACGAGTTCTTTCGGGATGTCGGCCATCGCCGTGAACTGGACCTTGCCCGACTGGATCAGCGTGGTCGAGATCTTGTCCGTGATCGACTGGGTGTCGATGTGTTCGTCGGTCTTGTTCTTGACGGCCGCCACGTAGAGCAGAGGTGGCTTGGGCTTGCTGGCGATCACCGGGCTCGCGAGCAACGACTGCACCATCTTGGAAGCGATCATCTGCAGGTCGGTCGAGCCAAACTCGGGCGTCAATGTCTCCACCTGCTCCGGGTTCCCGTACGAAACCTGCTTGGTGCAGCCACTCAGCGCCACGCCGGCCAACGCGAACGTCGCCACTGTCAATCGGATCCGCATCCTTCTCGACCTCCTGGGCGTGATGGGCACCACGCCGCTCACGAGTGTAACGAGCGCCTCGCCTCAGCGAACCACACGCTCCAACGCAATCACGGCTCGATGGCGTTGGGCGCGCGCACGAAGAACTTGAACGACACCGCCTCGGTCCGCGGCGAGAGCTCGCGCAGCGTCTTGTTCATGTGCCCGTCGAGGGTGACGGGCTTCCACGAGGTGATCGGGGTCTCGATCTGCACTTGATCTGCGTCGAACCACTCGACGCGGTACTCGAACGGCACCGTCTCGTCGGTCTGGTTCTGCACGATGACGAAGCCTTCCAGTAGATCGCGCTCGCGCCGTACCCGCAGATCGAGGATCTTCACGCTCTTCGCGACGCGCGGGTCGTGCACGACGATGTTCTTGGTGACCTGGTCTCCGGCGGTCTCGGCGATGACCACGTTCGACGCGGTCTTCTTCTCGCAACCCGCCGCCGCGAGCGCCGTCACGAACAGCAGCGTCAGACCCCACGGATACCTGGTCGAGTTCATGTGCGTCCCTCCGAATCGTTCGGATACACGTTGAGGTAGACGGCCGGACCGGTGGTCCGGACGTTCACGAAGCGCCGCTGGCCGCGGCCCAGCTTGACGGTCACCTGTCGCGTGGCGAGCTCGGCGCCGCCCGGGCCGTCGAGACCGATGGTGAGCGGGTGCTCGCCCGGGGGCAGCGGAATCCTGACCCACTGCAGGCTCGCCGGCAACGTGGTCCAGCTTCGCAGGTCGGCCTGCTCGGTGAGCACGTTGTAGAGCGACATCAGCAAGATCGCGATGCCGCGCTCTGTGCTGCCGCGACGGCCGCTGGCGTCGGCGACTTGCTTCGTCACCACTGCCTTGCCCACGGCGCGGATCGCCTGTTTGAGCGCCAAGACCGCCATGCGATCGCGGAGGCTGCGCACCGCGATCCCCTCCACGTCCGTGTAGAGCTCGGTGGCGGCGAGAAGCTTGCCGTTCGCGTCACGCACCGAAGCGCGCTGGTAGGCATTCGGGCGTAGCTCGTACTTGGGCAACGCGATCGACGTGAAGCCCGTGCCTGTGGGGATCGGAAGCGAGATCTCGCGCTTGAGCGGCGCGTCGCCGCACTCGAAAACCACCACCAATTCCGCTTGTTCTCGCGGAGGCTCGACCAGGCTCGGGTCGCTCTCCTTGAGCGCTTTGGCCTCGTCGCGAAGCCCACTCAGCACCGCCGCCCGGTAGGCATCCTGCCGCAGCCGCGGGCTCTCGGGACGCAGCTCGCGGGCGCGCTTCAGATCGATCCACGCGTCGTTGGGCTCACCGTTGAGCTCGTAGACGAGCGCCGAGAGCGCGTACGTGAGCGCATCGTCGTAGAGATTCTGGACACGCGCCGCCACCGCGTCTTGATCGGCGTAAGCCTGCCCCATGGCGCGCTCGACGGCGTACGCGGTGCGCGCGTGACCTTCGGCGCTGCGGTCGGCGGCCTCGGCCTGCTCGCGGGCCTCATCGCGAATCTCTTTCTGGATGCCCTGCAGCTTGCGAATCTCGACTCGCGCGCCGGTGAGGTCGTTCGCGAACAGGAAGTTCATCGCAAGGTACGCGTGCAGCAGCACGTGCTCGAACGGCTCCCCGTGGTACGGGATCGTCTTCTCGTTGAGTAGCAGGCTACCCGCCTGCGCGGCCGTGTCCGAGGCACTGATGACGGCCTTGTCCTCGAGCGCCTTGATCTCGTCGACCGCAGCGAAGAGCTCACGGTTGCTCTCCGCCAGCTTGCCGGTGGTGTGAAGGATCAAGCCGCGCTCGAGCAGGTAGCAGAGGCGATCGAGCGTGCTCTGGGTCCCGGGCTCGAGCGATCGCACCGCGCCTTCGGCGTCGAGTGAGGCGAACTGGAGGCGCGCATCCTCGGTCGAGCCCACGTAGGAAGTGAAGACGCTGCAGCCGCCGACCGTGGTCGCGAGCACCGCCAGCGCCACCGCCCCTCCACGCGACCGAGCCGCGCATCCCGGCTTGCCGATCACGGCGACCCACCCGCGAGCGACGCCGCGAGACGTGCGCGCCTGAGCGCCGCCCCGCGCTCGACGGCGGCGATCACCTCGTCGAGGTGGAACGGCTTGGTGAGGACGAGGTCCGCGATGCTTGCGTCGAGCCCGTCCCGCGATCGTTGATCGGGCCAGCCCGACGTCAGGATGCAGACCGCACACGAGTCACGGCGCCGGATCTCCCGGGCGACCTCCAGACCCGTCACCTTGGGCATGGCGAGGTCGGTGATGACGAGGTCGAACGATCCGGCGTCGAAGCGCTCGAGCCCCTCGCTGCCACTCGCCGCCAGAGTGACGGCGTAGCCCTCTTCCGACAGCAGCTCGCCCAAGATCTCACGCACACCCACTTCGTCGTCGATCACGAGGATCTCGAGCCGCGGGCTCGAGTCGGGCGCGCCGTCGTGGCGGGGATCGGAGGGCATCGAAGGCGCGCTCTACGCTTTGGGACCGGGGACGACCCGAGTATAAACGCGCATCGCTTCACCCACAGCCCGCCCTCCTTCGGCCGCTCGCGACTCGCTCGCCGCCGCCGCCTCGGAGACCTCGTGATCCGTACCGGCATCCAACGCGTGGTCGAAGACGGCTTCGGCCTCGCGGCCGGAGATCGTGTCGCGATCGTCGCGAATCAGGCCTCGGTGCTTCCCGACCTGTCGCACGCCGTGCTTCGGCTGCAAGCGCGAAGCGACGTGACACTGGTGCGCATCCTCGCCCCCGAGCACGGATTGTGGGGCGATGCGCAGGACATGATCGCCGTGGGCGACGAGCGCGATCCCGTGACCGGGCTCGAGATCGTGAGCCTCTACGGCAGCAGCGAGGCGAGCCTGCGCCCACCGCAGCACGCCTTCGACGGCGTGGACGTGCTGATCTTCGATCTGCAGGACGTCGGCGCGCGCTACTACACGTTCCTGGCCACCCTCGCGTACCTGATGGAGGACGCAGGAAAGCGCGGCGTGCGGGTGCTCGTGGCGGACCGGCCCAATCCCATCGGCGGCGAGCACGTCGAAGGCCCGCTCGTCGCCCCCGGTTACGAATCCTTCGTGGGCGCCTTCGCCGTACCCGTCCGTCATGGCCTGACGGCAGGCGAGGTGGCGCTCTTCCTCCGCGACCACGTGGGCCTCGCGTGCGACCTCACGGTAGCCACTTTGGAGGGCTGGCGCCGCGCCCACTGGTTCGACGAAACCGGCCTGCCGTGGGTGGCGCCTTCACCCAACATGCCTACGGTCGACACCGCCGCTGTGTACCCCGGCCAATGCCTGATCGAGGGCACCAACCTCTCCGAGGGCCGCGGAACCACCCGACCGTTCGAGCTCTCGGGGGCCCCCTTCGTCGATCCCTTCGCCCTCACTCGATCGCTCGCCTCCGAGGATCTTCCAGGGGCCCACCTGCGTCCACTCTTCTTCAAGCCGACGTTCCACAAATGGGCGCACCAGCGCTGCGGAGGCGTCCAGATCCACGTGGTCGACCGCGCCACCTTCCTGCCGTTTCGCACCAGCTTGGCGCTGCTCGCCGCCATCCGCCGGCTGTGGCCGAGCGACTTCGATTGGCGACGCGAGACCTACGAATTCGTGTCCGATCGACTGGCCGTCGACCTGCTCACCGGCAACGATCGCGAGCGTCGCGCCATCGACGCCGGCGCTTCCATCCAAGACCTGGAGGCGGCGTGGCGCGACGAGCACGCGGCGTTCGTCGAGGTACGCCGGAGATTCCTTCTCTACGTCTGAGGGGCGCGCTACTCTCCGCCACGTTCGTCCCGTTCCCAACCTGCCGTGATCGCCAGGGCGCGTGCGCCCGGCGACACCGTTCACGCGAGGAAGCCGAGCCGATGATTTCCTTCGAGCCCTCCGACGATGAGAAGGAGATCCTGAAAACCGTCCAGCGCTTCGCCGAGGCCGAGCTACGCACCGCGATGCGCGACATCGAGGCCAGTGGCCGCGCCCCCGAGGAGCTGCGCCGCAAATACCACGAGATGGGGCTGGGGCTCATCAACTACCCCGAGACCGTGGGCGGCTCGGGCATGGGTCTGGTGGCGCGGGCGCTGATCGAGGAAGCGCTGGCACACGGCGATCCTGGTGCCGCCGTCGCCCTCGACGGGCCGGGGCTCGCAGGTCTCGCGGTGATCGAGCTCGGCGAGGGAGCACACGACGATCGCTACCTCGCTCCCTTCGCCGCACCCGATTCGCACTTGCGCACGGCGGCGCTGGCGCTTCTCGAGCCCAAGCCCATCGAGGACTGGTGCTCGCTCGCAACCACCGCTCGCGAGACGGCCACGGGCTACCTGCTCGACGGCGTCAAGTCGTTCGTGGTGAACGGCGCCGATCCCGACTTCTACGTGGTCTTCGCCACGCTCGATCGGACTCGTGGCTGGGATGGGCTCGCGGCCTTCGTCGTGGAACGCGGCACGCCGGGGCTGGTCGTCTCGGAGCCGATCCTCACCTGCGGCCTCAACGCCGTTCCCATCGTCGACCTGGAGATCAACGGCGTCACGGTCCCCAAGAGCGCCCGGCTTTCGGGCCGCGGCGACTTTCCCGGCGGCTTCCGCCGCTTCCTGTCGCGGGCGCGGATCGTGAACGCAGCGCGGATCGTGGGTCTCTCGCGCGCGGCGTGCGAGTACGCGATCACCTACGCCGAAGAGCGCACCGCCTTCGGCAAGCCGATCGGTCACCACCAGGGGCTTTCGTGGATGATCGCCGACATCGCCACCGAGGTGGACGCAGCGCGATGGATGGTTTGGAAGGCCGCATGGGAGATCGACCGCGGGCTCGCGAGCGCCGAGCGCTCGTCCATCCAGGCGTTGGTGCAAGCCAACGACATGGCGCGCAAGGTGACCAACGACGGCGTACAGGTGCTCGGCGGCGCCGGCTTCATCCGCGATTACCCCGAGGAGAAGTGGTACCGGGACTCGCGCACGTTGGCCTTCATGCTCGGCACCGACCCGATGGAAAACGCCCGCGCGGCCGTGCTGAGCTTCACGGCCGACGGCGAGCACCCCATCGAAGGCCTGTGCTGACCTCGAACGAGTTGCTCGATGCTCCGTGTCGATCTCGACCCAAGAGCGGCGACGGCGGGGCAGTGTTGATGCCCGGCGGCGCAGCGGGCTCCACGCTCGGCACCAATCCCGCCCGGTGCCGGCGGCACCGCAGCGAACACCGTGAGCTGACTCGGGGGTGGGGCCCCGGACGAATTCATTTCGGACGGGGCGGGGGGCTTGAAAAGCCAGCGGAGCAGCCTTGGTATCCATCGGCGCAGCGGGCTCCACGCTCGGCACCAATCCCGCCCGGTGCCGGCGGCACCGC
>CAYVDO010000306.1:6254-10269 GCA_964450125.1 uncultured bacterium
GGGGGTGGGGCCCCGGACGAATTCATTTCGGACGGGGCGGGGGGCTTGAAAAGCCCCCCGGGAGAACACCGTGATCGATTTCGAGCTGAGTGACTCTCAGAAGAACATCCGCGAGATGGTGCGTTGGTTCGCGCGCGAGGAAGTGCGCCCCATCGCCCTTCAATCCGACAAGAACCACGAGGTTCCCCTCGAGTTCCTGCGGAAGGCGATGGCACTCGGGTTGGGCTCGGGCGTGCGCCCCAAGGCGCTCGGCGGCGAAGGCGAGGGCGTCGGTGAGGAGAAAGACGCCAAGGGCACCAAGCAAGGGAACCGTGTGTCGATCATCCTCGGCGAAGAGATCGCCTGGGGCGATCCCGCGGTGGTGCTGTGCTTCCCCGGCCCAGGACTCGGCGGGCCACCGGTTCAGTTCACGGGCACTGCAGAACAGAAGCAGCGCGCGTTCAGCATCTTCAAGAACGACGGAGTGCCACGCTGGGGTGCCTACGCGCTCACCGAGCCGGCGGCAGGCTCGGACGTGGCGGGCATCCAGGCCACGGCGCGCAAGGATGGCAATCACTACGTCCTGAACGGCCGCAAGTGCTACATCACCAACGGCGGCCGCGCCACCTGGAACGTGGTCTTCGCCACCGTCGACAAGAGCATTGGCCGTGCTGGCCATCGCGCGTTCCTGGTGTTCAACGGGACGCCCGGGTTTTCGGTGGGCAAGATCGAGGACAAGCTCGGCCTGCGCGCTTCCGAGACGGCCGAGCTGGTGCTCGAGGACTGCAAGCTCCACGTCGATGACCTGCTCGGCGGCGAGGACCACTACGAGAAAGCCAACAAGGGCGGCTTCACCACCGCCATGAAGACCTTCGACTCGACGCGCCCGATGGTGGCGGCGATGGCCGTGGGCATCGCGCGCGCGGCCTACGACGTGGTCCATGAGTACATCCGCGAGAACTACCTGATCGGCAGGCCGATCGCGCGCTACCACGTTCTGGCGGAGCTCATCGCCACCATGGAACGGCGCATCGCTGCGGCGCGGCTCATGTGTTGGCGTGCCGCCTGGATGGCCGACGAAGGCATCCCCAACTCCAAGGAAGCCTCGATGTCCAAGGCGTACGCGGCTCAAGTGGCGAGCTGGGTCTGCGCCGAGGCGATCGGGCTCATGGGCCACCTCGGCACCTACCACGCGAACCTGGTCGAGAAGCTCTATCGCGACGTGAAGGTCTACGACATCTTCGAAGGCACCGGTCAGGTCCAGCGCATCGTCATCTCGCGCCGGCTGCTCAAGGGTCTGTGAGCTGATTCGCGGCTCGCTCCGCACGCGGAAAACGCGCGGCGCTGCTGCTGCCGAGTGACGGACGTCCGCACTCGGCACCCGTTACCTGCGCGACCGCCGCACACCCCGACTCTCCCATGCGCGCGGACCGCCGACTGCTAGCCGCCGTCACTTGCGTGGCGGCAGCGGTGCTCATGCTGGAGATCGTGCTCACGCGCATCTTCAGCGTCACCACCCAGTACCACTTCGCGTTTCTGAGCGTGTCGTTGGCGCTCTTCGGGCTATCGGCGGGCGGGCTCGCCGTGCGGCTCGTGCCTCGGCTCTTTCCCGTCGAACGGGCTCACGAGCGGCTCGCGGCGAGCGCTTGGATCGCGGCTCTCGCGGTGCCGCTGGTGCTGGCGCTGGTCCACTCGCTCCGCGTTTCTCCGAAGGCGTTGCCGATCTTCCTGCTGGCGCCAGCGCTGCCCTTCACCGCTGCCGGGCTGGCGCTGGCGATCGCCTATACCGCCGCCGCACGCGACGCGGGGCGCGTCTACGGCGCGGACCTCGCTGGCGCGGCGCTGGGGTGCGTGGCGGCGGCCGCGGGGCTGCGCTATCTGGGCGGTCCGGCGGCGATGCTCGCGTCGTCGCTGCTCGCGTGCGCCGCGGCGCTCATCGCCGCACCGCCGCGTTGGAATCGACGGCTCGGTGCCACGCTCGTCGCGCTCGCCACGTTCGTTGCCGTGGCGGCGAGCGGCCACGGCCTTCGCGTCGACGCCCACAAGACGCCCTGGGACGTGACACGAGAATGGGAAGGCTGGAACAGCTTCTCGCGCATCGCCGTGATGCCCATGCCGAAGGAAATCCCACCGGGCTGGAGCATGGATACGCGGCCCTTCGCGCCGCCACCGCCCATCAAGCTGCTCAACATCGACGGGGATGCCGGCACCATCCTGGTGGGTGCGGGCACCGGCGAAGGAAGCCTCGAATTCCTGTCACGCGACGTGACCGCCTTCGCCCTCGAAGTGCTGCCACCGGGGGGATCGGTGCTGATCGTCGGCGCAGGTGGCGGCAAGGACATTCTCGCTGCCCGAGAGAGCGGCGCCGCGAGAATCGCTGCCGTCGAGGTGAACCCGCTCATCGCGCACACCGTGAACGAGACCTACGGCGAGTTCACCGGGCGCCCGTACCACGGGCCGGGGGTTCGATCCGTGGTCGCCGACGCGCGTAGCTTCCTCGCCGTCGACGACGAGCACTTCGATCTGGTGCTACTCGGGCTCGTGGACTCCTGGTCCGCGACCGCAGCGGGTGCCTTCTTCCTGACCGAGAACCACCTGTACACCAGCGACGCCATCGGCGCTTACCTCGACCGTCTCGCGCCGGAGGGCATCGCCAGCGTGAGCCGGTGGTACTTCGAGAACGAGCCTGCCGAGACCTTGCGCGTGGCGATCACCGCGCGCGCTGCACTCGCCGAGCGCGGCATCGACGAGCCATGGCGACACGTCGTCGTGCTGGGACGCCCGGCGCCTGCGTTGCGCGCGGGCCTCGGTGTGGGCGTGGTGCTGGTGCGGAAGTCCACGTGGAGCGACGAGGACCTGGCACGAATCCACGGCCTCGCTCGCGAGCGGGGCATCGAGGTGCTCTACGCCCCCGACGGCGGCGGCCGCGAGGTCTTCGAGCGCTTCCTGCGCACCCCGGCACTTCGCGACGAGCTTCGCCGCTACCCGCTCGACGTGAGCCCGGTGAGCGACGATCGGCCGTTTTTCTTCCAGATGCTGCGGATGCGCGACTTCCTCGACCGCACCAAGATCGCGAGCCTGTGGCCGTGGGCCACGTTGCCCACGCTGACGCTCTCGATTCTGGCGGCGGTATCGGCGGCGCTCGCGGCGGCGACGTTCGCGGCACCGCTCGTCACAGCCACTGCCGCAGGCCGCGGCGCGACGCTCGGCCGGCTGCTGCCGTTCGCCGCGTTGGGTTCGGGCTTTTTCTTCGTCGAGGTCGCGCTCGTCGAGCGGCTGGTGTTGCTCGTGGGCCAGCCCACTCGAGCTCTCGGTGTCGTGCTCGCGACACTCTTGCTCGGCACGGCTGCAGGTGGGCGCTGGACACGGGCGATGCCGGAGCGGGACCTCGACTGGGCGTTCACTCGCCACGCGCGATTCGCAGGCGGGTTGGCGCTGGGATTGGCGTTGGTACTGCCGCTCGCGGTGCACGGGCTTTTGCCCGCGGCCGATGCGATCCGTACCAGCGTTGCAGCGGCGACCTGCTTCGCCACCGGCGTCGTGCTCGGCATGCCGATGCCGCTGCTCTTGAGGCGACTCGCCTCCGACCGCGCCGATCTGGTGCCGTGGGCGTGGGCGGTGAACGGTGCGTTCGGCGTGGCTGCCTCGGTCTACTCGCTGCTCGCGGCGATGGGGCTCGGCTTCCGCATGGTGCTCGTTCTCGGCGCGGTCATCTATCTCCTGGCAGCACGCCTCGATCGCAGCCCGACCGAGACTGACTCGTAGCGATCGGTCGGCGACGCGGAGGATCCGCCGCGCGAGCGCGCTTACGACGATGCGGGCGGCGACGCGAGCGCGTCGAGGGCGCGCAGCGTGCGTTCGGCGTGATAGCGGACCGGCGCGTCACGGTCGGAAACGGCCTTCGCTACGGCTTCGCGCACCGGCAACGCGGCCGCACCGAGCGCCCGGAGCGACAAGAGCGCTTCCAGGCGCACGCGCGCATCGGCGTCGGTCAAGCTCGCACCGAGAGCCGCAACCCCCGCGCCGGCGGCAGTGT
>CAYVDO010000307.1:0-10201 GCA_964450125.1 uncultured bacterium
TCTGCGATGCGCTCTGCGATGCCGGCAAAACGAACGCAGCCTATCGCCTGCTCACGTCGAATCTACGCCTAGTGGTGATGATCGCACGTGAATATCAGCGATCGCTTCGCAACCTCCTCGACCTGATCCAGGAAGGCAACGTCGGGCTGATGGAGGCGCTCAAGCGTTACGATCCGTATCGGGGTGTGCGCTTTCCGAGCTACGCAGTGTGGTGGATCCGCGCCTACATGATCCGCTACATCCTGAACAACTTCCGACTGGTGAAGATCGGCACCACGCAGGCGCAGCGCAAGCTCTTCTTCAACCTCAATCAGGAAAAACAGCGTCTGGAGAGGATGGGAATCCATCCAGGCCCGGCGCTGCTGGCCGAGCGACTGGACGTCGAGGAGCGCGAGATCACCGAGATGGAGCAGCGCCTCGCCACGCCCGAGATCTCGACCGAGACCCCGATCGGGGACGATCACAGCACGACGCTGCTCGGTGTCCTCGCCGCGGAGGGCACCCCAGCCGACGAGCTTCTCGCCGACGAGGAGTACCGCGAGGCGGCCATGAAGGCGATTCAGGGCTTCGCCGAGCAGCTCACGGGCAAGGAGAAGATCATCTTCGAGGAGCGGCTGCTGAACGAGAATCCAGCCACGCTCGAGACCCTGGGCAAACGATTCGGCGTGACCCGGGAGCGCGTTCGCCAGCTCGAGAAGCGGCTCTTAGATCGAATGCGCGAGTCGCTCGAAAAGGATCTCGCCGGTTTCCGCAGCCCCGACTGAACGGTTCGCTGCAGCGTGGCCGCGCAAGCTGGGCTCAGCGCCCGCGAGCGCGAGCAGGTGTCCGCCAGCGGAGCCCTCGTCGACGCGAACCCGGCCCGTCACGCGCTCGGACGTGTACAGCTTCACCGTGAGGCACCGCTACCCCTGAGTTGGCGCGGTTCGGCGGTACATGGGGTGGGATTGCGACGGCCCCGAAACGCGTGCTAGCGTCCCTGCGTCGAACTCGTCGTGCCGCTCGGGCGGTCCAAAGCAGGGGGAAGCCGAGAGCCTTCCACGGACCCGACGTCGGATACCCAAGCACACAGCGAGCGAGGCATTGGGTCGTCTCGCCAGGATGAGGCGACGACCTGCCCACCTACCTTGCCGTAGTACAGCGCGCGCCGTACTACCGGGGGGCCCCCAGCCCCCCTCTTTTTTTTGGGGGGGGATTGCGTCACGGGCCGACCGAGTCCGCCGAAAGCGGCCCGAGCACCCCGCTTGCGGCCGCGCGTGGACGCATCGCCCCCGCCGCCTCGAGCCAGCGCCGTACGCGCCGCATCATGTAAGTGCGATAGCGAGCGAAGAAGCGCACCTGGAAGAGCGAGGGCGGCGCGCCGCGGTCGCGCAGGTTGAAGATCACACCGGTGAGCAGAAACGGATCGATCACGGGTAGGAACCGGTAGGCACGTGTCGCGAGCGCCCAATCGATCCAGGGCCGCGGCAAGAAGAGCAGGAGCGAAAGGAGCGTCTGGAACCGCCGCTGGGTCGGAGTGCCCTTGCCTGGGGCGTTCACGTGAATCGCGACGGGCGGAGGATCCGCCCGGTAGCCGTGGGCTTCCGTCTCTGGAATCCACCCCGCCTCTTCCGCCAGCTCCAGGATCCGGGCGCCTGCGAAGTAGGTGAGCCAGTACATGTTGATCCGGCTCGGGCGGACGCGGTTGTAGAACCCCGCCAGGCGTGCGAGCTCGTCCTCGCCCTGCCCTGGCAGGCCGAGGATGTTGTCGCAGGCAGCGCGAATCTTGGTGCCGCGCAAGAGCTCGATGGCGTTCTCCACGTCGGCGTTGGTCTCGGAACGCGCTAGCAGCCCGCGCCGAGTCTCCTCGGAATACGTCTGCACACCCATCTGAAGCTCGTAGCAGCCAGCACGCTGCAGGCAATCCACGGCCTCGCGGGTGAGTTTGTCGGGATTGCCGAGACACCAGAACGGCAGCCCGACCTCACGCGAGTAGCGGTCCGCGAACTCTCCCAGCCAATCGAGGTTGTAGACGAAGTTGTCGTCGAAGAACCGCACGACCTTGGGATCGTAGCGCTGCTTCGCGAGCTTGAGCTCGGCCACCACGTTCGCCGGGCTCCGCCGCCGCACGTACCGATCCCCGGGGCGCGATTCGCTGGGCAGGTTCGCAAAGAAGCTGTGGTAGCAGAAGGTGCATCGCAAGTGGCAGCCGCGCCCGCTCTGGATCGTGTAGCCGAAGGCGAAATACGGCGCCTCGTCGACGAACAGATCCTTGGCCGGAAATGGCAGGGCATCGAGGTCTTGCATGAAGGGGCGCACCGGGTTTTGGACGACCACCCCGTCGCGCCGGAAGGCGATGTTCTGGGCCTCGGTGTGGCGTTGCCCACGCGACAGCGCACGGACCAGATCGACGCAGGCTTCGTCCCCCTCGCCCACCACCACGTAGTCCACGTTCGGGTCGGCGAGCACCTTCTCGGGTACGGCGCTCGCATGCACGCCGCCGAAGACCACGGTCGCGTCCGGCTTGGCGCGCTTGAGGTTCGCGGCCATCCGCGCCGCCCAGCGTTGCACCGGGCTCACCACCGAGAAGAGGTAGGCGTCTGCGTCGAGGGCCACCGCGCGCTCGATGGTCTCGCGCTCGTAGTTGAAACGCGGTTCGAGCCAGCGGCTGTGAACGTACGTGTCCGAGAAGAGCCGGGGATCGAACACCATCCCCACCTCGAAGCCGGCCCGCAGCAGCGAGGCCGCTACGGCTTCGACGCCCAGGAATTCGAAGCCTTGATGTACGAAGACGACGCGGAACGGCATGGGTGCGCTGGCGAAGTGGGTGGGAATGGAATTCGGCCGCGGCAACTCAGAGGCAGGGAACTCGAGGGCTCGTCGGGGTACCCCACGACGCTCGACCTGCGCACGAGTCTCTGATGAGGCCGACGGCCGACGTCGAACGCCACCTACCGCCGAACGAGCGAATCACGCGTTCGACCCGAGTTGTGTTTCCGGGGGAGGCCTCGAAGACGCCCAACCTATACTTCGCCCCTTTCGCCGTCGTCAACGCAACCATCCGCGTGACTGCGGCTGGCGGTGGCGTCCAGCAGTACCGCGCGTAGCGCCTCTGCGGCGAGATCCCAGGTCCGACTGGCCACAGCCGCGCGTCCGCGCGCGGCCAGTGCAGTGCGCTGGGCGTCGTCCTCGAGCAGCGCACGAATGGCATCGCGCCAGCCGACGACGTCGCCCGGCTCGACCCAGCGCGCTGCGTCGCCTCCGACCTCCCTCAACACCGGGATCGAGCTCGCCACCACCGGCGCACCGTGGGCGAGCGCTTCGAGCAACGGCAATCCGAACCCCTCGAAACGCGTCGGCACCACCACCACGCGGGCGCGGCGGTAAAGGCGCGCGAGCTCGCCACGCCCCACCCAACCGAGGTGGCGCACCGCCGCGCTCGCGCCGAGCGCGCGAACGCGGGACTGGAGGTGGCGATCGGCGAACCCCCGCACCCCCGTGAGCACGAGCATCGGCGGGCGCATCGCTTCGCCGTCGCAGAGCTGTCGCCACGCCTCGAGCAGCACCTCGTGCCCTTTGTGCGGGTGTGTGGTTGCGACGCACAGAACGAACGGCTCGCGCACGCCTGCTCGGTGCATCCACGTGGGCAACGAGTCGTCGCCGTCCGTCCCCAGCCACGACGGATCGACGCCGAGCGGCACGCACCGAACCTTCGCCGCTGCGTCGGGCCGTAGGCGTGCCAGCTCACCCGCCGTGGTAGCGCTGGCACAGAGCACGCGTCGTGATCGCGCCAGCGCCACATCGACCAGCGCCCGCCACGCGATTCGGTGCGCGGGCCGGAAGTGCTCGGGATGCACGAGGTGCTGGAGATCGTAAACCGACGTCACCTGCGGCACGGGCGACCGAGCAGGCGCCGTGAAGCCCGCGTTCCACAGGACGTCGTGACCATCGCGAGCGAGGCGCCGCGGCAACACGAGCTGTTCCCACGCGATCCGGACCGCACGCGGACGGGTCCGCGTGCCGCACGCGATCACCTCGACACCTCGGGGAAAGCGCTGCCGGACCGCCTCGCTCGCCGCCACGTATACGCGAATGCGATCGCGCGGTGCGATGGTCGCAAGCCCGCCCAACAAGCCCGTGAGCGCGATCTCGGATCCACCCACGCGTCCCCAGCGCAAGAACAGCGCGTTGACTGCGATCCTCATGGCGCGCCCACACGCCTGGCCCGGCCAGCTGCGGCGTCGTGCAGGCGTTGCCCGCCGCGTTGCGACTCGGAGAAACCGTGTGCTAGCTTGCGCCGCGCTTTCCCGCCCTTTCCCCGCGAGCCGAATCCAACGCCCAAGCCGCTCAAGGGCCGTTTCGTTACATGGCGCTCGCAAGCTCGAAGACGTACCGAGACTACGCAACCGACCTTCGGTTCTGGGCCTCGCGCACGTTCAATCGCGCGTGGGTCAGGCCCGACTGGGTGTCGGTGAACCTCACGTTGCGCTGCAACCTGACCTGCGAGATGTGTCGGGTCTGCTACGACGTGCCGAACGAACTCAGCCTGGGCGAGATCAAGTCGATCATGGATCAGGTCCACGAGTGGGGCGTGCCCATCTTCAATCCGCTCGGCGGCGAGCCGTTTCACCGCAAGGACATCCTGGACATCCTCGAGTACGCGGCGGACAAACGCTTCCAGACCACCGTCACCAACAACGGCACCATGATCGGGCCGAAGCGCGCCGAGGCACTTGCGCGCCTGCAACGCGTGCACCTCAACTTCTCGCTCGACGGCCTCGAGGAAGCGAACGACCGCATCCGCGGCAAGGGTGTCTTTCGCAAGGTCTGGAACACCATCGCCACCATCCGGGCCGAGGAAGCGAAGCTCGGCGACTATCGAAAGTGGATCAGCATCAACTGCATCGTCTCCGAGTCGAGCTTTCGCGACCTGATCACGATCGGCGAGATGGCTCGGCGTGCCGGCTGCAACATGATCCAGTACCTGAACCTCTTCGGCTACGAGTCGAAGGTCGGTCGCGAAACCACGGATCCCCTCTGGATCCAGCCGGATAGCCTCGAAGTCTTCGACCGCGAGATGGACCGCGTCGCGGAGTGGGTACGGCGTCTCGACGGAACGGGCTTCCACTGCGCGAACGCGCCCGCCGATCTGCTCTTGCTCAGGGACTACTACCGCCATCGCGTCGAGCCGCATCGGGCCAAGTGCTACAACGGCTTCAAGGAGATGTACATCAATTCGGACGGCGAGACGTTGATCTGCGACGCGCACCTGAACTTCACCAAGGAGTCCTACGGGAACGTGCGCCAGCGATCGCTGCGGCAGCTCTGGGAGAGCCAGAAGGCCCGCGAGCTTCGCAGGAAGGTGATCGACTGTACCTCGCCCTGCATCCAGGACTGCTACTTGCGGCGCGATGCAGACGCGCTCACGCCCATCCTGGTCGGCCTCGGCAAGACCCGTTTTCTCGAATCTCCCATCGGCCGGCTGATCTTCGAGGGCCGGCTGCCCGGCGCGGTGACGGCCGCGGCCACCGGCTGAGCGCACGGAGAGCACGCCCCGTGCGCATCGGTATCGTCACCCGCGGCGACGTCTTCCCCGCCGTCCACGGCGCCGCGGTCAAGATCGTGCGCACGGCGGAGGGGCTTGGGCGCCTGGCGCCGCCCTGCGTACTCATCACCGATCGCAAGGACGTCTACTGGCGATTCCACGGCGATCGCATCGAGGAAGTCCCCTTTCCGGAGTGGACGCGGCGCATTCGCGACCACCGTGCCGCGCGCGAGAAGCTCCTGGAATGGATCGGGGTGCCCCCCCAGGACCGACTGCTCTTCATTCCGGTTCTGGACCTCAACTTCCTTGCGCGCATCGTGAGCACGGTGCGGCGCGAGAAGCTCACGATCCTTCAGGCCGAGTTCCCGTTTTACGCCGTGCCGATGCTCGTGGCGCGTCTGGTCACCGGCGTCCGCACCTCGATCATGCAGCACAACATCGAGCACCTGCGGATGGCGGGCTCTTCCGGGCTGGCCGGTGCGGCGCAGACCCGGGTGCGCCGCCTCGAGAGCTTCCTTTGCAGACAAGTGCAGGACGTGATCGCGCTCTCCGAGGTGGATCGAGCGCACTTGGTCGAGATGGGGGTCGACCCGCGCCACGTCACGATCATCCCCCACGGCGTCGACCTCGCGAGCTACGACGGCAAGCCGGGCCTCGATGCCCGCGCGGAGTACGGGATCGCCGCCGACCGGCCGTTGCTCGTGTTCCACGGCACGCTCCACTACGGTCCCAACACCGAGGCGGTGCGCATCCTCGCCGAGGAGATCCTGCCGCGCCTCGCCGCCCGAGGACGCGACGTGCAGGCGCTGGTGTGCGGGATGGGCCCACCGCGTCGTTACGCGAACGAGCGGCTGGTCTTCACCGACGTCGTCGACGATCTCGCTTCCCACCTGCGTGCGGCCGACGTCGCCGTGGTGCCGCTCCTCGAAGGCGGCGGCACACGCATGAAGATTCTCGAGTACATGGCGGCGCGGTTGCCGATCGTTTCGACGAGGAAAGGCGCCGAGGGCATTCCCATCGAGCACGGCCGCGAGCTCTTGCTTGCCGACGACCACGACTGGGACCGCTTCGTCGATCACGTCGACTACTTGCTGGGTGCACCCGTCGAGCGGCGGCGCCTCGGCGAAGCGGCGCGCGACTTCGTGCAGACGCTGGACTGGCTCGAGATCGCGCGCGCTTACGTGCGCGCCTACCGTGTGCCGCGCGGCCCGCTCGAGCGGCTACGTGCTCGCTACCAGCGCCTCGCCCGCAAGGTGCTCACGGAGCCTACCGGGCCGGTGGGCGAGTCGCTCGCGAAGGCACACCAACGTGCCGAGAACGAGCGCGAGAAAGCCGCGTACCTGGGCTACCTGGGTGGCCGGGCGCCGGTGCCCACGCCGAAGATCCTGCTCTTCCTGCTCAACAAGAACTGCAACCTGAAGTGCGTGTTCTGCGACCTATGGCCGCATCACGACATGATGCCCCACGAGCGCGTGCGAAACGTGCTCGAGCAGGCGGCGGAGATGGGTACGCGCCACGCGGTGCTCACCGGCGGCGAGCCGTTCGTGATCCCCTATCTCTTCGACGTGATCCGCTACGCCAAGGACCTGCGCCTCGGCGTGAACGTGACCACCAACGGCACGCTGATCGAGAAGCGCTTCGAGGAGCTGGCCGACGCCGAGCTCGATTCGCTGTCGGTGTCGATCGACGGCCTCGACGACTCTCACGACGATCTGCGCGGCAAGATCTCGCTCGACAAGATCCTGAACGGCATCGAGCGCCTTCGTCACGCGTCGCGCATGAAGATCTCGATCTATCACGTGGTCACGAACAAGAACCTGCACCAGCTCGAGCACACCTACGAGTTCGCGCGCTCGATCGGCGCCGAGTTCGGATTCTGGCCGGTGAACGGCTACGAGTTCCTGCACGTTCGCGAGCCCGAGCAGGTGCGCGCGTATCTCGCGACCATCGACCGGCTCGCGGCGCGGGACGAAGAAGTGCGCGTCCGGCGCGAGTACTATCAGCGCGCCATGGCATACCACAGCGCCAGCCAGCTCTCCGTGCGCTGCCTCGGTCTGGTGCAGAAGTTCGGTGTCGACGTGAACGGCAACGTGCTGCCGTGTTGCGTGTGGGGGAACCAAAGCCTCACCGTCGGCAACCTCTTCGAGACCCCCCTGCGCGCCCTGTGGGAAGCGAGCCAGACCCACGCCCTGCGCCGTAAGATCTTCGAGCAAGGCTGCAAAGGGCTCTGCTACAACCACGCCCTCTACGAGTTCCAGGAGATCACCGGCCTCGACTTCGTGGTACCCCGTGAAGACGCCCCCGCGCGCCACGTTGCCGCGGCCACGACGCCCGCGCTCGCAGCCGTCGCCGGTTGAACCGACGACGCGCACGCATTCCGAAAACCCGTGACGGCCCCGGACGAGCGACGCGGCGAAGCGCGGACCCCGGACGATCAGACCGTCGACCTGGTCGTGGCGCGAACCGAGGCGTCGAGCGGGCCCGCGACGCGCATTTCCGCGCGCCTCGTCGACCGCTCGCGCGCGGGCTGTTGCTTGGCGCTAGAGCGGCTCCAGTACGGTTCGATCCACCTCCTCGACTGCATCGAGGATCCCGGCGATTTCCGCATCGAAGTCGCGCTGCCGGCAGCGCGGCGCAGTGAACCGGCGCGCAGCGCTCGCGTGGTGTGGATCAACCGGGTCTTCGAGGGGGTCGGTCCGGCGTTTCGGATCGGCCTCGCGCTCGGCGCACCCATCCGCGGCTGACGCTGCGAACGAGCGTGACCGCCGGCGCAGCCGTCACGCGGAGGCGAGGCGCTCGCGAAGCTCGGCGCGGATGGCGAGCGTATCCTCGACGAACCCCAGGTTGCAGTCCGAGCACACGTCGAAGAGACCACCCGCGAGCAACCATTCGCGCATGCGGGCGTAGTAGTCACCGTGCCACACCTCGTCGAGCGTCCGTGCAGCGAGGCGCTCGCCGTGCATCGGGCGCCAGAAGCCGCACGAGCCCACCTGACCGTTGGCACGCAGGTGCAGGAACCAGAACGGATTGAAACACGGCGCTCGGAGCAAGCCGTCCGAGCGATCGGCTGCCTCCAGCAACGGCAGATGGACGTGATTCGTCGACAGGATCGAGCGCTCGCTCAGCTCGTGGACGTTGGTCGCGACACCCAGGCGCCGGCCCTCCGCGACCACCTGGGGTGCCACGTCCGCGACGAAGGCGCGCGCCTGATCGCGGTTGAGCTTGAGCGCGGCGCTCTCCGGCGAGTTGACGGTGATCGGCTCCACGTTCACGGCGTGAACGCCGACGTCCGCGGCGAGCGCCATCACCTCGGGGATCCGCCGCCAGTTTCGCGTCGTGAGGGCGAGCCCGAAGTTGAGTCCCGGCCGATCCGACCCCAAAGCACGCTTCACCGCGGTGAAACGGCGCGCCGCCCACACCAACCGCTCGAATGCGCCTGACTTCCGCACCAGCGCGTCGTGCGTGGCGGCGTCCGGTCCTTCCAGGCTCAGGCTCACCCAATCCCAGCCGTAGCCCACGAGATCGTGGATCAACTCGCGCGTGAAGAGCGTGCCGTTGCTGCACAGGTAGGAGCGGATGCCCACGCGCTTCACGTGGCGCAGCACCTCCGCGGCGTCGGGATGAAGCAGCGGCTCGCCCTCGCCGATCACGCGCACGTAGCGCACCTCGAGACCCGCGGCCTCGTCGAGGATCTCGCGCCAGCGCGCAGCGGCGAGGGTGCCGCCGACCAACTTGGTGTCCGGGTGCTGGCGCCAGCAGAACGCGCAGTCCGCGTTGCACGCCATCGTCAGCCCGATCTCGAGGGTGTGCGGGCCACGCGGGCGGCCCTGAGCCCAATCGGCGAGACGCGCCAGGCGTTCGTCGTGCATCGGCGAGTGGGGATTCGAGCGCGGGTACGGCGTGCGCGAAAGGCTCGTCGAGCTTAGCGTCGCGCGCCGCGCACCCACAACGCGGGGGAACCCCGGTGATGCGCCACGCGACCCCGCCTGCTACGATGCGCGGCGCTTCGCCCATGCTCGTCACGCATTCGCCCACTTCGCCCTCGGTTCGGCTTCGATGGACGTCCTGATCCTGATGCAGGGGATGATCCCGGTCCCCGGGCGACCCGTGACCGGCAACGGCCTGCGTGCCCACGCCCTGTCGCAGGGGCTCGTGCAGCGCGGTCATCGCGTGCGCCTGGCGACGCGGAGCATCGACGCCGACGACGTCGACCCGGCACGGCTGCCGCTCGACGTCTTGCGCTACGACGATGGCTCGTCGATCGCCGAGCTGGTGACCGGCAGCGGCGCAGACGCCGTATTGGTTTGCCATTGGGAGCTGCTCGAGCGGCTCCCCGAACCCTGTCCGGTTCCGGTGATCGCCGATCTCTACGGACCGCGCCTCGTCGAGGTGCAGTTCGAGCGCGCCGACCTCGATCGCGAAGGCGCGCGCTTCGTCGAGCAGCTTCGTCGCGCCGACGCATTCCTGGTGGCCTCCGACCGGCAACGCTGGTTCGTGCTGCCCTGGCTCATGCTCGCGGGATTCGACTGCCGACACCCGCCGCTTCACGTGGTGCCGATCTCCGCCGATCCGCATCCTCCGTTGCGCTTCCGCCGCAAGCCGGTCGCCGACCCCACGTTCGTCACGGGCGGCGTGTTCTGGCCGTGGCGGCGATCGGAAGGGCCGCTGGAGCGCCTGCTC
>CAYVDO010000308.1:0-6218 GCA_964450125.1 uncultured bacterium
CATGAGGCCCGGGTTCGAGACCAGCGTGGCGAAAGGCGGCGTGTCCGAAGGGAGCGCCCCCGGCGTGTAGGTCACGGGGCCCGCATTCACGATCTGTCCGGCGCCGTCGTCCGCGCTGACGCTCATGCTCTGCAGCACGCCCGAGCGCATGTCGACCACCGCGAACGAGTGGGACGTGCCGGGGGCGACGCTGAGTCGGCCGCTCGCCGGGATGTTCCACGTCCCCACCGTGGCGTTGGTGACAGAGGCCGACGGCGTGGCCGGATAGTTCGTGTTGAAGCTGAGCGTGCCGCTCAGGACGCTCTTGGGATTGACCGTGAACTTGAGGTTGTAGGCGACCAGCGTTCCGGCGGGCAGGAGCGTGTGCGAGAGCGGGCTCGAAGCCTGGTTGTCCGCGAACACCTTCACCTGGTAGGTGCCGGCCGGCTTGCTCGCTGGAATCGTCGCGACGATCTGGGTGTCCGACCACGACACCACCGCGATGCTCTGGCCGTCGTAGCTGACGGAGTCACCAGCGCCCTGGGTCGCGCCGAAGCCGGTTCCGGTGAGGGTGATGTTGTTGCCCGCCGCCGCCGGGTTCGGGCTCACTGCCGTGAGCGAGTGGCAGCCCGCGACGATCGCCACCGCGAACAGCAGACCCAACGTGGAAACGAAACGAATCGAGCGTTGCGGATTCATGGGGACTCTCCGACCGAAGAAGGTCATGCGTGCCCGCGGTGTGTTGCGCTGGAACGCGCTCACGTCCACGAACTCCTGTAGCATGCCGGGAGTTGCGGGGTCGAGTGCGCGGGCCGTCGTTCCGTTCGTGCTGTAAGCTCGTTTGGATCCGTAGCACGGCGCGGGGCTCGGCCCCGTCGCGATCTCGGGCGCCGAACTTCACGGAGGCAGCGCGTGACCACCAAGACCCTCCCGATCCGAGGCGAAGCGCGTTTGGCGGCCAGGGATGGCACGGAGCTATACGAGCGGTGGTGGCTTCCGGTTCGGGTCGCCAAGGCCACCGTGCTGATCGTGCACGGCCTCGGTGAGCACATCGGCCGTTACGATCGCGTCGCCTCCGAGCTCAACGACGCGGGTTTCGCCGTCTTCGGCTACGACCACCGCGGACACGGCCGTTCCGGTGGCGTCCGCGGCTACATCGATTCTTTCGACCAGCTCGTCGACGACGCCGACGCCTACGTCTCCCACGTTCGCGCCCGCCGCCCTCCGGAGCCGATCTTCATCCTGGGTCACAGCATGGGCGGCACGGTCGTGACCACCCTGGCGTTGACGCGTCCGCCGGCGGTGCGCGGGCTCGTGCTCTCGAGCCCCGGACTCAAGGTGGCCGATGGCTTCTCGCCGCTGGTGATCCGGATTGGTCGGGTGCTGGCGCGGTTGTTGCCCAAGGCGCCCACCCAGAAGCTCTCGTCGAAGCTCGTGTCTCGCGATCCGGCGGTAGTCGCCGCATACGACGCAGACCCGCTCGTCTATCACGGTGGCGTGCGGGCGCGGACCGGTGCCGAGATCCTCGGTGCCATGGATCGCATCCACCACCGCATGGAAGACGTCACGCTACCGTTCCTGGTCTTTCACGGCACCGACGACAAGCTCACCGATTGCCAAGGCAGCCGAGATCTTCACGCGCGTGCTCGCTCGATCGACAAGACGCTTCACGTGTACGAGGGCCTCTATCACGAGGCCTTGAACGAGCCCGAGCGCGAGCGCGTCGTCGCCGATCTCGTCACCTGGCTGAACGCCCGCAGCGGCACCTGAGCGAGCCGCGCGCCGTGACGCCGCGTGGTGAGCCAGGCGAGCGGCAGCAGCACCAGCGCGAAGTCCGTCATGTCGCGCAGCGGTTGCGAACGGTCGCCGACGCGGCCGCAGCCGGGCCCGGTGGCGCCGCTCCAGCGAATCAGGATCGGCGATACGCCGACCGTGTACGTCGAGCTGGGTGATTGGGTCCAGATCGCCTGGCCGAGGTGGTTCACGATGTCGATCGGAGCGCTCGCGGGGATGCCGAGCGTCGCGCGCAGGTCGACGCTGGCGCTCGAGCTGGCGCGCCACGCGAACGCCAGGTGCCCCGTGCCCCCTCCCTGCGCGAACTCGTAGAAGGTCGTTTCGCTCACCACGCGCTTGCGCGAGAACCCGTAGCCGCTGTCCTCGTTGATGGCGTTGGTCACCGTCTGGGCGGCGTACGCGGCGGGACGCCACGAGATGCTGCCTGGCATGCCGTCGAACATCGGTGCGAGCGTGGCGCCGGCGATCGAGGCCATGAGCGGCGAGTACGATGAGTGCTCGATCCCGCTCGCCACGGCGATCACCATCTTCTGGGCGAGCCAGCGTGCCTGATCGTCGACGTTGAAGGTCGGGCTCTGGTTCACGACGCCGAGCTCGGTGAGCCAGATCGGCTTGGATACGTGCTGGCGAGCCCGGATGAACGCGATCGCGTCCTCGAGCATCAGCGGGTTGTCGTAGTAGTGCTGACCGACCACGTCGTAGTACGCGTCGGCGTTCTCGCTGAACATCGCGTCGATGAGCGTGCGCGCGCGCATCTCGTTCGCATCGGTCGCGTAATGCTGATAGAGGCCCGCGTCGTTGCCGGCGTAGAGGTCGAACACGGCGGACAGGAGCACGCTGGTGTGGAAATAGCTCTTCCCCCAGTTGCGGACCGCCGTCGTGTATTTGTTGCCGGCCTGTTGTGCGCGCAGGAACGTCAGGTAGTAGCCGAGGTTCTGGCTGGTGGCGCCACCGCTCACCACTTGCGCTTGGGGATTCGCGGCCTTCACCGCGCGGTAGAAGCTCGGGAGCAGGCCTACCGCCGGATCGCCACCCACGCCGCCGAACATGTCCTTCGAGGTGCCGTACCAGAACGACTTGGTGTCGGCCTCGTGCACCGACGACCAGTAGTCGATGCGCGGCAGATAGCGGCCGGCGAAGAGCGGGTCGGGATCGAGGGTGCAGCCGTTGTAGCGAACCGTGAGCGCCTTCACGAACTCGTACCACGGTGACGTATTGCCAGGCTCGTCGCGGGTGAGCACGCGCGGCGGGAAGGACGTTTGCGATTCGAGCCCCGGCGCGTAGCGGTCGCCGAGCCACTCGCCGTCCTTGCTCTGGTACGTGGCCAGGTCGAGCGGCCACTCGGCTTCTGCGCCGGCGAACGGCTCCATCCCGCCGCCACCCGGGCGCACGCGCATCACGATCGCCTTCATGCCGTCGGCGAGCGCTTCCTTCACCTCACGGTCGAGGGTCAGGAGCGCGGTGTCGTCGAAGTGCACACCATCGGGCTGAAGCTCGGCCCACGATGTCGTCTTGCCGATGAGCTGATGCGCGTGCAGGCCGGTTGCGAGCGCCAGGTCGAACCGGAAACCCTGCACGCCCAGCTCGCCGAAGGTGGGAATCTCCGGCGCCGGGCCACATTGTGCGTGCGCCTGCACGATGGGGGCAGCGAGCAACGCTGTGCCGATCGCGGCCGACTTCACGCATCGTTGGAGGAAGGATTGCCGCTTCGCGACTGCGTCGTACGCTCGCGCGCTCATGATGTCCGCCGTCCCCTGGCAGGTTGAATGGCCGTGTTTGGCCGAGTTCGACATCGCCCCGTCGGGTCGCTCACGAGGCAAGTGCCGAGCCAAGCGCGCGACACGGCGCAGTCGTCCGAGGACAGGCGGCCGATCGTGCTTTGGGGTCCGCAACCGTCTGGACGACGGCGAGGACGTCACGGCCGATCGGCGAGTGTCGGAGAATGCGCGCGGATTGCCACGCGATCGAGACAGTCGCGAGCGCGTCGCGACGGTGGAGAATCGGGCCAGGTGACGGGAATCGCCGCGCGCTCGTCAGGTGCTTGACGCAGGCTCTTCCGCGAGCCCGTGGGCCCGGGCGAGAAGCGAGACCGGATGCACGACCCTCACGTCTCGGCCGCGAGCGCGCAAGCCGGCGGCGAGGTGCAAGTGGCAGCCCGGGTTGCCCGTGACCAGCAGCGAGGCTCCCGTGCTCTCGATCGCGTCGAGCTTGTCGGCGAGCACGGCGCTCGCCATGGCTGGCCGCACGAGGTTGTAGAGGCCGCCGCTGCCGCAACACAGCTCGGCCCGTGGCAGCGGTCTGAGCTCGAGCTGCGGGATGCTCCGCAGGAGCTCGAGCGGCGCCTCGGTCACGCGCTGGACGTGATGGAGGTGACAGGGCGGGTGGTACGTGGCGATCGCGCGCACGGGTCGCGGCGCAGTCCGCGGTCTAGCGCCGGCGAGCAGCTCGGTGACGTCGCGGACACGGCGCTCGAATCGTTCGGCGGCAGCGCGCACGCCGGGGGCGTCACCGAAATGCCGGCTCAGGTCGCGCAGCATGGCGCCGCAACCCGCCGAGGTCGACGCGATGAGGGCCGGGCCATCGCGCGGGCCGATCCCAGCGCTCTCGAAGGCGTCGAGGTTGCGTCGTGCGAGCGCAAGCGCACGCCCTTGGCGTCCCGCATGGAGGTCCAGCGCGCCGCAGCAAGTCTGGTCGGGCACGGGCACCACGTCGAAACCGTAGAGATCGAGCAGCGCTGCCGCGGCCCGATCGACGTCTGGGAAGAGCGCGTCGCCGATGCAACCACGGAAGAGCGCCACGCGGGGTCGGGTCGCGGGGGCGCCATCCGGCGCCGATCCGCTCGCACGAGCGCGACCTCGCGGTGCGGAACGCGTGATCTCGACCGGGATGAGGCCCTCCATCATCCGTAGCCCCGGTGGCAGCATCGCGATCCAGCGGTGTCGCTGCGCCAGCGCGCTCAAGCCGCTTCGCCGGTAGAGGTGAAGCGTGCGTGTCACCAGCCGCGTGGCGCGCGGGTTGGGAAGCCAATCGAGAGCGACGTCGCGTAGCCGCTTGACGAGCGTCGTCGGCGCCGCGCCGACCCGCTCCTCGCGAACCTCACGCACCGCCTCCAGCATCTCGCCGTAGCGCACGCCCGCAGGGCAGACGGGTTCGCAAGCGCGGCAACCGATGCAGTCGTCGAGATGGCCCGAGGCCTCGCCCTCGAGGCGGATGCGGCCCTCGGCGAAGGCCTTCATGAGGACGATGCGGCCGCGCGGCGAGCTGGGCTCGAGCCCGGTGACCAGATACGTCGGACACGATTGCAGGCAAAAGCCGCAATGGACGCAGTCCAAGCTCGCCTCGAACACCGGCAACGTCGCGAGGACGAGCGGCGCCCCCGATTGGGCCACTGGACGGCCGCCGAGCCTGCTCGAAATTTCGATCTCGCTCATCGCAGCGTGAGCCTATCGCGGTGACCGCAACGACGGCGGGACGGCCGTTGCGCCCCGCGGTGCGGCTCGTCTGCGCTCGGCGGAGAGGGCGGAACGGAAGCGACCTCGCGATGAGCGCCGGCCTCACAGACCACCCACGAAGCGGCCGGGGTTGAGCACGCGCGTGGGATCGTAGAGTGCCCTGAGCTTGCGCATGAGCGCGATCGACTGCGGCGGATCGCCCCACACGTCGAAGGTGTGCTTCCACTCGCTGGGAGCCCGCGTCACGAGGACGTAGCCACCGAGCGCGCGTGCGAGCTCGCGGGCCTCAGCGAGCCAGTGCCGAAACGCAGCGAGCGCCAGCGAGGCGTCGCCCCGCGGCTCGAATCCCCGCAGTGCCCCGCCGGTGTGGTTCGCAGCGCGGGTCCAGGTGCTCGTGAGCGCGGCGTCGGCGCCGAGGGACGCCTGCTCCAGAAAGCGCGCGAGGTGCGGGGGCGGCACGCGCATCTCGACCTCGCACGGCGCGGCTTCCGCTGCCGTGGCGGTGGCGCGAACCGCGGCGGCGGGTCGCGTGCGCACCATCAGCTCGACGATCACGCCGAGTGTCCCGAGGGCGCCCACGTGCAGCCGCGTGAGGTCGAGCCCGGCGACGTTCTTGGCGACCCGCGCGCCGTGGTTCGAGGTCGTGCCGTCGGGGTGCGCGCCCTTCATCCCGATCACGGACCAGCGCGGGCCGGCCGGGCCGGGGCGATCGAAAGTCATGCGACCGATCGCGGCGCTGGCGCCGAAAGTCCCGCGCGCGTGGCACGGCCAGTCGTCGGCGAAGCTACGCTCGTCGGCGCCGACGCGCGCCTCCGCGTCGGCCACGGCCACCGCCGGCTCCACGATCATCACGCCGTCGCGCGGCGACCAATCGCGCACCGTGGTCAGCGCGCCCAGATCGAGGAGCACGTCCACGCGCTCGGGTGCGTTGCCGAACGCGCGCCGCGTGCCGCCGGCGGTGGGGACGACGGCGAGCGACTCGCGTGCTGCCGT
>CAYVDO010000308.1:6228-10186 GCA_964450125.1 uncultured bacterium
CGCTCGTGGGCCGCGCCACCACCGCCGGTAACCGATCGTCGACCCGATCGGCGGGATCGGTGGCGCTCCGAGTTCGATCGTCGCCGATCGCCTCGGCCACGACGGCCCGGGCGCGCTCGCGCGCCTCGGCGCTCACGCCGGCACCTCGGGCAGCTCGAACTTGCCCTTCGCTTCCGCGCAGCCCTTGCTCGCCGGCACCAGCTTGCCGGGGTTGAGCCGCCCCCACGGATCGATGAGCCGCTTGATCGCTTCCATCTCGGCGATCTCGTGAGCGCTGAACATCCACGACAGAAACGACAACTTCTCGACGCCGATCCCGTGCTCGCCGGTGATGGATCCGCCTGCGTCCACGCACGCCCGCAGGATCTCGGCACCGGCGGCGAGCGCGCGCCGCGTGAGATCGGCGTCGCGGCCGTCGAACGAGATGTTGGGATGGAGATTGCCGTCGCCGGCGTGGAAGACGTTGCAGATCGTGAGGTCGTGGCGCGCGGCGACCTGGCGTGTGAACGCGATGAGGCGCGCGAGCTCGCTCAAGGGAACCGTGCCGTCGAGGACGTAGACGTCACCGCGCAGCCGGCCCATCGCGCCGAAGGCGCTCTTGCGGCCCTTCCAGAGCTTGCGCCGCGTGGCCTCGTCCGTGCCGACGCGGATCTCGCTGGCGCCGCGCCGCCGACAGATCTCGCTGGTGCGCGCCACCCGCGATGCGAGCGCGGCCTCGTCGCCGTCGAGATCGACGAGCAGCGCGACGTCGCAATCGGTGGGATACCCCGCGGCGTAGTCGGGCGAGGCCTCGATGGTGGCGATCGTGCCGCGATCGAGCGCTTCCAGCGCCGAGGGCTCGAGCCCGGCCTGGATGATGTCGGCGACCGCTTCGCAACCCTCGACGAGGCTCGGGAACGCGACGAGGAGCGTGCGCGTCGCTGCCGCCGACGGGACCAGCCGCACGACGAGCTCGGTGGTGACGGCGAGGATTCCTTCGCTGCCGACGAAGAGGCCGACCAAGTCGTAGCCGGGCATGCCGTCGAGAGCGCCGCCCAGCTCCAGCACCTCGCCATCGGCGAGCACCACCGTGAGGCCGAGCACGTGCTGCGCCGTGAGGCCGTGCTTGAGCGCGTGAGGTCCGCCGGCGTTTTCTGCCGCGTTGCCTCCCAGCGTGCAGACCATGCCGCTCGACGGATCGGGACCGAAGGCGAGCCCATGCTTTCGCGCTTCCGCCGACAGTCCGGCGTTGGTGACGCCGGGCTGTACGCGCGCCACGCGCGCCTCGGCGTCGATGGAGAGCAGGCGCCTCATGCGCGCGGTTTCGAGCACGATGCCGCCGCGCTCCGGCAAGGCGCCGCCCGAGAGTCCAGTGCCGGCGCCGCGCGGCACCACCGCGATACCGCAGCGGTGACAGAGCGTCATCACCGCCGCCACCTCCGCCGTGCTGGCCGGCAACACCACCGCCGCGGGCGTCGCGCACGCCAGCGTGAAGGCGTCGGACTCGTAGGTGAGCAGTGACTCGCGGTCGGCGATCACCGCAGCACTGCCCACGAGCGCGCGGAGCTCCGTGAGGACTGCCTCGTTCATGGGAGAGTGCGTGACGCGCGGGCCCGTGGACCCTCGGTAGGCGGGGACGCGCCACGTGGTCGCTTGCGCGCGTATTGGTCGACGCGTAACCTGGCGAGTCCGAGCGCGATCGGGTGATTCGAGCCGCTTGCGACGGCCCATTTCGGCCGCGATTCAGGCCCGATTGCGCGGCTCACCACTCGTGCGGCGGTTGCATCGGTGAGCCCACCGAGAGAGGCATCATTCATGGCGGATGACCGAGATTCTTTGTACATGGCGGGCCTCGCGGCGCTCGGCCAATCGCACTTCGACGAGGCCATCGCGACCTTCGAGAGGGCGCTCGCTTCGGCGCCGGACGACGTCGAGCTCTTGCTCGCGATCTCCATGGCGCACTCCAAGAACGGCGACCAGGACAAGGCGATCGAGATTGCGACGCGCGCTGCCGAGCTGGATCCGACGGATCCGTTCCCGCACACGAATCTGTCGATGTTTTACCAGAAGAAGGGAAACATGGAGGTTGCCGAGAAGCACTCGGCGATCGTCACCCAGCTCAACGTCGAAGCCCAGAAGCGAGCGCAAGGAGGGTGAGCATGATCGGCCGTCGAGCGCCCGGGCCACGTCGCGATCGCCGTGGGGCGGAGCTACATCGGGCGCGCACCCGCGACGGCTGGGACATCGCTCTCTACCGCTATCCCGCGCCGCCGGGATCGGAGCGCCACTTCCCGGTGCTCCTCTGCCACGGTCTCGGCTCGAACCGAAACAACCTCGACTATCCCGGACGGCTCAGCCTCGCGCGCTACCTGAACGCGCAGGGGTTCGACGCCTGGGTGATCGAGCTGCGCGGCGCGGGCGCGAGCCGCCGCGCAGGCCCGCTGAGACGCAAGACCTTCGACTACACCTTCGACGACTACATCGGCCACGACATCCCCGCCGCGCTCAAGCACATCGCGCGCACCGTGGGATTCCGCGGCGTGCACTGGATCGGGCACAGCATGGGCGGGATGCTCGCGTATCCGCTGCTCAAGAGCACCGATCCCGATGTGCTGCGCTCCGCCACCACCATTGGCTCGCCCGCGATGGTGCTCGCTTCCGATCCGGTGATGGACCGGATGCTCAAGTTCGCGTGGCTGCTCAAGATCGTGCCGATGCTGCCGCAGGGAACGCTCGCCAAGCTGGTGGCGCCACTCGCGGGGCTGGCGCGACCGCTGGGGCACCGCATCGTCTGGACCACGGCCAACATCGCACCCAAGACGCTGCGGGTGATGGCGCGTCACGGCGTCGACGACCTGGCGAGCCCGCTCATCTTCCAGTACGGCGTTTGGTACAAGGAAAAGGACTTCCACAACTACTACGAAACGTTCTCGTACCAGGAAGACCTGCACCGCATCACGGCGCCGGTGTTCTTTCTCGCGGGTGCGGGAGATGGGCTCACGCCCACCCGCGACATCCGCTTCATCTACGAGCGGATCTCGTCGCCCAAGAAGAAATTCCTGGAGGTGGGGGTCGAGAGCGGCTTCTCTTCGGAATACGGTCACGTGGATCTGGTGCTCGGCGAGCGGGCACCGGAGGAGATCTTTCCGCTCGTTCTCGACTGGCTCGCGGAGAACGATTGCGCCACCGACGCCGCCAAACGCGCGCCCCGTCGTCCCGGGCACGGCCGCGAGCGCGCCGCCGAGGCCCGCCGTCAGGCGCGCGAGGAACGCAAGCGCCGGGGTTCGCGCGAGCCGCGAGTCGTGCTACGACCGGTGCCGCGACGCGCTCGGGGTTGAGCGCCCACGACTTCGCGAGATCGGATCCATTCGACGATGAAGACCGCGCAATCGAAACGCCTGGGACGCAGCATCGCTCGCATCGGCCGCGCTGCCGGCGCCGAGGGAGTCGAGCCGTTCGCGACGTGCTTCCGCATCGTCGGTCACGGCCGCTTCTTGGGCGCGCGCCATTACTTGCACTCGAACGACATCACCGCGCCCGAGCAGCTCGCGATTCGCGAGGCATCGGGGCGGGTGCTCGCGGTCAAAGCGTGGAAGCTCTCACTGCCGGGCGATCTCGCGATCTTCGAGACCGACGGGGCCGCATGCGATCCGCTCGAGCTCGACCTGCGCTTGCCGCGTGACGGCGCCGATCTCGTGATCGTCGGCTACCCGCAGCAAGGCGAGCTGGAGTGGATCGAGGGACCCGTCTCCGGTTGGGACACGATCAAGCTCGCCGAGGGCATCGAGTTCGATGGCTTTTTCGTCGATTGCGAGGCCAAGGACGGCATGAGCGGCTCGCCTGCCCTCGATCCCAAGAGCGGCGCCGCCGTGGCCGTGCTCTCCGGCATCAACCCCGACCTCGGCATCGCGGCCTTCTGTCCGCTGCCGAGTCATGGGTGGGATGACTGAGTTTTGTCGGGGGGGGGGTGGAGCCCCCC
>CAYVDO010000309.1:0-10111 GCA_964450125.1 uncultured bacterium
GTCCCCACGTTCACGTGTGGAAGCTTCCGATCGAACTTCTGCTTCGACATGGCTCATTCCCCCTGTCCGGAATCTGCCGATCGCGGCGACGACTGATCCGGATGAGTGCTGGTTCTTCGTGCTCAGTTCTCGTAATGGTGGACCAGTCGCTCCGCGACCGGCTTCGGCACGGCCTCGTAGCGGTCGAACTGCATGGTGAAGCTGGCGCGACCCTGTGTCGAGCTGCGCAGCGATGTCGCGTAGCCAAACATCTCGCATAGCGGCACGAGCGCGCTGACCACCTGTGCGCCCGCGCGTGCCTCCATCCCGGAAAGTCGGCCCCGCCGCGACCGGACGTCTTCCGTCACCACCCCCACGAACTCTTCTGGCACCACGACCTCGAGCTTCATCACGGGCTCGAGAAGCACTGCGCCGGCATGCACAGCCGCATCGCGCATGGCAAGCGAGGCCGCGATCTTGAACGAGAGCTCCGAGGAGTCTACGGAATGGAAGCTACCACCGACGACCCGCACACCAACGTCGACGACCGGGTAGCCGGCGTACGGACCGACGTCGAGCGACTCGCGAACCCCCTGCTCGACGGCTGCAACGAACTCGCGCGGAATCACGTCGCCGCCCACCGCGTTATCGAACGAGATGCCACCACCCGGATCGAGCGGCGTCACCTCGACCCGCACGTGTCCATACTGACCGTGGCCTCCGGTCTGCCGCACGTGCCGCGCCTCGCCAATCGCTGTGCGCGTAAACGCTTCCTTGAACGCAACCTGCGGCCGACCGACGTTCACGCCGACGCCAAAATCGCGGCGCAGCCGCTCCACCAAGACCTCGAGATGGAGCTCACCCATGCCCGAGATGAGCGTCTGCCCCGTCGCCTCGTCGCTGCTGACGCGGAATGTCGGGTCTTCAGCTACGAGCTTCTGAAGCGCAACCGACAACTTGTCCTGGTCCGCCTTCGTCTTGGGCTCAATTGCCTGAGAGATGACCGGTACGGCGAAGTGCATCGACTCGAGCAACAACGGTGCTGCATCGTCCGCGAGTGTGTCGCCGGTGGAGGTGATCCGGAGACCGACGGCTGCGACGATGTCGCCCGCGTACGCCTCCTTCACCTCTTCGCGTCGATTCGCGTGCATCTTGAGAAGCCGTCCGATGCGCTCGCGCTTGCCTTTGTTCACATTGAGCACGGCGCTGCCGGAGGTGAGCGTGCCCGAGTAGACACGCAAGTACGTCAGGTGCCCAACGAACGGATCCGTGAAGATCTTGAACGCGAGTGCCGATAGCCGCTCCGCATCCCTCGCCTGGCGCTCCTCGTCCGGCGCCTCGGTCGGCGAGGATCCGACGGAATGCCCCCGAACGGGGGGAATGTCCGCTGGCGAGGGCAGGTACCGCACCACGGCGTCGAGCAGCGGCTGAATGCCTTTGTTCTTGAACGCGGATCCCACGAAAACCGGGTGGACCGCGCCCCTGAGGGTCGCACGCCGAACCGCCGCGATGACGTCGCCTTCGGTCATCGGGCTACCGCCAAGATACCCCTCGAGGAACACATCGTCGCTCTCGGCAAGCGCTTCGAGCATCTCGAGCCGCATCGCCTCAGCCTCTTCGCGCAGCGACTCCGGCACGTCCGTCTCCTCGAAGCGTGCACCGAGCGAGCCCTCGTCCCACTGCACCGCGCGCATCCCGACGAGATCGACGATGCCGGCAAATCCAGACTCCTGCCCGATTGGCATCTGCATGGGCAGTGGCTTGGCCAGCAGGCGATCTCTCATCATACGGATGACACGCTCGTGGTCGGCACCGATACGATCCATCTTGTTCACGAATGCGATTCTCGGCACCTGGTATCGCTCAGCTTGCCGCCACACGGTCTCGGATTGCGGCTCCACTCCGCCCACCGCACAAAAGACGGCGATCGCACCGTCCAAGACTCGAAGACTTCGCTCGACCTCGGCCGTAAAGTCGACGTGCCCGGGGGTGTCGATGATGTTGATCCGATGGTCCTTCCAGAAGCAGGTCGTCGCCGCCGAAGTGATCGTGATGCCGCGCTCCTGCTCCTGCTCCATCCAGTCCATCACTGCTGAACCGTCGTGAACCTCACCCATCCTGTGAGACACGCCCGTGTAGAACAAAATGCGCTCGGTGGTCGTCGTCTTTCCCGCGTCGATGTGCGCCATGATCCCGATGTTTCTCGTGCGGGAGAGCGGTACCGTACGCGCCATGGTGGAGCAATCCGAAGTCCTCGGAGGCCAGGGCCATTCGTGATCTCTGCCCGAGCATCACCAGCGGTAGTGCGCAAACGCCTTGTTTGCCTCGGCCATACGGTGCGTGTCCTCGCGCTTCTTGATCGTCGCGCCACGCCCGTTGGCAGCATCGATGAGCTCACCGGCGAGCCGCTCCTCCATCGACTTCTCGTGACGTTCGCGCGCGAACTGGACGAGCCAGCGACTTGCGAGCGCCACCTGTCGGGCATCGCGCACCGGCACCGGAACCTGGTAGGTCGACCCGCCGACGCGACGCGATTTGACCTCGAGCTGAGGCTTGGCGCGATCGAGAGCCTTCCGAAAGAGCCCCAGCGGCTCCTCACCCGTCTGCTCCTGCATTCGGTCGAGTGCTCGATAGAAGATCATCTGCGCCGTGCTCTTCTTTCCGTCGCGCATGATGACGTTGACGAACTTGGACACCAGATCATCCCCGTACTTGGGATCCGGCAGCGTGCTGCGCTTCTCCACTTCTCGTCGTCGCGGCATTGGCAAATCCCTCGATCTTGTCGTCGACTCAGACTCGTCGGCTCACTTCGGGCGCTTCGCTCCGTACTTCGAGCGCCCCTGGCGTCGATCCGATACGCCAAGCGAGTCCTGCGTTCCACGAATGATGTGGTAGCGCACGCCAGGAAGGTCCTTCACGCGGCCGCCGCGGATGAGCACCACCGAGTGCTCCTGGAGATTGTGGCCGATTCCGGGAATGTACGTCGTGACCTCCATCCCGTTGGTGAGGCGCACGCGCGCGACCTTGCGCAGGGCGGAGTTCGGCTTCTTCGGGGTCGACGTATAGACACGCAAGCAGACGCCACGAACCTGCGGGCAGCTCTTGAGAGCAGGCGCGGCGGTCCGGTTACGAATCTTCTTGCGACCGCGGCGAACAAGCTGGTTGATCGTCGGCATTTTCGACCTTCCGGAAGCCGACGCAACGCCTCGGCCGCGCTGCAGCACACGCGGTCGTTACGCGCTGCGTCGTCGATCAGTACGTGAAAAAGCTAAACTTATTCGATACGAGCAACTGCGTCAAGCCACCCCGAAAATCCGCTTCAGGCCCCCTCAGCACCCGTCGTAGCCAGCTCTGCCCGTGGGCTGGCTGCTACGGCCGTGAGCGGCGCGTACGCGATCTCCTCGTCGCTTCCGTCGACGTCCACGTCGATCCGACGCGGTCCGTAGTTGGGCAAACCGGTCCCTGCCGGGATCAGGCGGCCCATGATCACGTTCTCCTTCAGGCCGCGCAGATGATCCACCTTGCCGACGATCGCGGCTTCTGTCAGCACCTTGGTGGTCTCCTGGAAGCTCGCGGCGCTGATGAAGCTCTCCGTGGAGAGGGAGGCCTTGGTGATGCCGAGCAACAACGGCTCGCCCGTGGCGGGGCGACCACCTTTCCCAATCACAGCCGCGTTGACGTCCTGGAACTCGTGCTTCTCGACTTGCTCGCCGATGATGAAATCTGTGTCGCCCACGTCAGTGACGCGCACACGGCGCAACATCTGCCGGACGATGACTTCGATGTGCTTGTCGTTGATACGCACACCCTGCAGCCGATAGACCTCCTGAACCTCGTCCACGAGGAACTTCATGAGGTCTTTCTCGCCCTTGACCCGCAAGATGTCGTGGGGGTTCGGAGAGCCGTCCATCAGCACGTCCCCTGCCCGCACAAAATCGCCTTCCTGCACGCGAATATACTTACCGCGCGGAATCAAGTATTCGGCGGCCTCGCCGCGCTCCTCGGGCGGAGTGACGACGACCTTGCGCTTACCCTTCGTGTCGCGGCCGAAGCTCACCGTGCCGTCGATGTCACTGATGAATGCGACTTCCTTCGGACGTCGCGCTTCGAAGAGCTCGGCGACACGCGGCAGACCGCCCGTGATGTCTTTCGTCTTGGCGGTTTCACGAGGAATCTTCGCGATGATGTCTCCCGCCTGCACCTCGTCGCCTTCAACCTTCGTGATGATCGCGCCAACTGGAAGCAGATAGCGCGCCTGACGCGCGGTTCCTGGAACGGGAAGGGTTCGCTTGGCATCGCTGAGATCCTTGATCGACACGCGGGGACGCAACTCCGCATCCCGACTTTCGATGATCACCTTGCTCGAAAACCCTGTGACCTCGTCGACCTGCTCTCGCATCGTGACGCTCTCGATGACGTCGCCGAACTTCACGATGCCGCCGACTTCCGAAAGGATCGGATTGGTGAAGGGATCCCATTCGGCAAGCAATGCGCCCTTCTTGACCCGAGTGCCCTCTTTCACCTTCAGCCGCGCACCATAGGTGAGGGGGTATTTCTCACGTTCGCGGCCGTTCTCGTCGCGAATGATCAGCTCGCCGTTGCGGCTCATCACGATGTCGTGCCCTTCGCGGTTCACGACCACCTGGCAACGTTCCAGCTTGATGATGCCGTCGGTGCGTCCCTCCAGGGTGCTCTGCTCGGCACGCCGGCTCGCCATACCGCCGATGTGGAAGGTCCGCATCGTGAGCTGCGTGCCGGGCTCGCCGATGGACTGAGCAGCGATCACGCCGACCGCCTCGCCTGCGCTGACCGGAAGGCCGCGGGCGAGGTCTCGGCCATAGCACATCTTGCAGATACCGCGACGCGCACGGCAGGTGAGCACGCTGCGAATCAGGACACGCTCGATGCCTGCCTGCTCGATCCGCTCCACGAGCGTCTCGTTGATCTCGGTGTTGGCCGGGACGAGCACCTCGCCGGTGTACGGATCCGCAATGTCGCGAAGCGCAAAGCGACCCAGAATCCGGTCACCGAGCGATTCGATGATCTCTCCGCCTTCGACTAGCGGACTGAGCTCGATCCCGTCGAGCGTGCCGCAATCGTCCTCGAGGATCACGACGTCCTGCGCCACGTCGACGAGACGGCGGGTCAGGTATCCGGAGTTCGCCGTCTTCAATGCGGTATCGGCCAAGCCTTTGCGCGCTCCGTGGGTCGAGATGAAGTACTGCCCCACGGTCAACCCCTCACGGAAGTTCGCGGTGATCGGTGTCTCGATGATCTCCCCCGACGGCTTCGCCATCAGACCCCGCATGCCGGCGAGCTGCCGAATCTGCTGCGCACTACCGCGTGCCCCCGAGTCCGCCATCATGAAGATCGGATTGAAGCCCGCGCTCGCGGCGTCCTTTGGCGGCTCGCCCGTAGCGGGATCGGGCGGCGCCTTGATTTCCTTCATCATCTCGGACGCAATCTCGTCACTCACGCGCGCCCAGATGTCGACGACCTTGTTGTAGCGCTCACCGTCGGTGATGAGACCGTCCGTGTACTGCTGCTGGATCTTTTCGACTTCTTCCTGCGCAGCGCCGAGCAACTCGCCCTTGCGCTGCGGGATCCGCATGTCTTCCATGCAGATCGAGATACCCGCCTGGGTCGCGAAGGAGTAGCCGACATCCTTGAGACGATCCGCCAGGATCACCGTCTTCTTCGTGCCGCACAGCAGGAAAGCGCTACGAATCAGCCCTCCCAGCGCTTTCTTGTCGAGCACGCGGTTGATGCGCTCGAACGGGAGTTCGTCAGGCAGAACCTCGCGAAGCAGCACGCGCCCAACGGTGGTGTCGACACGCTGGTTGTCTAGGCGCACCGTCACGCGGGTGTGAAGCTCTGCTTCACCCGAATCGTAGGCGATCCGCACCTCCTCTGGCCCCGAGAACACGCGGCCCTCGCCGCGCGCACCCGGCTGCTCACGCGTCAGGTAATAGAGTCCGAGCACGATGTCTTGCGACGGCACGACGATTGGTCCACCGTGCGCAGGCGACAGGATGTTGTTCGTGCTCATCATGAGCACGCGAGCTTCGATCTGGGCTTCGAGCGAGAGTGGTACGTGCACCGCCATCTGGTCACCGTCGAAGTCCGCATTGAAAGCCGTACACACCAACGGATGAAGCTGGATCGCCTTCCCTTCGATCAGCAACGGCTCGAACGCCTGGATGCCGAGACGATGCAGGGTTGGCGCTCGATTGAGCATCACGGGATGCTCGCGAATCACCTCGTCTAGGACGTCCCACACCTCGGGCTTTTCTTTTTCGACCAGCTTCTTCGCGGCCTTGATGGTGGTGACGTACCCACGCTCCTCGAGCTTGTTGTAGATGAATGGTTTGAAGAGCTCGAGCGCCATCTTCTTCGGTAAGCCGCACTGGTGGAGGCGCAGCTCCGGCCCCACGACGATGACGCTGCGTCCCGAATAGTCGACTCGCTTGCCGAGCAGGTTTTGACGGAAGCGTCCACCCTTACCCTTCAGCATGTCGCTCAAGCTCTTGAGCGGGCGCTTGTTTGGCCCTGTGATCGCCTTCCCGCGACGGCCGTTGTCGAGTAGCGCGTCGACAGCCTCCTGCAACATGCGCTTCTCGTTACGGATGATGATGTCCGGCGCGTTCAGCTCCTTGAGACGCTTGAGTCGGTTGTTGCGGTTGATCACGCGCCGATAGAGATCGTTCAGATCCGACGTGGCAAAACGGCCTCCATCGAGCGGCACGAGAGGGCGAAGATCCGGCGGAATGACCGGGATCGTGTCCAGGATCATCCACTCCGGGCGATTGAGACTACGGTAGCGCTCAAAAAGTTTTTGCCCCAGAGTTCGCAACTGCTTCGAATGACTCAGGTCGCGGACCGCATCCTCGATCTTGGCGTCGACCACCTGCATGTCGACGATCGTCTCTGCGGCCTCCTTCTCCGCCTTGAGCTTCTCGAAGGTCTCGATCCATCCCCGCAGGACGCTCTTGGTTTCGTCGTTCGTCTGCTTTTCCTCGACCTCGCGAAGCAAGCGCACGAAGCGGTCGGTTCGATTGAAGCACTCGAGCACCTTGAGTCGCTTCGCAATCTTCTTGCGCTTCGCCTCTGAGGTCGCGACCTTCATCTCGCGGCGCAAATCCGCTGCCAGACGCTCGATGTTGAGCTTGGTGAGGATCTCCTGAATCGCCTCAGCCCCCATGCGCGCCGTGAAAGCTGCACCGTGCTGCTCCATCGCTTGCCGGTACTGCTGCTCCGTGAGCAACTGGCCGAAGATCAGATCCGTGTCACCCGGGTCGGTGACGAGGAAGTCCTCGAAATACGGGATTCGCTCGAGATCCTTCAGCGTCAGATCGAGCAGCGCGCCGAGACGACTCGGAAGGCTCTTCAGAAACCAGATGTGTGCGACTGGCGTGGCGAGGTCGATGTGCCCCATGCGCTCGCGTCGCACCTTCGACTGAATCACTTCGACACCGCACTTCTCGCACACGACGCCACGGTGCCGCATGCGCTTGTACTTGCCGCAGTTGCACTCGTAGTCCTTGATCGGCCCGAAGATCTTGGCGCAGAACAAGCCGTCGCGCTCGGGCTTGAACGTGCGGTAGTTGATCGTCTCCGGCTTCTTGACCTCACCGAACGACCACGATCGAATCTTCTCAGCCGAAGCCAACGAGACACGAATAGCCTTGAACTGCGAGGGGTTCTTGGGACGCTCGAAGAAATTGAACAAATCGTCCACCGTGGAGCCTCCTCCAATACGCTGTTGAGATCACCAGGCGCGGCGAATCCGCCTCAGACCGACTCTTCCTCACGGAGCTCGACGTCCAGTGCCAAGCTCTGAAGCTCTTTCATGAGCACGTTGAAAGACTCGGGCAATCCCGGTTCCAGGCTGTTCTGACCGCGGACGATCGACTCGTAGATCCGGGTGCGCCCCGGAACGTCGTCGGACTTCACGGTCAAGAACTCTTGCAAGCCGTAGGCGGCGCCATACGCCTCCATGGCCCAGACTTCCATCTCTCCGAGCCGCTGGCCGCCGAACTGCGCCTTGCCGCCGAGCGGTTGCTGCGTCACGAGCGAGTAGGGGCCGATCGAACGGGCGTGAATCTTGTCGTCCACGAGGTGATGCAACTTGAGCATGTACATCACGCCGACCGTGACACGCTCTCGGAACGCATCCCCGGTGCGTCCGTCGAAGAGCACCGTCTGCCCCGACTGAGGGAGCCCGGCTTGCTCCAGCAGTTCGCGAATGCTCCCTTCTTCCGCACCATCGAACACTGGCGTGGACATGTGCACGCCACGCACCAGGCTTCGCGCGACGTTGAGCACCGCGTCGTCGTCGGCACCTTCGAGCAGATGGCCGAGGTCCTTCGACGCGTACACCTGGCTGATCCGTTTGCGAAGTGCCTCCGGGCTGTACTCCTTGTCGAGATACTCCTGAATGCGCTCACCCAAACCGCGCGCCGCCCAGCCCAGGTGAGTCTCGAGAATCTGCCCCACGTTCATTCGCGACGGTACGCCCAGTGGATTCAGGACGATGTCGACCGATTGCCCATCGCTGAGGAACGGCATGTCCTCTTCCGGCAGCAGGTTGGACACCACGCCCTTGTTGCCGTGACGGCCGGCCATCTTGTCGCCGACCGAAAGCCGACGTTTGATGGCGATGTAGACCTTCACGAGCTTGATCACACCGGGCGGCAGATCATCGCCCTTCTTCAGCTTCTGGATCTTGTCTTCGAACACCACCTTGATCATCTCGATGCGCTCGTTGGTCTCGTGGAGAATCGAGCGCACCTTGTCCTCGATTCGCGGTGCGTCGGCGATCGAGATCGACTCCCATTGGCTGTAGGGAACCTTGCTCAGCGCCTCTTCATCGAACTTGTCGCCCTTCTCCACGATGGGCTTCCCGGTTGTATCCAGGACGTCGGCTGCGGCGGCCTTGCCGACCAGGAGCTTTCGGATGCGGCGATTCGCACTCTCGCGGACCACCTTCACCTCTTCGCGTTGATCTTTTCGAAGCTTCGCGACCTCGCGATCCTCGATGTCGCGAGACCTCTCGTCTTTTTCGGCGCCCTTTCGAGAGAAGACCTTCGCGTCGATGACGATTCCCTCGATGCCGGGCGGCACACGTAGCGACGTGTCGCGGACATCCTCGGCCTTCTCTCCGAAGATCGCGCGTAGCAGCTTCTCCTCCGGCGTGAGCTGCGTCTCACCCTTCGGCGTGATCTTGCCGACGAGGATGTCGTCGGTCTTGACGTGCGCACCGATTCGCACGATGCCGCTCTCGTCGAGATTGCGGAGTGCATCCTCACCCACGTTGGGGATGTCTCGCGTGATCTCTTCCTTGCCGAGCTTGGTGTCGCGCGACATGCACTCGAACTGCTCGATGTGCACCGAAGTGAAATAGTCCTTCTTGATGAGCCGTTCGCTGACGAGGATCGAATCCTCGAAGTTGTAACCACCCCAGGGCATGAACGCGACCAGCACGTTGCGACCGAGCGCGAGCTCGCCGCTATCGGTCGCAGGACCATCCGCGATCACCTGGCCGATGTCGACGCGCTCGCCCTGCGCCACGATCGGCTTTTGATTGATGCAGGTGTTCTGGTTCGAGCGCTGGAACTTGAGCAGGTTGTAGATGTCCACGCCGCTGTCGTCGCCGCGACCATCGACCCGAATGACGATGCGCGAGGCATCGACGTTTTCGACCACACCGCTGCGCTTCGCGACCGTCGTCACGCCCGAATCGCGCGCGACCACGCCCTCGATTCCGGTACCGACGAGTG
Source organism: uncultured bacterium (assembly GCA_964450125.1). Taxonomy (GTDB): domain Bacteria; phylum JADJOY01; class JADJOY01; order JADJOY01; family JADJOY01; genus JADJOY01. The sequence goes on from CAYVDO010000309.1 coordinate 9,759, forward strand.
GCGCCTCGGTGCGCAACAGCGGCACTGCCTGCCGCTGCATGTTCGAGCCCATCAGCGCGCGGTTTGCGTCGTCGTGCTCCAAGAACGGAATGAGCGACGCCGCGACGCTCACGAGCTGCATCGGCGACACGTCCATGAACGAGATCTCGTCGGGCTTCACCATCACCGACTCACCACCGCGTCGAGCGCCGACGAACTCGCCTTGGAACTTGCCGTGCTTGTCGAGCGGCGCGTTCGCCTGCGCGACCGCGTGGTCGCGCTCTTCGAGCGCCGACAGGTACTGGATTTCTTCGGTGACGCGGCCACCCTGCACCTTGCGGTACGGCGTCTCGATGAAGCCGTAGTCGTTCACG
>CAYVDO010000310.1:0-10051 GCA_964450125.1 uncultured bacterium
TCCAGAAGGCGAATTTCGGGTTGAAGGCCGACGGGCGGATGGATGTGGGAGGTCCGACGTTCGGTCGGCTGAACCTCCTGCTCGCGAGCAGCGCGCCGAAGTTTTCGTCCGAGAACCTCTACGGTCCCAACGGACCTTCGGCCGACGACATCAAGCAGGACGCCTTCGGGGACTGCTACTTCGTCGCGACGCTGGGAGCGGTGGCGCAACAGGATCCCCAGAAGATTCGAAGCGCGATTCACTACGACGCCAGCTCGCAGAAGTTCCGGGTACGCCTCTACGACTCGAATGGCACGGGCAAGCACATCTGGACGACCCAAGCGGAGCTGGAAGACAACGTGAAGCGCTACGGCGGCAGCTACGTCGACAACACCGGAAAGTACGAGCGCACCTGGCCCGCCGTGATCGAAACTGCATACGCCAAGATGTACGACAGCAACCCCGCGGACGGACTGGGAGAGGGCTATCAGAGGATCGTCAACGGAGGCTGGCCCGCCGATGCCATGCTGGCGATCGTCGGCAGCGCTGGGACCGAGGTGAAATACAGCTACCACTGGCGACTCGGCACGGCCGGTTCCGTGAAGCTGCTGGGTACGCGAGTCGCGACTGCACTGAAGCAAAGCAAAACGGTCACCTTGTGGTCGGTACCCGAGAGCCGAAGCTTCTGGCAATGGGTGACTGGCGCTCCAGTCCCTCAGGACGGATTGGTGGACAATCACGTCTATACGGTGGTTTCGCTCGACCAGAACGGTAGCGACTGGAGGGTCACCGTGCGGAATCCCTGGGGGACGAACATGGGCGTGGGCGAGGGCCAGGACACCGCGTCGGCGAAGATGACCGTGTCCCTTCTCAACCTCGTCAATACCGGCGGTCTCCAGTCCTTTCGGATCAGCAATTGAGAGGCAGAGGGAGAAATGAACGCATGGAAAAACGGGACGATCCTGATCGCGCTGGCGACGATTGCCTGGGGGTGGGACATGGGTGAAACGAAAGCCTTCCAACCGAAGCCACTCGAGAGCATGAAGGAGGTCCAGACCTCGGAGGAGAGCAAGAAGCTCGACGCCGAGGTGACGGTCTTCCTGCGAGATCGATTTACCATCGCCTCGGCGCGCTACTACCAAGTGCCTGGCGAGATCCCGTGGATCGCCGTTTCAAAATCCGTTCAAAACCAGATGGCAGAGAAGTCGCACAAGCGAGCGATGTTCGAGTGGTACGAGCCGGGCATCGACTTCGTAGAGATCTATCCACAAGGAAAGGATGGCGACGCCTTTGCGGTAGCGATGCCGAAGGGCGCAAATCCGAGCGCAGACAAGCTGGTCGGGTTTTACGTCCTGCGCGCTTCGCCTGCTACGAAGAACTAGCCGAGCATCGAGAGGGACGATGCCACCGACACGTGCTACGGCGGAGCGCGATCAGCCGAGCAGAGCCGACACGCACAGCACGAGCCCCACGAGACCGAATGCCATCGCAACGCGACGCGAGGTGCGCATGGCCACCCGATGAGCAGGGCCGCCCGCGCCTGCCGTGTCCGTTCGCATCGAACGCCACCCCAAGAACGTGGCCAGCGTCAAGAAGAGCAAGCCGATCCATGGTTGTGGATTCATGGCACGACATCAGAGGCTGCGGAGATAGCGGATCGCCTGCTGCTCGTCGTCTGCGGTCCAGCCGTCATCCATCAGCTGCATCAGCAAGCCGCGAAGCTGGCTGTTCTGCCGCAACCCTTGCTGCAGCGCTGAATCGCCGCGCACCCGCTCGACGTATGCGAACGCGACGTCATCGGCATCGGTCGCATACTCTTGTTCGAGGCTTCGAAACACGCGCGTCACGAAGTCGAAGTCGTTGCGATGCTCGGCCACGAGCGCGGCTGCTAGCCCATCCTCGTCCGTCCCGGACCACAAGCTCGTGAATCGCTTGACGAACGCACGCGTCAGCGGGTCGCTTCCCCCCACTGCAGCCACGTAGGTGTGGTCGGCGAGCAAGGCACCCAAGATGCCACCAACGACGACCCCCACGGCGACGCCGACTGGTCCACCCCAGACGCCTGCCTCGCCACCGATCACGGCGCCGCCGATGAAACCGCCGACCAGCCCTCCGCCCAGGTTCGCGCCCTCCCTTCCCGCTTGCCACCACGGGTCCTCCGCCGTGCCGATGTTGTAGGCCGCGATCGCGAGGCTCGCGATCCACAGTCCCCGCGCCGCTCCCCGCAGCCGCGGAATCGCGCGGGTGACCGACGGGCGGCTTCGGCCAGCGGCGTCGATGACCTCGCGGAACACGGCCGCTTGTTGCTCGCCGCTCAGCGACTTGAACGGGCGTCCGGCCGCGCCCAGCTTGTTCATCGCGGCGCCGATCGCCTCCTCGAGCGTGAGCCCCTGGCTCTTCCACTTCTGGGCCAGCGAGCGTCCCAGGTCGAAGTCCCGAGAGCGCTGCATCGCCATGATCTCGTTGCGCATCTCGTTGGCGATCGAGGCCCCCTTCTCGACCGCGAGATCACCTGAGTTGACCGCCGCACGAATCGAGTCGCTCATCTGCCGGATCTCTTCGACGTAGGCAGCTCGAACCTGTGCCGTGCGGGCCAACCGCATCGCAAAACTGGTCGCCGTCGCCTCGAAATCCCGCAGCGCCTGCTCCACCTTCGGATCCGCCATGGCACCCCCTCCCGGTTACGCGGTTTCGACGCGTAGACGATGGACACCGAGCCGCGGTCGATAGCTCCAGCCCGCCGGCAGCCGAAACCGCCATCGCGGGTCGGTGACCGTCAAGCGGTAGCGCTGATCGTTCTTGAAGAACTGGAACTCCACCCAATCCGCACCGGTACGCTCAATGCGAAGAATTCCAGGCGCGAAGGGCGCTTCGGCCTCGACGGCGTCCTCGAGGTGCCCGCCAGCATCGACGAGATAGACGTGTAGGCCCTCGTCGTACGGGCTGTCGTCCGTGATCCACAGCAGCGAACGACCATCCCGCAGCTCGAATTGCGCCTCGAGGCGCTGCCCAGGCAGCTTCGTCGCCACCGCCGTGCCGTCGCGCAGCACGGTGACCGAGCCGGGTTCCGTGGGCGTTGCCTCGACCGAGTAGCGCGTCATCGGCTGCATCTGGCTTCCTTCCGTTGCGACAGCGCGACACCCGTCACGGCTAGCCCACCCCCGGCGACGAGCATGCGGCCGGGCCCTCGTGGGGCGTCCGCGGGCGTCGTGCCGTTCGCGGACGGTACGCGCCACTCGACGCGGCTGGGTCCGACGGCGATCGTGGCGCTGCGCGCCGCGCGCCGCCCCGGGCACATCGCTGGCGAGAGGCGAGTGCGGGCCACGCCGTTGCAAGCAGCCGGGCTCGAACCAGCCAACTCAGCCCTCGCGCCACATCAGGGGCGTGTCTCGCCTGCGCCGCCAACCGGTAGCAGCGCGAAGCGCTCGCCGGTGGCGGGATCGATCCGGACCTCTCTCGAGATTCCCTGGAAACCGAACCGGCCCCAGTGCGTCACGGATGCATTCAGATACGCGTGGATCTTGCCGCCCATGTCGCGCCACCGTCTGCAAAAGCCGTAGTCCTCGCTCAGGTAGCGGGGACCGTAGCCGGGCTCCTGCGCGATGCCGGTGAACCAGAAGTCGCAGACCCGGTCACCGGGAACTGGAACGTCCTCCCGATACGCGATCTCGGGGTAACGCTCGGCCATCGCGACGAAGACCTCGCGTTTGATCAGGAGCAACCCAGCTCCGATGGAAGCCACTTCGACGAACCCGTCCCCCGCCTCCGCGGCGCCCTCGAGCTTGTCGAGTACGAGATCGCCGCAGAGCTTCGCGAGGTCGAGGCGGACTCCGGTCGCGGTCTCGTGGGCGACCGCGGCGCGCAGCAGATCGAAGTCGACGTGCTTGCGCGGATACGGAACTCCCACGACGTCGTACCCGCTCAGCGCCAGCGCCACGATCGCCTCGGGCGGGAACTGCAGGTCGGCATCGACGAACAGAAGATGCGAGCACTGGCTTTCGTGCAGGAACTTGTGGGTGATGCTGTTCCGTCCACGAGGGATCAGCGATTCACCGGATTGGCCGTGGAGGTGAACGCGGATCTGGTGCTTGCCGAGTGCCACGACGGCATCGAAGACCGACATCATGGTCTCGACGGCAATCCACCCGCCATAACAGGGAATGCCCACGAAGATCGAGGGGGTATTCGGGCCTGACATCGGGGTGAGACGCTATCGATCCTGATAGGCCCGAGTCAAGCGTGAGAAGGTGAGAAGATCCTCCCGATCGAAGAATCCACCAGGACGCTCGCCGTCGGTGATCGCGAGATCGGCCTCGTTCGCGGCGAGCTGAAACCGCAGGAAGGTGACGAAGCGCGTCATTGAGCCTGACGCAGCAGGTCGTCCGGCCTGGCATTGGCATGCCGGGGGGCCATCCGGTTCTTCCCCTGCGGCTCTACCACGCCGAGCACTGGCAGGTGGGCACCCTCGCCGCCCCGCTCGGTCATCACCACACCACCGTCCCGCGCACCGACCAGCGGTCCACTCCTCCCGGAGCCCCAAGCGTGCGCGGGCCGTGTACCCATCCAGTCAGAAATCCGGAACGCGAATCGCCGAGTCGGTGTGTGGCCTCGCCGGGCACGCGCGTGTGTCGATCCGTTCGACATCCACGCCAGATGAATGATCGCGCACCTCGAATCGAGCTCAACACCAAGACGCCCATGACGGGAGCGTACGGCCGCCCTTCGGGAGTCTCGTCATCCTGATATCCAGCAAAATGACAATTGAGTGATTGACTTTCGATCCCCACTCAGCGCAGAGTGCCTCATTGAGATCCGAATTCGCGAAGCCGATCAGGTTTTGTTGCTATCTCCGAATCGCCCGCCGCCACGACCGCGCCCGACAGGGATCCTTCCACGTCGTCAACCAGGCGAATTTTCGCAACTCCAGCGCGGAGTCGCTTCCTCTCGTTCAAGCCATCACGGTCACAAGCGTCGGCAGCAACGGGCAAACCGCCACGGTCAACCGCACGGTGGCTCAACTCGCTCACCGTCATCAACCCGTTCGCGCCCGCGCAACGCAAAAGCAGCGGCACGCTCACGAACTTCGGCGGGTTCAGCGGACGCTCGGCGAAGATTCAGTTCACCAACGTGCCCAGCAGGCAGTTCGAGTTCACAGGCCTGGCCGGGATCGCCGCCGGCAAGGGCTGCATGTAGGTGATCCATCCCCCGTTCATCGTGCTCACCAACTCCAGGCCCGGGTCCGGCGGTAGCGTCAACCTCCCCTGAATCCGTTCCTTGCAAGGTCGAGCTTGCTCACTTTCCTTCAGTTCGGATGGCAACAGAAGCTGAGCTTTCCTGCCCAGAAAAGAGCCTCAATGCGAAGATCTCACAACCTCGTGGTGGTGTTGATGGTGCTCACGGCGGGCACGGCAATCGCCGCGGACCTGCCGAACTCGAAGGATCATCCGCTCCTCGGTCGCGTGAAAGGCACGGAAATCGTGGCCTACGACGTCAAGCGGTTCGACAGCGTGGCGTTCCAAACAAGCTCTTTCAAAAAGGGAGCGAGCACAGGGAACGAGTTCGCCCAACCGCCGCTCGTCGTCGAAGGCGCACGCACCAGAATCTGGTACGAAGGCCCAGGTATGTCATCGCTCGAGATCATTCGTCAGTACCAGGCGATCGAGGGTTTTGAAATCCTCTGGGACTCGTCGAACGATTCCAAAGACTCCGATTACCGTGGGTACAACCTCAACTATCTCACGCAGAACGTTCCGCGAAGCAAATTCGACTGGAACGTGGCTGGGTGGGCCTTCACCGTCCAGGCGAAACGTCCGACCATTCGAACCACGACCCTGAAGCGCAGCGCTGCCGATGGCGAGCTGTACGTCTCGATCGTCGCAGTGGAGTCGACAGCCAAACCTAGCGCGAAGGTCATCGAGGGCGCGTACGCAGCGGTGGACGTGATCGACGCCGCGGCGATGAAGAAGGACATGGTGGTCGTCTCCGCGTCCGAGATGGAGAAGACCATCGCCGAGACGGGCCGGATCTCGCTCTATGGCATTCATTTCGACACCAACAAGTCGGCGGTGAAGCCCGAGTCCAAGGGAACCCTGGAGCAGATCGCCGCGCTGCTCAAGAAGGACTCGACGCTCAAGCTGAACGTGATCGGGCACACCGACAACGTCGGTGGCGCCGAGTCCAACCTCACCCTCTCCAAGCGCCGCGCCGACGCCGTCATGATTGCGCTCATCGAGGATTACGGCATCGACGGGGTGCGCCTCGAGGCCAGCGGCGCCGGCATGACCGCCCCCGTCGCCGACAACGCCACCGAAGAAGGCCGCGCCAAGAACCGACGCGTGGAGCTGGTCAAGCGCTGATTCGTCCGGGCGCGAGTGAGAATTCCGCATCATCAACGCTCGCTGTACGAGCACAAGGGGGGGGCATGATTCACTGGACAGATTCGTGTGCGGCAGGGGAGCGCGATGGCTTCGAATCGAACTTCGGTACATGCCGTGCGGTCCGTGCGTTGCTTGGTGCCGCGCTTCTGTTGCTGGTCGCGGCCCAGGTCTCCCTCGCTGCACCACCGATCGCCGACCCAGGGGATCCGCCCAACCTGAAGCGCTATGAAGGCTCGAAGATATTCCACAGCAAGAACGAGCGATTCACCAAGTATGATTTGATTCTGAGCAAGTTAGCGCGCAACGATACGAACGACTTCGCGACTTGGTACACGAAGAAGCTCGATCTCGAGGGCGCGTTGACTCGACTGGATTACTACGTTCCTGATCCAGAGGTGACGACCCTCGAAGTCATCCGGAACTATTCGAACGAGCTGAAGAGCTCAGGTTGGGAAGTGTTGTTCGAGGGGGTTGGCGAGAAGGAATTGGGAGGCGATATATTTGGGTTTAAAACGCGGTTGCGCGAGGCCCCGAACCCAAATCAGATCCTCGACTACCCAGGGCTGAGCGGCGGAAACTACGGCTATCTCGCGGCCCATCGGGCCGAAGGCGATGGAGACGTCTACGTGACCGTGTACGCACTCAAGTACGGCGGGGGATTGAATTGGGGCTTCGAGCAGGTCAAGGAAGGTATGCAGGTGATCCGGGTCGACGTGATCAAGCCGAAGGCCATGGAGCAGAAGATGGTCACGGTGAGCGCCAGCGAGATGGCAAAGACCATCGCCGAGACGGGCCGGATCTCGCTCTATGGCATTCATTTCGACACCAACAAGTCGGCGGTGAAGCCCGAGTCCAAGGGAACCTTGGAGCAGATCGCCACGCTGCTCAAGGGGGACGCCGCACTCAAGCTCAACGTGATCGGGCACACCGACAACGTCGGTGGCGCCGATGCGAATCTCGGCCTCTCCAAGCGCCGCGCCGACGCGGTGAAGGCCGCGCTCATCGAGGATTTCGGCGTTGACGGAGCGCGCCTCGAGGCCAGTGGCGCTGGCATGACAGCCCCCGTCGCCGACAACGGCACCGAAGAAGGCCGTGCCAAGAACCGCCGAGTGGAGCTCGTCAAACGCTGAGCGGGTGTGGCGCGGCCAGTCCCGGACACACAACCGAACGAAGCGCGAGCACGGAGAGATGGCATGGCTCGCGTTTCAGGTCCAGGTCTGGGGAAAGGCTCGACTGCGGAAGCTTCGATGGGTTCGGGACGTGGCGTCCGATGAGTCGATGGCGTAGGCGCAGCAGGCTTTGCGCTTTCCTCGGCTTCGCGTCTTGGGTGGCGGTTCCCGGCACCGTGCGTCGGGCGGTGCCGCCGATTGCTGATCCAGGAGGGGGATCGAGGGCGCTACCTGCACCGGAGCCTTTCTGGAGCATCGTCCACTCATCGCGCGGAATGTCGTCGCCGCATCGGACACGCCCGCTGCCGTCGCCCTCGGGCCGCAGTGATTCACGGGCTTTCGAAGTCCATCGGCGACAGCTCTCGACGTCGGCGTGGAGATCCGCGTCGAGCCCCGTGATCGGGTAGTGCGCCAACAGCGCGACCGTGGACCGATATCGACCAGGGGTGGCGTGAGCTCGCGAGAATTATCCTAAACAAATACACGGAAGCAGTCGGTCGAGGTGGCGCGACGGCACACGTCGTGCGCAAGTCGATCGAGAAAAATCTGTCTTGAAATCAATGGAATGACCATTCTATAATGTTTGGGTCGTTTAAATCCAACCAGAGGAGAGCAACGGTGCGAATCATTGCGCGTCTATCGGGACTGTTCGTGTTGGCTTGTGCAGTGGCTTGTGGAGGCGATGGCGACGGTGGCGGAGATCCCACCATCCCACGGTTGGCCAATGCCAGCGTGTCCTACTCGTCGGATTCGGATCGCCAGGCGTCGTGTCTCGCCGACGGATTCGAGGATGCCGTCACCTTCCAGACCAGGTTCTCGGGCCAAGTGGTGGGAGGGACGCTCCACATCGCGGCGGAGCTGAGTCCGAGCGGAACCGATTTTTCCACTGATCAACCGATTCCCACGACGACCACGAACATAGTCACGGTAGTCGGAGGCGATACCCTCGAGTTTCACGCCTGCGTCACGGCTGGCTCGAATACGTCGCTGGCGATCACCGCGTGGGTCGTGTCCGCCGCAAGCGTCGAAAGCAATCACGTTACGGCAACGTTGCAGTTCTAGCGCGCGCAGCGGCCGCCGGGCGGAGCGCGATTCCGTGGAGGATTCGGCCCCGTCCGGTGCGCCGTCGCTTGGTTTTGTCACGCCGGGCCTTCCGCCACGGCGATCGCCGGCCGCGCGAAGGCCGAATCGCGCGCTCGGGTCTCGCGCGCGTCTGGCAGCGCGCCGGTCTCAAGCCGCATCGGATCGAGCGCTACATGGCGTCGAACGATCCGGACTTCGAGACCAAGGCGGCCGACGTCATCGGCCTCTACGTGAAGCCGCCGCAGCACGCCGCAGTTTTCTGTGTGGACGAGAAGACGGCGATTCAGGCGCTGGATCGCTTGGTTCCGGTTCTCCCACTCTCGCCGGGGAGAGTCGAACGTCACGGCTTCGAGTACTACCGCCACGGCACGCTGTCGCTCTTCGCCGCGCTGAATACCCACACCGGCGAGGTGATGGGAAAAACGGTCTCGCGGCACACGAGTGCGGAATTCGTCGCATTCCTGGGCGAGATCGTCGCGAGCCAACCCAAAGGGCGCGAGATCCACGTCATCGCCGACAACCTGTCGACCCACCAGACGAAGGCCGTCGAAGCGTTCTTGGCTGAGCACGGGAATGTCCATCTGCACTTCACGCCGACCTACTCGTCGTGGCTCAACCAGATCGAGCTTTGGTTTTCGAAGATCGAGCGCGACGTCATTGCTCGGGGGATCTTCACGTCTGTTCGCGACCTAAAGCAGAAGATCATGCGCTACATCCGGCGCTACAACCGGTTGGGTCGAGGTGCAGAAGAAGACCTCCCTCGGCATCCTCCACGCACTCGGTTGGGATCGTGCGAGGCTCGAGGCGAGCGGCGTCTGGTCCGGCATCGTGCCCGCCATGGCGGCGTACCGCGAAGCGCTCGAGTCCTACACGGACGGCCTCGCGACGGGCGACCCTTACGCAAGCGCTCGGCGCTTTCTCGAGGAGCACATCAGCGACCATGAATGCGAATGAGAGCGAGGGGGCGCAGGACGGATCTCCCCCTCCGCCGAGCGCTTGCGGACCTGAATGAGCGCCGAAGGCACGGGGTTCCTCCGGCTGAACGTTCCAATCGTTGGCCTGTGATTTCGGTGATGTTCTCTCGGGGGCCTTCTCGAGCCCCGCGCTCCACGAAGAGCGCTGTTCGTGGGGCCCCACCCCAAGGCGAGTCGTTTCGCTCGCGGCGCGCCTCTGGCGCGGGCCACTCGTAGCCACTGCAAGTCAGGCTCGGTTTTCGAGGCGCTCGTTTCAGGAATGGCGGGAAATCGAGTGCTACGCCTGCAACGATGCGGACGTCGTGGCCGTGTCTGGCGTCAACGGCGCCCGAGCGGGGATGTCGATCTCCTGACTGCTAACCCGACGAATCGCCTCGGACGGTTGTCCGGGGCGTGCGCGTTCGGCGCGGCCCGCAGCTCGACGGTGATCGGAAGATCGGGCTTGCGCCCGGCCTGTGCCGGGCTTGCC
>CAYVDO010000311.1:0-4113 GCA_964450125.1 uncultured bacterium
GGTCGGTCACGCGGCGAGGCGGGCTCGATCACGAGCCCAAGCACGCAGCGCCGCGATCGGCTCACGCATGGTCACCGACAGCGGAACCATCTCGCGAGCCGCCGCGACCAGATCGGAGGTCGCGAGCGTGCGCTCGCCGTCGGCGAAGGCTCGGTAGAGCGCCGAGACCACGACTTCCTCGATCTCGGCGCCGCTCATGCCGTCGGAGGCACTCACCAGCGGATCGAGATCGACCTTCGTCGGGTCGCGATGACGCCGCTCGAGGTGGATCGTGAAGATCACCCGCCGTGCGTCGGCATCCGGCAGGTCGAGAAAGAAGATCTCGTCGAAGCGTCCCTTGCGCAGGAGCTCGGGCGGGAGCGAGTCGATCGCATTGGCGGTGGCCACCACGAACACGGGTCGCGTCTTCTCCTGCATCCAGGTCAGGAACGTGGCGAACACGCGTCGCGTGGTCCCCGAATCGAGGTCGCCGGACCCACCGGCGCCGGCGAAGGCCTTCTCGAGCTCGTCGAGCCACAGCACACACGGCGCGAGCGACTCCGCCGTGCGGATGGAGCGGCGCATGTTCTCCTCGCTGGCACCCATGAACGAGCTCATCACGCTGCCGACGTCCATGCGCAAGAGCGGTAGCTTCCAGTGACTGGCGATCGCCTTGGCGCTGAGACTCTTGCCACACCCCTGCACACCCAGAAGCAAGAGGCCGCGCGGCTCGGGCAAGCCGAATGCCCGCGCACGCGCCGAAAAGCTGGCACCGCGGCCATCGAGCCAACTTTTCAGCTTCGCGAGCCCGCCCACGTGCGCCAGCGTTTCGTCGAGCTCGTAGAACTCGAGCAAGCCGCCCTTTCGGATGATCTGCTTCTTCTCGGCGAGGATCAGGTCGAGATCCTGCTCGTCGAGACGCAGGCCCTCGACCACCGCCTTGCAGAAGATGCTCTCGGCTTCGTTCGCCGTGAGACCGAGCGCCGCTTGGATCATGCGCTCGCGTAGGTTCGCGCCCAGATCGATCTGGACGCGGCTGTCGCCGCGCACGCCTTCCAGCACCCCGTCCATGATCTCGGCGAGCTCGGTCGCGTCGGGCAGGGGTACGTCGAGCACCGTGACGTCCTTCTCGAGCTCGGGCGGGAGCTTGAGCACGGGGCTCACGAGCACCAGCGTCTTGAAGGTGTGGCGCAGCTCGCGCGCCAGGTCGCGAAGCCGCCGCACGACGCGGGGCTCGTCCAGGTGCGCGTGCAGATCGAGGAAAGCGAAAAGCGCCCGGTCCGCGGACTCGGCCACGCGCGTGAGCGCTTCCGCCGGATCGACGTTGGCATCTTTGCCGGTGCCACCCGCCGTCAGACCCTGGGTACCCGTCCATACGAGGAACCGCTTGCCGAGGCGGCCCGCAACCTCCTTCAGCAGCTTCTCGACCCGCCGCTCCTCGTGCGTGACCAGGTAGAGGATGGGATAGCGAGCACGCACGAGCAGCTCGAGCTCGCGACCAAGGCGGGCGGCAGCGGAGGTCATAGCTCGAGGAAGTGCGCGCGCTCGTTCGAGGGAGAGGATTCGATCCCGTGCACGAAGAGACCCGCGGAGGTGAGCAGAGCGAAGCCGCCGCTCTCGTCCGCAGCGAGGTCGACAGGGGTGCCGATCACGCGGAATTGGCCGCGGAGGCTACCGTCCCAACCCTGACAGATCAAAAGCTGTCGATGGGCACGCAGCAACCAGGGAACGCCCCCGGCGTCGCAGCCGGCGCGTAGCAGACCCTGGGGACGAGCGAGGATGCCGGCGACGCCCCCGTCCAGGGTCAGCAGGTGAACGTTGCCCAGCCGATCGGCGACGGCGACGGCGCTTGGTCCGGCCCGTTCGGCGCTCACCACGGGTACCGCGACCGTGCCGTGGCCGAGCGGGTCGCCATCGGCTTCAAGCCAAGAGAACGCACCGGCCGCGTCGATCAGCAGCACACGTTCACCGAGCGCGACCAGGCGTACGGGCGCAACCAGCCCTTCGCTCTCGCCGTGCCGATGCGACGAAGCGTCGGGCGCCACCCGTGTGACGGCGCCATCACGTCGCACCCACCACAGTCGCCACGACTCGCCCCGCGCCGCCACGGCGAGCTGCGCGAGACCGGTCACGTCGACGGGAAGGCGTCGCTGATTCGCCTCGCTCACGATCACGAGCTCGCCCTGCGGCGTCGCCGCCAGAAGCTCTGCACCTCCGGGAAGCGCCGCCAGATGGGTCGCGAAACAAGGTACGACGCGTGCCTCGCCGTTGGCGCAGCGCACCCACCCGATGCCGCGATCGACGATCACTCCCAGCGCCGAGCCATCCGCGGTCGTCACGCACTCGCCGACGCCACCGCCGAGCGCCGGGGTCACGCGCCAGTCGGTGCCGCGCGCGCCGCTCACCGCGACTCGCCCCTCGGGGTGGAGCAGCACGATCGCCCGCGCCGCGCTCGCGATGCGCACGTGGCGGAAGCCGCCCGGGGCTGGTTCGGGTATGGGCGTGGGTGCCTCGGCAACGGGCGGCATGGCCGGCGCGGCGGCGAGGTCGAGAGCGCGGCGCTCGGTGGCTCCTCGATCCAGCACCGCGAGTTGGTGGATCGAACCGTTGCCGGCGAGGCACCAGATCCGACGCGCGTCGGCGCTCATGCGCACTTGCGTCGTGCCCATCGGAGCGTCGCATTGCCACAGCACCCGCGCGCCCGAGTCGAGCAACACCAAGCGGTCGTCGAAGGTGGCGGCGACCAGGCGATCTCCGGCGGCGTCCGCGGCCGCGTCGCGCAGCGCTCGGTCGACCGCGTAGGTCTCGAGCGATCCGCCGTCCAGATCCCACGCAAGCACCCCGTCGACGGGTGACAGGACGAGCGCGCGCTCGCCGTCTTCCTCGATCCAGGCTCGTGCCACGTCCGAGCGGATGAACGTGCGCCGAACCCGCTCTGCCGATTCGTCGATCGCGCTGAGGTGCCCGCGCCGACTGGCGGCGATCGTGACCTCGGTCTCGCTCGCGGCAGCGAGGAAATCCACCGGATGCTCCACGTTCGCGCTCCGTAGCACCTGGCCTTGCGCGTCGATCGCCCGCACCGCTCCGAATCGATCGGCCACCCAGATCCGCGCACCGCCGACGGCCACCGTGACGGCGGACGTCGCTGGGCCGACGTCGATGTGCGCCAAGCGTTCGCCGCTGGCGCCGGCGAGCGTGGTGAGCACACCGGACGCAGAGAGGAGCGCCACCACCGCGCCGTCGGGCGCGACGTGGACGCCGCTCGTGCCGGGCTCGACGGCGCGTGTCCAGAGCACGTCGCCGTCGGGACCGAGACACGTGATCCCCTGACCGTGACGCACGACGACGGTGGCTGCGAACACGGCCACGTGGAGCTCGGTGACGGTCGAGCCGCATTCCCAGACCCACGCTTCACGGATCCCACCCACCTCGCCGAGCGCCGTCGGCTCGCTCGGACGAGGCCGTGCCGGCGGACGGCGCGGCGCATTCGTTCGAAAGCCCGTCGCTGCGGCCGCCTGCGGCTCGTCATTCACCGCGCGGCGCAGCGAGCGATGACGCAGCAGGCCGAGGCGTTCGAGAAGCGCGAGGGCCTGCGCCGAGGCCGTGCCGCCCGCGCCGACTCGCCGCGCGAGCTCCACGGGCTCACTCGCAAGATCGAGCAGCAGCGCCGCTTCGCGCACCACGCCGTAGCGGGGCGCAGGCGCGCGACGGAACGCCAGCCGCACGGAGGTCGTGAACGCGCGCGCCAGCCACACGATCCAGCGGAGCGGGCCGGCCTTCGCCGGGCGCGTGCATCCACCACCGCCCACGAGACGAAGCACCAGCGCTTGGGCAAGGAACACCGCGCACATCAGGACGCGCCGGCCGCGCGGGCCGATGCCGAGTCGCAGCTCCGCGATTCCCGCGACGATTCCCGCCGCCGCGGCGAATGCCGCGCCGAAGAGCAGCAGGCTGCCGAACGCCACCCAGCGACCCGCCCCGACCTCGAGACGATGATCGACGAGCGCCGCGCGTACCGCGGCGAACGATTCCTCGCTCGGCTCCCGGCGCGGCTCCACGGTGATCGAACGTTTGCGGACCGCGTCAGCGCGCTGCGGAGATGCGCACCACGTCCGCTGCTCCGAGATTCACGCT
>CAYVDO010000311.1:4123-10046 GCA_964450125.1 uncultured bacterium
CCGCGTGATGTGACCTGGGTCGGCAAGACGGGCCGCCGCCGGTTCCCCTGGGCGCTAGCGGCGCAGGCCCGACGGCGACCCAGCGCGAGCCCTCGAATCGACCGCGCTCTGCGCGCGAGCCGGGTGGGCTTGCGATGGAGACGCTGACGTGCCGTCCGACCAGTACCAGCGCACCGTCGCCGTCGCGAAGCGCGAGCAACGCTCCGTCACCCTCGGTGTCCACGGTGAGGGCGATCCCCCCGGCCACGAGGCTGCGACCGCGCGCGGCGCCCTCGCTCATGAACCAGGCCAATCGGTTCGAGCCTTGAGCCCGCACGATGGGCCCCATCGCGGCGTCGAGGGCGCGATACACGTCGCGCAGGCGCGCGCCGCTCTCCGTGATCTCGCCGCTCTTGGCGTTCGCGAGCGGCTCGTAGCCCTTCATGCTGCCGGTGGTGATGGCCCACACGTCCATGCCGATGCCCGGCACCTGACCCAGGAGGGGGAACACCAAGAGATAGGGACGGAAATATGCGTCGTTGTTGGTCTCGGGGATGAACGAGAGATTACGCCCGCGGTGATAGCGATCGAGCTGCTTCAGGTAGTTGTCCCGGAACGCCACGTAATCGCGGTCGGCGATGTGAAAGCCCAAGCTCGCTTTGCCGTAGAGGTCCGGACCCACGAAGTCGAGCTCCGGAATGCGATCCAGGAACTCGAAGGGTTTCGCACCCTGCAACCCCTCCCAGAAGTTCATGAAGCTCGGCACGGGATGGATGCGCTTCTGGATGCGCGTCAGCGCCTGGACGTGCGCCACCAGCTTGTCGGTGAGAACCGATTCCGGGTACGGAACGCGCGTCTCCGGCAGCACGCCTACCTCGTTCAGGATCTGCCACGCGATCACGCGGCCGTCTCGATCCTCCGAGGTCACCATCTCGAGGAGCTTGGCGAAGGCGCGACTTTCGCGGTCGAGCGTGGCAGGGTGATTCGGCTCGAGTGGGTTCTCGGCCCGCGTCGAGCTGCCGCTCACGCGCGGAAATCCTTTCGGATCGGACGTGACGTAGGTCGGGACGATCTCGAGACCGGTCGGCGAACCGGTCTTGCCGACCACGTTCGAGCCGAACCAGAGCAGCACCAGGTCGAGATCGTTCGCGCGGGCCTGCTCCAGCACCCAGCGAACGTAGTCGGCGGTGTAGCGATCGCGCTCCGGCTCCACGCGCACCCACGGGATCGGGATCTCGATGGTGTTGGCGCCGAGCTCGCGGGCGAAACGGAACTGACGGGATGCGTTCTCCGTGGGCTTGCTGATCGCCCAGGCATCCGCCTGGACGGCGAGAATCAGATGCGGCTCGCCACGCACTTCGAGGTAACGCCGCGCGCCTTCGTTCACGATCCGCGCGCGCACCGCCGCCGGGCGAATCGTCGCGGGAACGATCGGGCTGCTCGGGGTGCTCGACGCGGGATCGCGGCTCGGCGCCGGTGCGCCGCTGGCCGCGGACGAGCGCTGCTCGTCGCGCTGGCGCTTGATCTCCGCGATCTTCTTCAAGCACCCGGCGGAGCTGAGCGTCACCATCGCCGTGACGGCCAGCGTGACGAGTGCACGCGGCAGGCGGGGCGCGGAAATCCCGCGCCCGTGCTCCTGCGCAGAACCCCGCATCATCGTGTGCCCGAGTCCTTCTGGGCGGGCCTCGCCGTCAGGCCTTCTTCGCCGCCGCTGACGCGAATCGCTCTCGCCACCACATCGCGATGGGGCTGGCGATGAAGATCGACGACCACGTGCCGGTGATCACACCCACGATCATCGCGAAGCTGAAGTCGCGCAGCACGCCGCCGCCGAAGAAGAAGAGCGCGATCGACGAAAGCAGCACCGTGAGCGAGGTGAGGACCGTACGGCTCAGGGTCTCGTTGACGCTCAGGTTCACGATCTCCGGGAACGCGAGCTTGCGACGCCGTCCCAGGTTCTCGCGGATGCGGTCGAACAAGATGACCGTGTCGTTCATCGAGAAGCCGACGATGGTGAGCAGCGCCGCGACGATCGGCAGGTTGATCTCGCGATTCGAGACGGCGAACGCACCCAGCGTCAGCACCACGTCGTGGAAGAGAGCGACCACCGACCCCACGCCGAAGTCGAGCGTGAACCGGAACCAAATGTAGACCAGCATCGCCACCAGCGACCAACCCAGCGCCAGCGCACCCTTCTGGATCAGCTCGGCGCCGACCTTGGGGCCGACCATCTCGATGCGGGCGACTTGGGTCCCCTCACCGAACTTCTCCAGCAGCGTGTGCTGCACGCCGCCGCCGGCGAGGGCCTTCTCGTCCTTGCCACGGGTGTCGATGCGAATCAGATACTCGCGCTTCGAGCCCTCGAAGCTCTGCGCTTCCACCTCGCCAAGCCCGAGCGACACGGCGACCTCGTGGACTTCCTCGGGCGTGTAGTCGCGTGCGAACTGCACCTGAGCGACGATGCCGCCGCGGAAGTCGACACCCCAGTTGAAGCCGCGCAACGCGATGACCACGAGCGCGACGACGACCAGGCTGACCGAAAGCCCCACCGCGAGCTTCGCCCGGCCGACGAAGTCGATCTTGAGGTCGTGAGGAAAGATTTCGAACATGCTTCGCTCCCTGAACGCGACCGCCGAGGGCGGCGGTCACGCCGTCAAACGCTCAGCGTCGTCACGCGACGGGTCG
The DNA here is from genome assembly GCA_964450125.1 of uncultured bacterium. GTDB lineage: Bacteria > JADJOY01 > JADJOY01 > JADJOY01 > JADJOY01 > JADJOY01. The sequence goes on from CAYVDO010000311.1 coordinate 6,788, forward strand.
CGAGCACGTAGTCGTAGGTCATGCGCGTGACCACCAGCGCCGTGTACATGCCGATCACCAAGCCGAGCGAGAGCGTCACCGCAAACCCGCGGACCGGACCGGTACCGAACTGGTAGAGGATCACTCCCGCGATGAGGGCCGTGAGCTTGGAGTCGAAGATCGCGGTGAAGGCGCGGTCGTAACCGGCCTCCACCGCGGCACGCGGCGTCTTGCCGCTGCGCAGCTCCTCGCGGATGCGCTCCAGAATGATGATGTTCGCGTCCACGTCCATCGCCAGCGTCAGCGCGATGCCGGCGATACCCGGGAGCGTGAGGGTGGCGCGGAACGCGGCCAACCCCGCCATCAAGAAGAGCAGGTTGAGCCCGAGCGCCGCGTCGGCGAGCATCCCGCCGCGCCGGTAGTAGACGGCCATGAAGAGCATCACGGCGGCGGTGCTCACGAGCGTGGCGATCTTGCCGTCGTGGACGCTCTGCTCGCCGAGCTGCGGGCCGACGGTGCGCTCCTCGAGCAGCGTGAGCGGCGCAGGCAACGAGCCGGCGCGCAGCACGATCGCCAGGTTGTGAGCCTCGCGGTTGTCGAAGCTGCCTTCGATCACGGCGCTTCCGCCCGAGATGCGTTGCCGGATCACCGGCGCCGAGTAGATCGTGTCGTCCAGGACGATCGCCATCAGCTCGTGGGTGTGCTCGCCCGTGATCTCGGCGAAGCGCTTCGCACCTTCGGCGTCGAAGCGCAGCCCGACCTGCGGATTGTGGAGCTGGCCGAACTCGACGCGCGCGTCGGTCAGGTAGGCGCCCGAGAGCATCGCGTCCTTCTTCACGATGCGCGGATACGCCTGGACGATCTTGCGGGTGATCTTGTCGCGGGTGACCTCGAAGAGCCACTGCGTGCCTGGAGGTAGCTTCGAGCCGAGCGCCGCGTTGACCTTCTGCTTCGCTTCTTGCTTCGCGCTCGACTCGCTCAGGTCTCCGAACTTGAGACCTGCGAGGACGTCCTTGAGCTCGGTCTCGGCCTTGCCGTCGACGAGCTTGAACTCGAGCAATGCGGTGTTCTGGATCAGCGCCTTGGCTTCCGCCGGATTCTCGACGCCGGCGAGCTGGACCAGCACCCGCTCTGCGCCCTGCCGCTGGATGGTGGGTTCGCCCACGCCGTACTGGTCGATGCGGTTCCGGATGACCTCGATCGCCTGCTCGATGGCCTCGTCGCGGCGCCGGTCGAGGGCCTTGGCGTCGGGGATCAACGAGACCTCGACGTCACTCGCGGCGCTCGCATCGACCGTGAGGCCCCAGCCCTTGCGATCCTTGAGCAACTTCTCGAGCGGCGCGCGCCCGTCCGCGGAGGCGAGCTCGACCTTGACGCGATCGTCGTCGTGACGACCGGGATCGCCTGGAATCGCCTCGACGCGATCGACCACGACTCCCTCGTCCTCGAGTCCACGGCGCACGGTATCGGCGATGTGCTTGAGCTCGACCTCGACGGCCTTCTCCGACTCCACCTCGAAGACCAGGTGCACACCGCCCTTCAGGTCGAGCCCGAGCGAGAGCTTCTTGCTCGGAAGCGCGGCCTTCCACCACTCGGGCAGCTTCCGGTCCCCCATCAGGGTGGGGGCGAGCATCAGCAGGCTCGCGAGCGTGAGCGCTACCGTGAGGATCAGTCGACCGCGTATGTGCCGCATTCCTGTTCGCTCCTGGCTGCCGCGAGGCGGTTCACGTCACTCGGAGGCCTTCGCCTCGCCCTTGCTTTCCTTGCCGTCGATCCGCGAGCGAGCGACGCGAACTCGCACGTTCGGCGCGATCTCGAGCGTCACGGCCTGGTCGGTGACGCTGTGGATCTTGCCGTAGATCCCGCCAGACGTCAGCACCTCGTCGCCCTTCTTCAGGGCGTCGAGCATCGCCTGGTGCTCCTTCGCCTTCTGCTGCTGCGGGCGGATCACCAGGAAATAGAAGATGCCGATGATGATCGGCAGGGTCGCGAAGTTCGCCCAGAGGGCGCCGCTACCACCGGCGGCGTCGCCGGACGCCGGCGCCATGGCGAGCGGGAGCGCGGCTGCGAAGAGTTCCACGAGCGGGTTGTGCATGGCTGAGTCTCCGTCGTGCGCAAGCGCGCCGTTTCAGGCGCGGGGTTCGGCGTACGCACGACGAAAGGCGCCGAACGTGCCGTGCGAGAGCGCGTCACGAATCTCCCGCATCAACTGCAGATAGTGGTGAAGGTTGTGCACCGTCATGAGCTTGGCACCGAGAATCTCGTTCGCCTGCAGCAGGTGGCGGACGTAAGCACGCGAAAACCGGCGGCAGGTGGAGCAGGAGCATTCGGAATCGATGGGATTCGGGTCGGCGCGGTGGACCGAGTTCCGGAGCGAGATCTTGCCACCGCGAACGAAGGCCGTCCCGTTGCGGGCGTTGCGGGTCGGCATCACGCAATCGAACACGTCGGCACCACGCGCCACGCATTCCACCAAGTCGTCCGGGCTACCGACCCCCATCACGTAACGCGGGCGCTCGGCCGGCAACTCGGCGGTGGAGGCTTCGACCATGTCGTAAAGCAGGCTCTTCGCCTCTCCCACGCTCACTCCACCCACCGCGTAGCCGTCGAAGCCGATCTCCACCGTGCGACGCGCGCTTTCGGCACGCAGCTCGGGGTACGTGCTTCCCTGCACGATCCCGAACACCGCGGCGTCGCCTTCTCGGCGCGAGCGCATGCTGCGCTCGGCCCAGCGCAACGTGCGCTCCATGGACTCGCGGGCGTAGGCAAGCGTCGCAGGATAGGAGGTGCACTCGTCGAGCGTCATGCGAATGTCCGATCCCAGGTCCGCCTGGTGGGTGAGCGCGCTCTCCGGCGTGAGCTCGAGCGCAGTACCGTCGAGGTGCGAGCGAAAGCGGACTCCCTCTTCCCGGATCTTCGTGAGCTCGTTCAGGCTCATCACCTGAAAGCCACCGCTGTCTGTGATGATCGCCCCCGCGAAACCCATGAAGCGGTGCAGCCCGCCGAGCTCGCGAACGGTCGAGGTCCCGGGTCGAAGCACGAGATGATAGCTGTTGCAGAGGATTCCCTGGACACCCAGCGACGCGAGATCGTCCGGATCGAGCGCCTTGACCGTGGCCTGCGTGCCCACGGGGAAGAAGGCCGGGGTGTCGACGATGCCGTGGCGTGTGGTGAGAAGGCCGCGCCGCGCGCGGGTGGCGGCGTCGCGCGCCAGGATCTCGAATCCCACCATCGTCCACTCGCTTCGTTTCTCGCCCGGCTACCGGCATTCACACGATCA
>CAYVDO010000312.1:0-10043 GCA_964450125.1 uncultured bacterium
ACGGTGGAGCTGGCGCCGCGAAGGCGTCCGTCCACCGCGAAGCGGTTTCGTTCAAAATTGTGATAACTGCGGACGGCAATGGCGGGGAGTCGGCGGGATGAATCGGGAAGCTGGACTCCGGCCCTCGCGGCTGATTACGCGTGTCTTCCTGCGATCATCGCGCGACTTGATTGGGTGTTCTGTCACCCAGGTAGAACCGCTAGTCTCGGGTTAAAAGTCCGATGCTCTACCAGCTGAGCTACGGGCCCGTTGCTGCGAGCTGCTTCGATCGACCGCGACCTCGTTCTTCGTCTCGCGCGCGGCGGCTGCGTGAAGGCCTGTGTGAGTTGCGAGCGCCACTCTTCGTCGATGTCTGGTGGCGGGGGAGGGACTCGAACCCTCGACCTACGGCTTATGAGACCGTCGCTCTAACCACCTGAGCTACCCCGCCGGGGGAAACGGCTTATTGTGCGGATTGCGCCGCGTCCGTCAACGCCGTGCCGGGAAACACCAGCAGCCGGCTTGCGGCCTTGGAGAACGACAGCAGCGCTCCTTCGGAGTCGACCACGGCGAGGACGAGGTCGGGGACGCGGTCGCCGGTGAGGTCGGTGACGCGGATGTCGCGCAGTGCGGCTTCTCCGACGCTGGCCGGGCTGTAGCCGAAGGGCACGGGGATCGTCGCGAAGCCTTGGCCATTCCAGCGCATCGCGGTCACGGTGACGTCGCGCCCCACGTTCAGGTTCGGGAGCACGTTGCCGAGCGGTGATTCGATCTCGGTGACGAACACGAGCGGCGACGTGCCGTGCTCCACCACCTCGATGCGATCGCGCAGATAGACGCGGGGCAGCGAGCCGGTGGTGCTCTGGAGGCGTTCGGCGGTCTCGAACGAGACGTCGTAGCCGCCGTAGTGTGCGGGGCCGGTCCAAGCGACACGCCCACGTGCGACGAGTCTGAGCCGCGCATCGCCGTCGATGGTGAGCGTGCCCTCGGTGCCCTGGGGGCCGGGCAGGCCGAGGGCGAGGGCACCCACGTTGGCGTCCGTGACGAGCTCGAGCTCGCGTCCGAGGAGCACTTGCCCGTCGCGCACCTCCACCGCCCGAATCGGGCCGTAGAGCCGCCCTGGGATGGGGAAATCCTGGGCGAAGAACGCGCGCTTGCCGCCGCCGAGCGCGGCGGCGCGGATCGCGAACGGCACTTCGTCGCCGATCACGCTGATGCGCTGACCGCCGTCGTTCACCGTGAACACGCGTGAGCGAAAGCCCCCGTTGCGGCGGCCCGTGATGGCCATCTCGTCGATGCCGTCGCCGTCGACGTCGGCGCAGTCGACGGACACGAACGACTCGAGCGAGCGGGACTCGACACGCGCCGCGGCCGCGGGCGGCCGAGTGCCGTCGGTGATCCAGAGACGCGCCGCGTCCGCGTCGGCGATCGCGAACGCGAAGGGTGCGGCGGCCCCGAAGTGGCACACGTCGAAGTCGCGGATGTCCACGTCGAAGGGATACGACTGCGCGGACGGCATCGCAGGCGCAGCGGCAACCGCGAGCGGTACGGGAGCCTCGATGCGCGGCGTGGAGTTGAGCACCACGGAGGTGGCGCCTTCGGGGGCGACGGTGAGCACCGGTGGCGCGATGGCCTCGTGGGCCGCTTTGGCTGGAGGCGCGACGGCGGAAGGTGGCGGGGCTGCCGCGGGCGGCGCCGCTGCGCGCTGCGTCTCGGCGCCGGCAGGACGCGCGCTTTCACCGGCGCCGCTCGCTGCCGCCACGGCCTCGCGCAGCACGTCGCCGAGGTAGGCACGCAAGCCCTCGACGCTCGGCTGCTCGAGCGCACTGCGCCACACGGTCGCACCGCTTGCGCCGTCGTGGATGGCGAGTGCCAGGTGCACACCGTTTCCCGTCCGCGTGATCTCGCTGGTCAATACGGCGCTCGCGCCTGCTGTCGCTGCTGCGCCCCGAAGCGCCTCGCGCGAGGCAAGCGTGGCGGGGGCGCTCGGGGCAGCCGCGATGGCGCGAGCGCCGGCGCTCTTGAGCTCGCTCGTGAGCGCGGTCGCGAGCCGCGACACGCTCGCCGACGGAATCGATTCGTCGGCGGCCATCGGCAGAACCAGGATCGAGGGACCGCGGCTGCTCGCCGCCAGCGCGGATCCGGCGAGGACGCTCGCCAGCCACGCCGTGCCCAGGCAAAGGACGAGTCGAGCGGCGGAACGAAGCAGCCGAATGTTCATTCGCAGCATGAGTCGCTCGCGGGGGCCAGCGCGAGCGCCCGGAGCGCGTCACGCGTGTTGAGGTCCGGATTTTCGAGCACGGCGGCGAGTAGGCGCTTGAGCGTACGCCCGACGGCGGGCCCCTCGGGGATTCCTGCTTCGATGAGATCGTTGCCGTCGAGTGCGAGGTCGCGCAGGCCGAACGGCTCCTTGCGCTCGAGCTCACCCCGTACGCGCTTTCGGAAGGCCACGATCGCGCCGATCCGATCGGGCCGCGCGCCACCGCGTTTGTCCGCGATGCGGAGGTCGAGAAGCTTGTAGGTCATCTCGGGGGTGCCGAGGCGCCGCGCGAAGCGGCGGATGGCCTTCTCGGAGAGATCCACGTCGAGATCGAACATGTGGTGGCGCACCAGCCGCGACACCCGCTCGGCATCGATTCCGGCGCGCAGTGCGCCGAGCGCCTTGAGCCGTTTCCGCGCCAATCGCTCGCCCACGAACTGATGACCGTGGAACGTGATGCGTCCAGTCTGGGGATCCACGCCTTTGGTGTGAGGCTTGCCGACGTCGTGGAAGAGCGACGCCAGCATGAGCTCCATGTCTCCCGGCGTGACGAGCGCCGTGTCCGAGCGCGCCGCGTCCACCACGCGCATGGTGTGCTCGAACGCATCGCAGCCGTGTGATTTGGCGGGTTGCTCCACCCCCACCATGCCCACGACTTCCGGCAGGGTCTCGTGGAGCACGCCACGTTCGAGAAGCGCGCGCAGTGTTTCCGATGGGCGCGGCTGGGAGAGGACCCGGCGCAGGTCGTCGAAGAACGCGGCGGCGCTGCGCGGATCGAGCTTGGTGCCGCGCGGCTGCGGTGCCGACGCGTCGGTGGCCTCAGGAGAAGGCAGCGGCCCCGCGCCAGCCTGGCTCTCGGCGGATGCGGCGCCCGGGCCTTCGGGAGTCGTGGCTGGGCCGTCGGTTGGCGACGAGCAGTGGCACGCGGACGGGTCGGGCCGCATCGTGTTCTCGATGGGGGTGTGGGCGTTGGATCGAGCCGTCGTGCGACCGCGCGTGTGCGCCCCGCGACGGGACCGCGGTCTACGCGTGCCCAGCTCCCTCGAGCGCCAGTGGCGAGGTGGCGCAACGCGCCGGATCTTTTCGAGTTGTCGGACTCGCGGCTCGAAGGTATAGCATCGTCGTCGACACCGTCCAGGGATTCGTTCGGTTCCCTCCCGCCACCGCCCTGGAGGTTCACAGCCGTCCTCGCCCCGCCGTCGTACGTCTCCGCCGCATGGGCTTGCAGCGTCTCCGCCGCGTGACTCGCGCTCACGCCTGGCTCTGCGTCCTCGCCACGCTGGCGGTGGTGCTGCTGATGAGCATCGATGGTTATGCGCTGGCCAGCGCTGCCGGCCGGCACGGGCTCGGTTGGTTCGTCGCGTACGGGGTGCCGTTGATGCTGGCGCTCGCTGCGTGGCGTTACGACAGGCTGTACGAGCGCTTGGGAGTGGCAGCAGCGGTCGCGAAGCCGTGGGTGGTGGTGGCGCTCGCCGCTGAGATCTTGGTCTTGCTGCTCGGCGACAGCGACGTCGAGCGTTTCCACGTCCTCACGTTCGGCGCGCTGGGGCTCGCGCTCGCGTGGGCGCTGGTGCCGGCCTACGGCTTCGTTCAGGGGGGCGTGCTCGTGCTGATCGCCGGCACGGCGTGCGGCTTGCTCGACGAGGTGCTGCAGGGATTTCTCCCCGACCGAGTCTTCGATCCTCGCGACGTACTGGTGGACGCGATCGCGGTGGGAGCGGCGTTCGCGTTCACCTGTCCGTTCGCGCCGCGACTCGTGGGTCGTACGCGAGACGTCGAGCCCCAGGTGTGGCTCGCTGCTGCGGTGCTGGTGGCTGCGGTCACGGCGTGCACGGCGCTCGGTGTACGACCTTCGGTCGCCAGGAAGCAGCTCATCGGGGTGTGGCAGAGCACCAACGCGTGCGGGGACGAGGAGGCGCTCGGTCTGCGCCGCGACGGCAGCCTGCGTTTCGAGAGCGACGGGCGCGTCTCGGGTGAGGGAACGTGGTCCGTCGACAGCAACGCCTTCGAGGCGATGCTCACCGTCGATCCGAAGCGGCTGAGCGCGAAACGCGAGCCGTGTGGATTTGCGGCGGCGGTGCCGACACGAGCCGAGATCCGGCTCACGCGTGACGCGCTGACGGTGCCGCGCGGCGGCCGTCATTGGACCCGTCGCGCCGAGTCGCCTTCGGCGGCCCCCAGTCGCTGACGGCGAACGCGCGCGTCACGACTGGGGGTCGCGCTCGTTTCGCACTTCGTCGACCACGCGGCGGATGTCGGCGATCGAGAACGGCTTGGGAATGAACTTGTAAGCGCCGTTCTTGAGCGCTTGGTCGCGAAGGATCTGTGCTTCTTTGCCGAAGCCCGAGACCATGACCACCGGGATGTCGGGACGCCGGGCGTGAATGGTGCGGAACGCCTCGACGCCGTTTTGCACCGGCATCATGATGTCCATGAAGACCAGGTCGAAGTCCTGCGCATCGACCTTCTCCGTGGCTTCGCGTCCGTTGGTGGCCATCGTCACGACGCAGTCCTGGTCGTGGAGGATGAAGCGCATCAGCTCGCGAATCGTCTCCTCGTCGTCCGCGACCAGGACGCGGAGCAGCGCGCGCGGCATGCCGGGAGACTCTAGACGGGTGTCGACGATCGCGATGTGACGAAGCTGCGAGGTACCCTAGCACACGGTGGCGTGACTTCGGGCGCGGGCCGAACCGAATTCTCGGCAGGCGGGGAGCACCAGTCGTCAGCGGTGCATCGTGAAACCGTGCACCTGGGCTTGCCCGGCCGCTCGGCGCTTCGCTATGTTTCGCGGCTCGCTCGCGAACGCGTCGTCATCGAGCGATCCGGGGCCGTAGCTCAACTGGGAGAGCGCCTGACTGGCAGTCAGGAGGTAGAGGGTTCGACTCCCTTCGGCTCCACCAAGTCCTTCGCAGTGCTCTTCGTTCGTAGTCGCCCGCAGGCTGACGCGCCACCGATGAGGGAAACGCTGAGCGAGCCGATGCGCGCGCCGCGTCTCGCGGTGCTGGCGCTCTTGGCACCCCTGGTCGTGGCGATGGGCGGGCGTGGCAGCGGACCGATGCTTCCGGTGCGCACGATCGCGTCGGGCGGTGGTGCAGGCACTGGCTCGTCGCCGGCCGTGTGGCTGGTGCGCTCGGTGGAGGATCTCGCTGCCGTCATGAGCGCGCGCGTCCCGGGATTCGCGCTGCCACCCGAGCCGGCGCAACCTGCCATCGATTACGCGCGTGAGGTCGTGGTGGGTGTGGCACTCGGCGAGCGACGCACCGGCGGCTTCACGGTGGAGATCGTGGGCGCGACGCGCCGCGGCAACACGCTCGAGGTCACGGTTCGGGAGACCAAGCCCGCCCCCGGCGCGATGACGATCCAGGTACTCACGTATCCCTGGACGCTCGCCGCCATCACGCTCGAAGGTGCGATCGACCGCGTCGTGGCGAAAGACGATTCCGGCCGCGAGCTGCCCAGCATCGAGACCTCGACCGGCCCTGCCACGCGCTGAGCTGCGCACCCGAGCCCTCCCGAGCCCGTCTCAGGGTGCGCTCGCCCGTGGCGCGCCGTAAACGCGTGCCGCTTGGAATCCCCGCTCCCCGTTCAGCTGTCCGCGAGCCAGCGGCGAGCCGCGAGCGCAGCGCGTCGACTTCGGGGGTGGGGCCCCGCAAAAAAAACCGCGCTTTTTTTGCGGGGCGGGGGCCTGGAAAGCCCCCCGAGGAAGCATCAGGCTCGCCGCGGGTCGGCGTCCGAAGCACGCCGCCGCGCGGCGAGCTCGTCTGCACGATAGGAGCTGCGAACGAGCGGCCCAGATGCAACCTCGAGGAATCCCATCGCGCGCGCTTCCCGTCCCAGCTCGTCGAAGACCGCGGGCTCCCAGAAATGGGCGACGGGCAGATGCGCGAGCGACGGGCGCAGGTATTGGCCGAGCGTGAGCACCTGGCAGCCGTGGTCGCGGAGATCGCGAAGAGCCTGTCGCACCTCGTCGAGGGTTTCGCCGAGCCCCAGCATCAGGCTCGACTTCGTGAGCATGCCGCGCTCCGCCGCGTGCTTCACGGCCGCCAACGAGCGCGCGTAGCTCGCTTGGGGGCGCACGGTGCGCTGCAGGCGCTCCACCGTTTCCAGGTTGTGGGCGAGGACGTCGGGCGCGGCGTCGATCACGACGTCGAGCTCGGCTTGGCGCGCGTGGAAGTCGGGGATCAGCACCTCGATGCCCATGCGCGGTGCGAGCGCGCGGATGGCGCGGATGGTGGCCGCCCAATGCGCCGCTCCACCGTCGAGAAGATCGTCGCGGTCGACGCTCGTGATCACGGCGTAGGCGAGGTCGAGCCCTGCGAGCAACTCGGCCACGTGGCGGGGCTCGTCGGGATCGAGTGCGCCCGGACGTCCGGTGGCGACGTCGCAGAAGCCGCACGAGCGCGTGCACACGTTCCCCAGAATCATCACGGTGAGCGTGCGGCGATTCCAGCACTCGCCGATGTTCGGGCACGAAGCGCTTTCGCACACCGTGTGGAGCCCGAGCTCGCGGACGCGCGTCTTGAGATCGTGATGCCCGGGGCCGGTGGCGGGCCGCACCCGCACCCAATCGGGCAAGCGGCGCCGCGGTGACGCTGTGGGCAATGTCTCGCGATTGGTCATGACGGACGCTCCTCCGCGTCGGCACCGAAGCGAGCGAGCCACGCAGCGGCGACGTGTGCGCGCACCTCGTCGAAGCTCGCGTCCACTCCCTCCAGGCTGGTGCTCGTCATCTGCACGTCGGCGAGGCCGCACGGATGCATCCACGCGAACGGGCTCAGGTCGTTGGTGACGTTGAGGGCGAAACCGTGGAGCGCGACACCTTCGGTGATGCGCACACCGATGGAGGCGATCTTCCGTCCTCGCGTCCAGACGCCGACGCGTCCGGAGATCGCCTCCGCTTCGAGTCCGAGGCTCGCGAGAGCCTCTACCAGGACTGCTTCCATGCGATGGACGTACGTCGCGGGAAAGAGCCGGCGCGCTGCGAGCGACACGATCCCGTAGCCGACCAGTTGTCCCGGGCCGTGATACGTGATCTTGCCGCCGCGATCGGTGGGCACCACGTCGATCGGTCCGAGCAGCGGATGCTCGAGCGGCCCGGTGGCGCGTAGGAACTCGGCGCCGCCGGTCCTGCCGAGCGTCATCACCGGCGGATGCTCGAGGAGGAGCAAGGTGTCGGCGCGGCGCCCGGCCACGCGATCGGCGTGAATGCGGCGCTGGAGGGCCCACGCCGTGCGGTACGGAATGGTGCCGAGGACCACCACGGGTTCGTCGGGAACCGCGACGGACGCAGCGATCGCATCGGCCCCACTGTCCAGCGCAGGTGCGGGCGTGATCGCGCCTTCTGCATTCATCGACGCGATTCCGCTCGCCATGGGGCTTTCTGCCATCCCGTTTCCTCGACCCGCAGGTCGCCCGTAGTGTAAACGCAAGCGCCGCCGCGCTTCGTGTCGATGCGTGGCCGCGTTGGAGGGAGCTGCGTGCATTCCGAGTCCAGTCCGCCGCGGCGCACGCGCCGCTCGCCGGCGGAGTTCCTGCGCGCGTTTCGTGACCTCACCAAGCCCGCGGCGGTGCCGCTCGTTCGACCGTCGGATCCGGATCTGCTCTTTCGTACCACCCGTGACCAGCGGGGCCGGCCGCTCCCGCTCCGGATGGATGTCTATCGCGGATTGGCCAGCGAGCGCAGCGACGGTCTCTCGTGCCTGTTGATCCACGGTGGCTCGTTCGTGCTCGGCGATCGGGCGATGACGGCGTGCCGGTTTCTGGCGACCCATCTGGTGCGGCGCGGAGTCACGGTCGCGTCGGCCGACTACCGCCTCGCCCAGCAAGGCGGAGTGCTGCCGCGCCCGGTGCGCGACGTGAAGGCCGCGATGCAGTACTGGGCGGCGAACGCCTCGCGGTTCGACGCCGATCCCGAGCGCGTCGTGATCGTGGGGCTCTCGGCGGGCGCGGCGCTGTCGTTGCTTGCGCTCGGCTGGCCCGACGACCATCCGTTCGTGCAGGTGCCGGGCGGCCGCCCGCTCACGACTCCCCAAGCGTTCCGTGTGGCCTCGGTGTACGGGGTGAGCGAGTTCACGTCGTTTCGCCGCGGCATCACACCGTGGCTTCGTCGCTGGGTGACGGGGACGAAGGATCCCGAGAAGTGGCGTTTGCTCTCGCCGGTGGCGTGGTGCGATTTCGATGCGCCGCTCTTCCAGATTCACGGCGATGCCGATCGCGTGGTGCCGGTGGAGCAGACGCACGCGATGGACGCCGCGCGCCGCGCCGCCGGAAAGCCGGTGGAGACGCGCATTTACCCGGGCGTGGACCACGCCTTCTTCTCGTATCCCGGTTGTGAGGCGGCCGCGCGCGGACTCGAGGATTTGCTGCGCTTCGTGTTGGCGTGAATCACGCGCTACGGGGTGCGACCCTGGGGGCTCGGCGTCTGCGCCCCCGCGGGCGCACTTCCGCCGCGGTGGCGTGTCCGTTCTCGTCCCCGAGATCCGCACTTTTGGCCTGATTCCCGCTCTGGTCGTGCGTTTCGCCGGCGCCTGCCAGATGGTGCGACCTTTGCGACGCTGGCTGGCGCATGACGCGCGCTCCCCCGTTCGCAACGTCCGCCGAGGCATCGGGCGCGGATGGCGATCGCACCGAGTCTGCACCGGCGGCTGAGACGGCGCACCGCAGCGCCCTGCCGCTTGCCGCGCTGGCGCTCGCCTCGGGCATCGTCGTGGGCGAGTGTGTGCGTCCTGGCGCGCTGGCCATCGCGATCCTGGGCGCCTTGCTCGCGGGCGCCGGGATCCGCTGGCACGCGGACGCGCGTCGCGTGGCGGGCGCGCTGTGGGCGGCGTTCGCGCTCGTGGGAGTGGTGCAGGGTGCGCGGATCCCGAGCGAGCTCGCCTCGGAGCAAGCGCTCGCGCCATGGCTGGATCGCGACGTCGTGGTCATCGGTCGCGTCGCCTCGCTGCCCGACGGTGGTTCCGACGAATCGCGGTTCACGTTGCTCACCGAGGCCATTCGGGACGAGCGCGGCTGGCACGCGGTGACGGCGCGCTTGCGTACGCTCACGCCGTTGGCGCCGCCCGCGCTGCGCGACGTGGAGCGTGTCGCGATGCGCGGCGCCCTGCGTCCGATTCGGGATGCCGGCAATCCAGGCGAGGCGCCGCGGGCGCGCGGTCTCCATCTGGCGGGAATCGCCGCGACGCTACGGGTGCGTGACGCCGCTTGGGTGGTCGCGCTCGACTCCCCTGATGCTTCCCGATCCCTCGCGGTACGCATTCGCCGTTGGCGAGCGCAGACGGCACGCCTGCTGGAAGCCGCACTGCCGGCCGAGCACGCCGCCGTGCTCGAAGCGCTCCTCATCGGCCTGACGGGAGGAGTGCCCGACGATCTCGACGAGGTCTTCGTACGCACCGGCACGGCGCACGTTCTCGCGGTGAGTGGCCTCAACGTCGCGCTCGTGGTGCTCGCCGTGCACGGTCCATTCGGCTGGCTCTGCGGATGGTCGCGCCGCATCTCCGAGGAGGGGCACGGTGTGCGAGCAGCGGCACTGGGTTCCGCCAGCGCTGCGGTCGCGTACGTGTTTCTCGCGGGCGCCGAGCCGCCTGTCGTGCGCGCTGCGGTGGCCAGCGCGTGCGCGCTCCTGGCGAGCGCCCTGGGGCGGCCCCACGCAGCGCTCGCGAGCCTGGCCCTCGGCTTCGTGGGGATCGCAGCGCTCGCACCGGAATCGCTGTGGTCGGTCTCGTTTCGCCTCTCGTTCGTGGCGACCGCCGGCTTGGTGCTCGCGTCGGGGCGAATGATGGCGACTTCGGCGAGCGGCTCGCTGCCC
>CAYVDO010000313.1:0-9922 GCA_964450125.1 uncultured bacterium
GCGTGCGTGGTCGGCCGCTGCGCATCATGGCCGTCGACGAGATCCCGCGGCCCGAGCGCCGCGCCGACACCCGCCGCGCCGGCGCGTCCGATCGCCGCACTTCACCCGCCCGCCCCCACAAGCCGCACCCGCGGGGTTGAGCCGCGCTGCCGCCGACCCCCGATCGACGGGGATACCGCCGCGCGCCGCACCCTTTTCGGGCACAAACGCGCCCAAGTTCCGCGCTAATCCCCGGCACACGAGGACTCGTCGCCAGGTCCAGGTCGTGCTTGGTGAACGCGAACGGCCGAACGTGCAGGACCGACCCGATGGCCCAAGGAAGCGGCTGCTGTTCGGGCGGGAGTGTCTCGATCAGGTCGAGCGATCCAAAGCCCGGCTCCGAATACACATAGCGGGCGGTTATACCGACCGGCCCCCAGTCGAGTGACGGCAGCGCGCCACCGACCGCGCTCGATCCGGGAGGCGCTTCCAGCCGCGAAAGCGCCGGATCGAGCGGCGGAGCGAGGTCGGTGATCGCGTCGGGAAGCTCGATGGCGTAGTAGCCCGCCTCCAAGCCCAGCCCCCCGTCGAGCGCCGCAGCAGGGCCGACCGCTGCACAGACGCACACGACCACGAGTGGTGCCACCCGCCTGCGGACCCGCCGAGGGGATCGATCGACCGGCGCCCGCACGAGTATCAGCCGAGGTGGCGCGTCAGGTAACCGGCGTAGAGGCCACAGCGCGGGCGCACGCTCGACGGTGAATCGCCCTCCACGAGACCGGCGCTGCGCAGGCGGTAGAAGCTCGCGTGGTCGGCACATCCCTCGCCCGCCAGGACACCGCGCATCACGGCGCGAAGCGCGTCGTCCTGGGCGAGCAGCACCAGCATCCGGCGCAGGTGGTCGCCGAACGGGCCCGCCTCGTCGGCCGCTTGCGCACGCATCGCGGCGGCATCGAGCCCGCGCTCGACGAGCTGATGACGGCCTCGATGCCGCCCAGGCCGCGCTCAGCCGAGGCGACCTCATCGAGGCGCGCCGGCGCTATGACACGGTGCATGCAGCCGTCGCCGAGCTTCCCGGGCTCGCCGACCTGCGCGAGGAGCTGGTTCGTGTGGCGACGCGCGTCGAATGGGAGCAGCCGTGCGGCGACCTCAACCTCGGCGCACTACGCGAGCGGCTCGATGCCGTTCGGGACCTCGTGCCCAGTGACGCCCGCGTGACGGCGGCCGACGCCAAGCTGCGCGACAAGCGCGCCACATGCGAGCAGCGGGCCATCTCCGCGCCCGTCATCTTCTGACCGCTCGCGGCAGGCTCACCGCCGCGATGCACGCTCGCAAGAGTGGGCTCCCTCTCGTTGACCCGGGGGGGGGACGGGCGCCCACAGTGAGTTGAGAGAGGCGATGCACGTGCATACCCCTCCGGGCCGCCACGAGGCGGCCGCGACACCATCAGCGACGCGCAGGCCGCTCCCGCCGGCTCGCGCACGGAGGGCCGATGACCTCGAGCCGAAGCTGGACGTGCCATCTGCTGCTTGTCGCTGCGTGGGTGCTCTGCCTGCTGATCGCGCCGCCCAGCCGCGCCGAGGTCTGGCTCCCCGGGGACATCTTCAAGGACTCCCTCGACCACGGGAACGTCTGCAAGTGGGTTGTTCAATCGCCGGCGCAATGTGGCATCGATCAGGACGCCTTCGTGCCAGCCGGGGACTTCACGATGGGGTCGCCGGACTTCTTCGGCGATGAAGCCCCGGCGCACACCGTGTACCTGGATCCGTACTGGATCGATCGGAACGAAGTGACCATGGCCGCTTACGACGTTTGCCGTACGTCTGGCCCTTGCACGCCCCCAAAGTTCGACTACAACGACGAACCACTGTGTAACTGGGCTTCGGGACGTTTCATTACCAATCCCATCAACTGCGTCGACTGGAACCAAGCGACGGTTTTCTGTGCCTGGAAGGGCAAGCGCCTCCCGACGGAAGCAGAGTGGGAAAAAGCGGCTCGTGGCACCGATGCGCGAACGTTTCCGTGGGGGGAGTTCGCGGCCTCGTGCAGCTTTGCCGTGATGGATGACGCGAATGCCGGCGGCGCGGGCTGTGGTCTGAACACGACGGCGCCCGTGGGGTCGAAATTCAAGGGAGTCTCGCCGTACAAGATCTACGACATGTCCGGTAACGTGTGGGAATGGGTGAACGACCGCTACCAATCGTGGTACTACGAGGTCAGTCCCCCTTCGAACCCGCCGGGGCCGGACACGGGATCCTCCCGGGTCATTCGCGGCGCCTCATGGGGCAACACTTATCTGCACTCGACGATTCGCTCCGCCAATGATCCTCTCGGTGCGAACCCTGGTTTGGGTTTCCGCTGCGCCCGGAGCGATTGACTCGTCGACGTCAGCACTGGCTGCCCGAACTTGGTCTTCGAGACCGAGGCCTTCGACGTCTTTCCCGGCGTTCGCTGAGCCTCACGATCGCCGGGGATACCCCCGTGCGACTCAGGCATCGCATCCCGTAGCGATCGCGAGGGCGCGGCAGATGTCGCGCATCTTCGCGGGATCGAGACGACCGACGTACCGAGTCAAGGCGTCCTTTCGGACCGTCTGCACGTGGTCGAGGTTGACGACAGAGGGTTGCTTCAGCCCCTCTGCGATCCCCACACCCACTTCGCTACGGATGCCGTGGGCGGTGGTCGTGATCGGTGCGACCAGGACCGTATGAAGCAGCGCGATCACACCTTGACGGCTCAGGATCAGGACCGGCCGCGTCTTGTCGGGCGTCTGAAAGCGAAACATCCAGATTTCGCCGCGGCTCAGTCCTCGGGCCATGCGCCCTGCTCCTCCCAGCCCTCCCAGCCACGACCCAATCCCGCGGACTGGCCGTAGCCACGCCGGTACTCCTCGTCGATGGCCGACGCCTGCTTGCGGCGGAGGTAGTCGGCGACGATGCGACGGATCACCGCCGATCGGCCCTCGCGCTCCACGTCGCCATCTGCGTCGAGAGCGACGAGCAGCTTCTCGTCGATCATGACCTGTATGGGTTTCATGTTGGAATACCTCCATCATCAATAATGGAACCTAGTGTATGACCCAGCAACGGGCAATCGAGCAACCAGGCGGTCCACGGCCGCGGCGCACGAGGGGTCCGCTCCGTCGCGGCCGCTTCCGAAGGCTTCGTGAGTTGATCAAGCAGGTGCATCGAGGAGCGTGACGATGGCCACGGAAACCGACATCCTCGACCTTGCCCGGACCCGCATCGGCGAGAGGTACGAGAACGTGTTCGTGCCCGAGGACGCGGCGACGGTGATCGCGTTTCAGAAGCTCCACGGCCTAGGAGTGTGTCGGGAAATTCGTTCCCAACACACTCCTAGCCTCGCCGAAGGCGAGGATCGGCGAGCGAAGCCGAGCCGGCTTGGGGGTGGGGCCCCGAAAAAGTCACGCCTTTTTCGGGGCGGGGGTCTGTTGAGACCCCCGAGGCGGCATCGAGCTAGGAGCCTGTCGCCGTGCGCGGCACATTTCCCGACAGGCTCCTAGTCGTCGACGGCATCGTCGGCGCCCAAACCGGCAAGAAGCTGGGCGTCGCCCTCTGACCGTAAGGGCGTGCCGCGGCGGAAGTCGCGGCGAAGCTGCTCGCGCGAGGCGCTGCGGCGCTCGCGAACGAGGGCACCCAGCGCCATCGCAGCGCCATCGGCGATTACGCACGCGAGAGCGGCGTCGACCCGCTCGACATCGCCGCGGCGCTCGCGACGATGGTGCGCGGCCTCGCGCCGCTTCTCGACGAGTCCAAGCCCGAGCCGGCGCCACGCCCGCCTTTCGAGCGGCCGCCCCGCGATGCCCGGGCACGCGAGCCGCGCGGCAGGCCGACCCCCGAGGCCGCGCCACGAAGTGAGCGCGCGCCTGCGCCGTCGCGATTCCCGGCGCGCGACCGCGAGGCATCGGGAGAGGTCACGTACCGCCTGGCGGTGGGCAGCGCCCATCGCGTGCTGCCCGGCAACATCGTGGGCGCCATCGCCAACGAAGCCGGACTCACTGGCGCCGACATCAACGGCATCGACATCCGCACCGACCAAACCTTCGTGCGCTTGCCCGCAGGACTTTCCAAGGAAGTGCTCGAGCGGCTGCGCGTGGCCCGCGTGCGTGGTCGGCCGCTGCGCATCATGGCCGTCGACGAGATCCCGCGGCCCGACCGATCGCCGGAGCGACCCGCGACGCGCCGAGCGTGGCGCCATGCGTGATCGCGGCGCCAAGCCGCCCTTCCGCAAGCGCTGAAACCACCGCGCCCGAGGTACGTCACGCACCCAGAAGGGGCGCAAGCTTCTCCCAGCTCGTGACGGGAGGTGCGCAAGCGCGATTGCGGCACACGTAAACGGCGGTCTCGCCGGGAATGGCCCGCCGGTCCCGGGCGTACGCAGGCGCCGGGTCGCCCTTGGCGGGGTCGAACGCGTACACGAGCGCGCCGGGAAGGAACTGGCGGCGCACACGGCCGAGGAGATCGCTCGCCTTCGCCGACGCCGTATCGCCGACCAGCACGACCTCGGTGGGCCCCTCGGTGTAGAGCTCGAACGCCTGGATCATCTTGGCGAGCCCGAAGGGCTGCTTGAGCATCGAGTCGGCGTAGAGATTCAGCGTGCGCTCCGCAGCGTCGAGGTAGCGCTCGTCCTCGGTCATCGTGTGAAGGCGCAACAAGACGTGCACGGCGATGCCGTTGCCGGAAGGGATGGCACCGTCGAAGGCCGTCTTGGTGCGCGCGGCGAGCGGCTCGTGATCGTGAGCGGTGAAGAAGAAGCCGCCCGCGTCGCGATCCTCGAAGTGAGCCAAGAGCGCATCCGCGAGCTCGCGGGCACGCGCGGCGTAGACGTTCTCGAACGTCGCGTCGAAGAGGTCGAGGAGACCGCGGGCATAGAAGGCGTAATCGTCGACGTACGCCGCGAGATGCGCGCGACCATCCTTGGTGACGGCGAGCAAGCGCCCGCGCTCGTCGCGTAGCCGGGACCACACGAGTTCCACGTTCTTGCGGGCGGCGGCGAGGTAATCCTCGCGGCCGAGCGCGGCACCGGCGCGCGCCATCGCGGAAAGCATGAGCCCGTTCCACGAGGTGAGGATCTTGTCGTCACGACCCGGCGGCACGCGCCGTCCACGCACGCTGAGCAGGATGCGGCGCGACGCCGCGAGCCGGCGTGCGACGTCCGCGGCGGTGGTCTCGAAGAGCCGCGCCGCCTGCTCGTCGTCGAGGATGCGGTTCAGGATGTTGGCACCTTCCCAATTGCCCGACTCGCTCACGTCGTAGGCGCGGCAGAAGAGCGGCGCCTCGCCCTTGCCGAGGGTGCCTTCGATCTCGGCGCGGCTCCACACGTAGTACTTCCCCTCCTCGCCCTCGCTGTCGGCGTCGCGGGTCGAATAGAAGCCTCCGCCGGCATCCGTCATGTCGGCGAGGACCCAATCGAGGGTTTCCTCGATGACGCGCCGGTAGTCGTCCTTGCCGGTGGCCAGGAAACCATCGAGGTAGAGCTCCGCGAGCAGCGCGTTGTCGTAGAGCATCTTCTCGAAATGCGGCACCAGCCAGCGCTCGTCGGTCGAGTAGCGCGCGAAGCCGCCGCCCAGATGATCGTAGATCCCGCCCGCCGCCATGCGATCGAGGGTCACGGTCGTGGCTTCGAGGAAGCGCTTCTCGCCGGTCGACTTCCACGCGCGAAGGAAGAGCTCGAAGACCAGCGTGTTGGGGAATTTGGGTGCTTGGCCGAGCCCGCCGAGATGCAGATCGACGGCACGCACCAACGCGTCGGCAGCACGTACAGGCAGGTCGCGCGGAACGTCGGCATCCGACGGTACGAGGGCGTTGGCTCGCGCGATCCCGGCGGCGATCTGGTCGACGGCCTTTTGGATCTCACCGCGCCGCCGCGTCCAGGTATCGGCCAGCGACTCGAGGATCTGCCGGAAGCCGGGCATCTGCGCCCGCTGCTCGGGTGGGAAGTAGGTTCCGCCCCAGAACGCCTGGCCCTCGGGTGTGCAGAAAACGTTGAGCGGCCATCCGCCGTGACCGGTGAGCATCTGTACCGCGGTCATGTAGATGTGATCGAGATCGGGGCGTTCCTCGCGATCCACCTTGATCGGCACGAACCGGGTGTTGAGGAGGTTCGCGATGATCTCGTTCTCGAAGCTCTCACGCTCCATGACGTGGCACCAATGGCAAGCCGAGTAGCCGATCGACACCATCAGCGGCTTGTCCTCGCGCTTGGCCTTCTCGAGCGCTTCCGGCCCCCACGGGAACCAATCCACGGGATTGCGCGCGTGCTGCTGCAAGTACGGGCTGGTCTCGTGGATGAGCCGATTGGGCGTGCGGGCGGCGTGAATGGACGTGTCCTGCGCTCCGCTCATGGGCCGAGCTCCTGGGGATGTCACGCGTGAGAAGGCGTGTTGCGAAGGGAATCCCGACGAGGCTAATCGTCGTGGTTCAGCCCCGCAACGCGCGCGCGTGCCGCGCGCGACGCGCAGGCGGCGTCCGCATGCGCCGCCTCAGGTTGCCGGATCGGTGAAGTGGTCGATCTGCGCCAGGATCTCGCCCCAGGTGCCCGTGAGCACCCGTACTCCCGGCAAGGCGTCGAGAACCCGCTGCGCGTAGTTGCGCTTGGTGAGATTGCTCTGGAGCAAGAGCACGATGCCGCGATCGTTGCGGCTGCGCACCAGTCTCCCCACACCCTGCTGGAAACGCAGCAGCGCACGCGGCAACGTCCAGTCCTGGAAAGGATCCCCGCCCGCTTCGCGGACGGCTTCCTCACGCGCTTGTTGCAGCGGCTCGCCTGGGAAATCGAAGGGCAAGCGCTCGATCACGACACACGAGAGCACGCTTCCCGGCACGTCCACACCCTCCCAGAGGCTGCGCGAGCCGAGCACCACCTTGCGTCCACCCTCGCGCAACGATTGCACCAGACGATCGCGTCCGCCGCCCGGCCCTTGCACGAGCACGTCGATGCCGTCGCCACGCAAGGCCTTGTCGAGTCGCTCGCCCACCTGATCGCGCCGGCGGTTGGCGGCAAAGAGCGCCAGCGTGCGTCCCCCCAAGCGGCGCGCCACGTCGGCGACCACCCGCGTGACGTCGGCGACGAACGGCTCGCCGGCGTTCACGTCCGCGAGATCCTCGGGAATGCCCAGCACCATCTGATGCTCGAGGTCGAACGGGCTCGAAAGCGCGAGAAATGGTGCGCGTCGCTCCTCCGGGATCCGGTCGAATCCGAGTCGGTGTGCCATGAACGCCCCCGGTCCGTCCCCTCCGAGCGAGAGCGTGGCCGAGGTGAGGACGACCGACCGGAAGCGATCGAAGAGGTGCTCCACGACCTGCGCGGCGACCACCACTGGCGCACGGCGGATCCGCTGCACGCGGCTGCCGCGCACGTCCTCGACCTCGATCCAGTGGACGTAGCCCGCGTCCGCCGCGCCTGCGAACGCTGCGCCCAGCACGGACGCGGCGGACTCGAGGGGTGAAGCAAGGGTCGCGAGCTCGCGAGCGACGCTTTCGCCGAGTCCCCCGAAACCGAGCTCGTCGACCATCGCCGAGAGCTCGCGCAGCAATCCTGCGACCACCTCGCTCCATTCGGCTGCGCGCTTGCTCAGATCGGCGTGCGTCGGAAGCTCCCGCACTGCCGGGGTGAGGCGCAGCGTCTTCCTCCCTTCGTCTGCCGCCTTGACTCCTCCCTCGTAGAGTAGGCGCTCGGCGGTGAAACGAATGGGCCCAATCGACGCGGCGGCGCGTTGGGCCGACGAACGAGCCCGCCTCAGCCAGGTATCGATGCGTCCGGCGTCGTTCGTGCCCTTCGTCTGGGCTCGGGCGACGCGCGCCGCGGCTTCCAGCAAGCCACCCGCTTTGCCCTTGCCGAGCAGCTCGTCGAAGACGCGCGCGAGCTCGCCCGGATCGAACGCCGAGGACCACCGGCTGGTGGCGGCATCCTCGAGACCATGGGCCTCGTCGATCACCAAATGACGAGAGCCTGGATAGCGCTCGGGCCACAACAACGCGAGCGCATGATTGGTGACGATGACGTCTGCAGCGTGCGCGCTACGCAGCGCGTGGGTGTAGAAACAGCCGTCGCCGCGCCGGCACGCGGCCGTCGAGCACGCGGCGGCCGTGGATCGGATGCGATCCACGGCACGCGCCACGTGGGGCCCCTGGATCGCATGCCACGGCATGAAGCGCTCCAGATCCCCGTCGCCGGTGAGCTCCAAGAAGGACGCGACGTAGGCGCGCAGCAGGCGCTCGCTCTCGCTCTCGGCCAGCTCGGGGGCCGTATCGAGCCAAGCGAGCACGCGGCGTGTGCATACGTAATTCTCCTGGCCCTTGAGAACGGCCCACGCGAGCTTGCCGCCGACCGCATGGGCAGCGCGTGGCAGGTCCTGGCTCGCGAGTTGGTCCTGCAGATTTCGCGTGTGGGTCGCGACCACCACGCGAACGCCGTTGGCCTGCGCGAAGAGCCCGGCCGGCACCAGGTACGCGAGCGATTTCCCAACCCCCGTCGGCGCCTCGATCATGAGCGAGCGGCCGCTGGAAAACGCCTCGGCGACCGCCTCCGCCATGCGAATCTGCTGCGGCCGCGGCTCGAAATCCGGCAGTGCTGCTGCCAACCCGACGGGATCGGCGAATGCACGATGCACCTCGTCCGCCGTCACGGGCCGATAGGACTCGGGCTCGTCGCGCGGCTCGATGGCGTGCGTCTCGGCCACCATCGGCGGGGTCGCCGCCGGTGGATCGATCCTCGACGCGAGGGCGCTCAACGCGGGCAGCCACCCCCACCGCGTCCCCTCCATGATGCGGATCACCTGCTCGACGAAGGCGCGTCGGCGATCGCTCACCAACGAACGCAACACTGCCAAGCCGACGTGTACGCAGTCGAGAGCGTCCTCGAGACCGCGGTGCACCTCGTGTTCACGCACCTCGAAGACGCGGGCCAGATGCCCGAGGCTGCGGCGTGGATCGTGGGCGCGCACCAGCCCCGCGAGCTCGAGCGTGTCGAGGAACGCATTCGGTATCTCGCGGCCCAACGCGGCCGCCAAGAACTCGCGCTCGAAACGCGCGTTGTGCGCGAGGATGGGCGAATCGCCCAGAAACGCGAGCAGATCCGGCGCCACGCGCTCGAAGCTGGGCGCCGCAGCCACCATCGCCTCGTCGATCCCGGTGAGTCGCGTGATCGCTGCAGGAATGGCGAGACCGGGTTTCACCAGGGTGCGGAACGTGCGTGCGACCTCGCCGTCGACACACTCGACGGCCCCGATGTCGATGATGCGGTCACGCGCCGCGCTGAGCCCGGTGGTCTCGAAGTCGAGGGCGACGAACCGCCCCGGCAGGAGCATCGAGCCGGGCGTCGTGCCGATGGCGTTGGTCATGGGCGAAGTCTTGCGAGTCGCGCGGGAACGTCCGCCCACGAGCTCGCACCGCCGTGGCGGGGGCGGCACCATACGCGAAAAAACTCCCGACGCCACATCGGCGGCGCAACCCGCAGGCGACCAGGAGATCGGCCCGGCTCGCCAGGGGCTGCACAGCCGCCCTCGAACGGCCCACGATCGCGCGCCGCGGGTAGTGGTTCACTTTCACGTCGACCCCGTTCGCCGCGCGAGGGGCTGGGGGCACGTCCAAGGGCGCTCATCGGTCGCGCACCCCGGTCACGCTCGTGGGGAGTGAGTCCCATCCGCGCGGCCACGGCTGAGAAGAGCCGTCGATTTCACGCGATCGACCGGGGGAGAGCAGTGCCCGCCGACGGGTCCCCAGATCCGCGCGACTCGGCCGAGCTATCCCTGGCAAAGTGAACCACGACCGCGCTGCGAGGGCCGATGCACACACCGGTCTCCACGCGCGCCGTCGAGCTTTCCGCGAGCCGGAAGGCGAGCCGCGAGCGAAGCGAAGCGCCTTGGGGGTGGGCCCCATCGCGGCTTGGCCGCGATGGGCGGGGGGCTGGAACAGCCCCCCGA
>CAYVDO010000314.1:0-4419 GCA_964450125.1 uncultured bacterium
GTTTTCTCGCTCGTGGGCGGGCTCGTTTTCGTGTTGCGGGGCGCTCGCGGGCGTGCTTGACGCTCCCCAACACCTGCCGTACATTCGGCGCCGAAACCGCTACATCTTGTAGTCGTACGGGCACCCGCCGCGGAGCCGGAGAGGGATGAACGACCACTCCATCGTTCTTCCGTATCGAGGGGTTCATCCGACGATCGACCCCTCGAGCTTCGTCGCGCCTGGGGCCGTGGTCGTCGGCGACGTCCACCTCGGACCCGATTCCAGCATCTGGTACCAATGCGTGGTGCGGGGAGACGTGAACCGCATCCGCATCGGCGCTCGCACGAACATCCAAGAGGCCACCGTGGTCCACGTCACCACCGATCGTTGGCCGACGACGATCGAGGACGACGTGACGGTGGGCCATCGCGTGGTGCTTCATGGTTGTCACGTGAAGGCGGGAGCGCTGATCGGGATCGGTGCGATCGTTCTCGACGGCGCCGTGATCGGCGAAGGGGCGCAGGTGGCCGCCGGCGCGCTGGTGTCGCCACGCATGGAGGTGCCGCCCGGCACGCTGGTGATGGGTGTCCCCGCGCGGGTGAAGCGCGCGCTCGAGCCGGGCGAGATCCTGAGCCTCCGCGAGCAAGCACAGCACTACGTGGCTCTCGCGCACCGGCATCGAGGCGATCCGTGATGGCGACGGCGCAGCATCGAGCGAGCGAGTCGCCGCGCCTGCTGCCGCAGGGCGTGGTGGCGGCGATCGACGTCGGTACCAACATGGTACGGATGCGCGTCGAGCGCCGCGGTGATGGCGAGCCCGCGACGCTGGTTTTCCACGATTGGGTGATCACGCGGCTCGGTGGCGGCCAGGGCGCGGGCGGTGCGCTGGCGCCGGACGCGATGGAGCGCACGCTCGACGTGCTGGCGCGCTTCGCCCGGAGCGCACGAGAGCTCGGCGCCACGGCGATCTGGGCCGCTGGCACCAGCGCGGTGCGCGAAGCGCTCAACCGGCACGCGTTCGTGACGCTGGTTCGCGAGCGCGCGGGGCTCGAGCTCGAGGTCGTCGACGGCGATCGGGAAGCCAGGCTCGACGCTCTCGGAGCGCTGGTCGAGCTGGGCGGCGCGGTGCGCGATGGCCTGCTCGTCGACATCGGAGGCGGCTCGACGGAGCTGGTCCGGATCGAGAACGGTGGGCCCGCGTGCGGTCGCAGCTTCCCGGTGGGTGTCGTGCGGCTCACCGAACGATTTCTGCCCACCGATCCGCCCACCGATGGCGAGCGAGAAGCGCTCGAGCGCGCGGCCCGCGCCGCGCTCGCCGAAGGGCGTGCGCTTTGCGCCGGGCCGCGCTCGTCGAGCTTCGAGCTGGTGGCGAACTCGGGGACGGCGACCACGCTGGCGGCCGTGGATCTCGGCATCCGCGAGCTCGATCCGGAGCGGATCCGAGGTCACCGGGTGGATCGTTCGGCCGTGGACCGGATCTATCTCGAGCTGTTGCGACTGCCGGCCGCGCGGCGGCTGGAGGTGCCTGGGGTGGTGCGTGGGCGCGAGGACCTGATCATCGCCGGCCTGGCGCTGTTGCGCGCGACGATGGATCTGGCGAGCGCGCCCAGTGTGCGGATCTCGACGGGCGGATTGCTCGAGGGGTTGCTGGCCGATCGCGCCCGTGGCGCGGGTTGGGAGGAATGACGATGCTTTTGGAGACGGTGCCGCTCGGGCTCACTTTCGACGACGTGCTGCTGGTGCCGCGCGCGTCCTCCGTGCTGCCGCTCGAGGTGGACATCACCACGCGCTTTACCCGTGAGATCGCGCTGCGCATTCCCTTGCTCGCGGCCGCGATGGACACGGTGACCGGCGCGGCCACAGCCATCGCCATGGCCCAGGAGGGTGGCGTGGGCGTTCTGCACCGCAATCAGCCCGTGTCGGAGCAGGTGCGCGAGGTGGAGCGGGTCAAGAAGTACGAAAGCGGCATGATCGCCAACCCGATCACCGTGGAGCCGATCGCGCCGATCCGCGTCGCACGCGAGATCATGCTGAGGCACAACATCTCGGGCGTGCCGGTGGTGGAAGACGGGCGCCTGGTGGGCATCCTCACCAATCGCGATCTGCGATTCGAGAAACGGCTCGATCTCAAGGTGGCCGAGGTGATGACCCGCAAGGTGGTCACCGCGCCGCTCGGCACCAGCTTCGACCAGGCCAAGGAGATGTTGCAGGAAAACCGGATCGAGAAGCTGCCGGTGGTGGACGAGAACGGAGCCTTGCGTGGCCTCATCACGATCAAGGACATCGAGAAGACGGCGCGCTACCCGAATGCGGTGAAAGATGCCCTCGGACGGCTGCGGGTTGCCGCCGCGACCACCGTCGGGGAGAAAGGCCT
Organism: uncultured bacterium; assembly: GCA_964450125.1. Lineage (GTDB taxonomy): Bacteria > JADJOY01 > JADJOY01 > JADJOY01 > JADJOY01 > JADJOY01. The sequence goes on from CAYVDO010000314.1 coordinate 2,354, forward strand.
GGAGCGCGCGCGCGCGCTCGGCGCGGCGGGCGCCGACGTGGTGTTGGTCGACACCGCCCACGGGCATTCGGCGATGGTCGTCGACATCGTGACGCGCTTGAAGCGCGAGTTCGGGGCCCAGCCGATCGTCGCCGGGAACGTCGCGACCGCGGAAGCCACCCGGGCGCTCATCGACGCCGGTGCCGACGCCGTCAAGGTTGGTGTGGGACCAGGCTCGATCTGCACCACTCGCGTGGTGGCGGGCGTCGGCGTGCCGCAGCTCACCGCCATCGCGGATTGCGCCAAGGCGGCCGAAGGCTCGGGGGTGCCGATCATCGCCGACGGCGGCATCAAGTACTCGGGCGACATCACCAAGGCGATCGCCGCCGGTGCGCACTCGGTGATGATCGGCAGCCTGCTCGCCGGCACCGACGAGAGCCCTGGTGAGATGGTCCTGTACCAAGGCCGTTCGTACAAGGTGTATCGCGGCATGGGCTCGGTGGAGGCGATGCGTCAGGGTGGTGGCGAGCGCTACTTCCAGTTTCAAGATCCGGCCGACATGGAGCGGGCGTTCGTTCCCGAAGGCATCGAAGGGCGCGTGCCGTACAAGGGATCGTTGTCGTCCATCGTCTACCAATTGGTGGGCGGGCTGCGCTCGGGCATGGGTTATCTGGGCTGCAAGACGATCGAGGATCTCCGGCGCGACTCGCGCTTCGTGCGGATCACCGCCGCGGGACTGCGCGAGAGCCACGTGCACGACGTGATCGTCACGAAGGAGGCGCCCAACTACCGCGCGGAGTGACTCCGGCCAGCGTCGCAGCCGCCTTCTGCGAATCGAATCGCCGTTCTCCTCTTCACGATCGCGAGCCACCGACTGCCATGAGCAAAGCGCTTCCCTCGGAACGTGTGCTGATCCTCGACTTCGGCGCGCAGTACACGCAGCTCATCGCGCGTCGCATCCGTGAGTCCCGAGTCTATTGCGAGATCTGGCCGTATTCCCGCTCGATCGAGGCGATCCGCGCCTTCGAGCCGAGGGGCATCGTGCTCTCGGGTGGGCCGGCGAGCCTCGCAGGGCGCGAGGCGCCGATCTGTGATCGTCGCGTGCTCGACCTCGAGGTGCCGATCCTCGGTATCTGCTACGGCCAGCAGCTCCTCGCCCACCAACTCGGTGGCGAGGTTCAGCCGGCAGAGCATCGCGAGTTCGGATCGGCCGAGATCGAGGTGGACGGGAGCTGCGATCTCTTTCACGGGCTCGGCGGCACGGGCTCGCGGCTCAAGGTGTGGATGAGCCACGGCGATCGCGTGGAGCAGCTGCCGCCGGGGTTCGTCTCGGTGGCGAAGACCGCGAGCTCGCCCTTCGCCGCCATGGCCAGCACCTCGGGCCCCACGCGCGTCGGGGTGCAGTTCCACCCCGAGGTGGTGCACACGCCTCAGGGTCGCGAGATCCTCGACAACTTCGTGTTCCGGATCTGCGGGCTCTCGCCCACGTGGACCATGGGCTCCTTCACCGAGCGCGCCATCGAGGCGGTGCGCGAGCAGGTGGGAGATGGCCGGATCGTGCTGGCGCTTTCGGGTGGGGTGGATTCGTCCGTCGTGGCGTTGCTGCTGCACCGCGCGGTGGGCGAGCGCCTGACGTGCATCTTCGTGGACAACGGAGTCCTGCGCCTGAACGAAGCGCAACGCGTCCGCGATCTCTTCGAGACGCATTTCCACGTACCGGTCCGCTGCGTGGACGCCGCCGACCGATTCCTGCGTGCGCTCGACGGCGTCACCGATCCCGAGCTCAAGCGCAAGCGCATCGGCTACGAGTTCATCTCCGTGTTCGAGGAGGAGGCGGCGAGGATCGGTGACGTTCAGTTCCTCGCGCAAGGAACGCTCTATCCGGACGTGATCGAGAGCGTGAGCGAGCGCGGTCCCTCGGCGACCATCAAGAGCCACCACAACGTCGGTGGCTTGCCCGAACGCATGAAGCTCAAGCTCGTCGAGCCCTTGCGCGAGCTTTTCAAGGACGAGGTGCGCGAGGTCGGCCGCGAGCTGGGGCTGCCGGAGGAGATCGTGCGCCGGCAGCCGTTTCCCGGGCCGGGGCT
>CAYVDO010000314.1:4429-9873 GCA_964450125.1 uncultured bacterium
CATCGTCGGGCCGATCACGCGGGCCAAGCTCGACGTGCTACGGCAGGCGGACGAGATCGTCCAGAACGAGATCCGCGAGGCAGGGCTCTACGACCACCTGTGGCAAGCGTTCGCCGTGCTCTTGCCGGTGCGCAGCGTCGGCGTGATGGGCGACGAACGAACCTACGAAGAGGTGATCGCGGTTCGCTGCGTCGAGAGCCAGGACGGCATGACCGCCGACTGGGCGCGTTTGCCCGGCGAGCTCTTGGCGCGAATCTCCAATCGCATCATCAACGAGGTGCGCGGCGTCAATCGCGTCGTGTACGACATCAGCTCGAAGCCGCCCAGTACCATCGAATGGGAATGACCCGAACCGGTCTCGCCGCGCGGTATGCGGCCACATCTCTGCAGGCGCCATCCCGATGAGCACGCGGCCAGATTTCGTCCACTTGCACCTGCACACCGAGTTCAGTCTGCTCGACGGTGCCATCCGTCACGACCAGCTCATGGATCAGGTGGTGGCACACGGCTCGAAGGCCGTGGGCATGACGGATCACGGCAACATGTTCGGCGCCATCAGCTTCTACGACGAGGCGAAGGCGCGCGGGCTCAAGCCGATCCTCGGCTGCGAGATGTACGTGGCGCCGGGCAGCCGCTTCGAGAAGACCTCCGGTGGCATCGGCGAGGCCGCGTATCACCTCACGGTGCTCGCCACGAACGCTACTGGATACACCAACCTCTGCCGTTTGGTGACATCGGGCTACCTGGAGGGGTTTTACTATCGTCCGCGCATCGACATGTCGCTACTCGAGAAGCACCACGAGGGGCTGATTGCGCTCTCGGGCTGCCTCGGTGCCGAGGTTCCCCACAGGCTGATGCACCAGGGGCGAGGGGCGGCGATGCAAGCCGTCGAGCGGTATCGCTCGATCTTCGGTGATCGGTATTACCTGGAGCTGCAGAAGAACGAGGTAGGCGAGCAGGAGCAGGTGAACGAGGAGATCCTGGCGATCTCGAAGCACACCGGCATTCCGGTGGTGGCGACCAACGACTGCCACTACCTGACGCGCGAGCACGCGTCCCTCCACGACGTGCTGCTCTGCATCCAGACCAACGCGACACGCGACCAGTCCAATCGTTTCCGCTTCACGGGCGAGACCTTCTACGTCCGCAGCCCCGAAGAGATGGCGGAGCTGTTCTCGGGCGTGCCCCAGGCGCTCGAGAGCACCATGGAGATCGCCGAGCGCTGCGATCTGGAGCTGGTCTTCGGCAAGCATCAGTTTCCGCGCTTCGAGCCGCCGCCGGGGCAGGATCTCGACGACTACGTCCGAGCGCAGGCTCGCGAGGGGCTGGAGCACCGCCTGTCGCGGATCGCGACGCGCGCCGGCACTCGCACCGCCGAGGTGGAGGCGCGTTATCGCGAGCGCCTCGAGTACGAGCTCGAGGTGATCACCGGAATGAAGTTTTCCGGCTATTTCCTCATCGTTTCCGATTTCATCGGTTACGCGAAGCAGCGCGGGATTCCAGTCGGTCCAGGGCGCGGCTCCGCTGCTGGCAGCCTCGTGGCTTACTCGCTGGACATCACCGACATCGATCCGCTGCGCTACGACCTGCTCTTCGAGCGTTTTCTGAATCCCGAGCGCAAGAGCATGCCGGACATCGACGTCGACTTCTGCATGGATCGCCGCGACGAAGTGATCCGGTACGTCACCGAGAAATACGGCAAGGACAACGTCGCCCAGATCACGACCTTCGGCACCATGCAGGCGAAAGCGGCGGTACGCGACGTGGGGCGCGCGCTGGGCTTCTCGTTCGGCGAAACCGATCGGGTCGCCAAGCTCATCCCGCCCACCCTCGGCATCACCATCGAGCGGGCGCTCGACGAGGAGCCGCGGCTCAGGCAGGCGCGCGAGCAGGATCCGCGGGTGCGCGAGCTGATCGACACCGCCAAGGGGCTCGAGGGGCTCACGCGGCACGCGTCGACGCACGCGGCCGGAGTCGTCATCGGAAGCCGCCCGCTGGTCGAGGACCTGCCGCTCTACAAGGGGCCGAACGACGAGCTCATCACCCAGTTTCCGATGACGCACGTCGAGAAGATCGGGCTCATCAAGTTCGACTTCCTCGGCCTCAAGACACTGACGGTGATGGCGCAGGCGACCGAGCGCATCCGCGAGAACCGCGGAATCGCGCTCGACCTCACGGAGCTGCCGCTCGATGACGCGGTCACGTACGAGCTACTCGCCGATGCGGACACCAACGGCGTATTCCAGCTGGAAAGCTCGGGCATCAAGGACCTGCTCCGACGCATGAAACCATCGTGCTTCGAGGATCTGATCGCGCTGGTCGCGCTCTACCGTCCCGGGCCGCTCGAGAGCGGCATGGTGGACAGCTACATCTCGCGCAAGCACGGACTGACCGAGATCGCGTACGACCATCCCGGGATGGAAGAGGTGCTGCGCGGCACCTACGGCGTCATCGTCTATCAAGAGCAGGTGATGCAGATCGCGCAACGCCTCGCGTCGTTCACGATGGGCAAGGCGGACGGGCTGCGCAAGGCGATGGGCAAGAAGAAGCCCGAGGAGATGGCCAAGCTGCGCGCCGAGTTCGTCTCGGGGAGCGTCGGCAACGGAATTGCCGCAGCGCTGGCTGGAAAGATCTACGACGACATCGAGAAGTTCGCCGGCTACGGTTTCAACAAGTCGCACTCGGCGGCGTACGCGCTGATCGCGTACCAGACGGCTTATCTCAAGGCTCACTACCGGCCCGAGTTCATGGCGGCATTGCTCACGTGCGACATGGACAACACCGACAAGGTCACTCGGTACATCGCCGAGTGCCGAGAGCGGAAGATCCCCATCGCGCCGCCCGACGTGCAACGCAGCGAGCGCGCATTCACGGTGCGCGGGGAGCAGGTGTGGATCGGCCTGGCGGCGATCAAGAACGTCGGCGGCTCGGCGGTGGATTCGATCATCGCCGCGCGCGAGGCGGAAGGCGGGTTCCGCAGCATCCTGCACTTCTTGCGAGTCGTGGACCTGGGCAAGGTCAATCGGCGCGTGGTCGAGGCGCTGACCAAGGCGGGGGCCTTCGACTCGCTGGGCATCGCCCGCGGTGTCCTGTGGGCGAGCCTGGACGAGTTGCTCGAGCTCGCGGCGCGCGAACGCAAGGCGAAGGAGAGCGGCCAACTCGGGATGTTCGACGCACTCGCTGGTGGGAACGGTGCCAGCGAATCGTTCCGCTGGCCGAGCGTGCCGGACTGGGACGTCGACGTGCGTTTCGGCTACGAGCGCGAGTCGCTCGGGTTCTACGTTTCCGGGCATCCGCTCGAGCGTCACCGCGCGACGATCGCACAGCTCGCGACCTCCACCACGGAGGGCCTCCCCGACTGCCCGAACGGCGACATCGTGAGCCTGGTTGGATTGATCACCGGCAAGAAAGAGAAGCTGACGAAGAAAGGCTCGCGAATGGCGTTCCTCGCAGTGGAGGATCTCACGGGTACGGTCGAGGTGATCGCGTTTCCCGAGGTGTTGGCTTCGGCGCAGGGGATCCTGGAAGCCGACGAGCCCGTGTTCATCCGCGGCAAGGTCGACGCTGCCGAAGGGGGCGCCAAGGTGATCGCCGAGGAGATTCGTTGCCTCGCCGAGGCCAAGGGCGTGGGACAGGTGCACCTGGCGCTCGATGGGGACCGTCTGCCTGCGGATGGCCTGCGCGGCCTTCAGACGCTCTTGCAGTCGAATCCAGGCGGTTGCAAGGTGGTGCTTCACCTGGTGCGGCGCGGTGTCTCGGAGACCGTGCTCGAGTTGCCAAAGGGGCGGGGGGTACGGCCCACGGAGGGGTTCATCCGACGGCTCGGCGAGACTCAAGGTGCCGAGTCGGTTTGGGTCTCGACGTGAGCGCGCGGGCCCGAGCCCTGGCGATCGTGGCGCTACTCGCCGCCGTCACGCTGCTGGAACCGCGCGATGCCCGGGCCCAAGGTGTCGCTGGCGCCCCCAGCGAGTTCGATGGCGTTGCGACGGTGGCGATCGAGGGCGGGGATCAGGTTGCAGCGCGCGACAAGGCCCTCGCTCAGGCGCTGCGTGCGGCGGTCGAGAGCGCCGTCCTCGCCGCGATCGGAGCCGACGAGACGGCGTCGCGCGAAGCCGACCTCGAGCGCGGCGTGCTCGCACGAAGCCGCGCCTTCGTGAACGGTTACCAGGTGGTGGAAGAGCAGGCGGCTGGGGGAGAGTATCGGGTTGCGGTTCACGCGCGGGTGGCCACTGCGGCGCTCGCTCGCGCGCTCGCCAAGCCGCAGGCCGGCAGCACGGTCACGGACGGTGAAGGAATCGATGCCGCCACGGCGCTCGAGGGCTCTGCGGACGTGTTCGTCACGGGATCGTTGACGGCGAGTCGCTACAAGGCGATTCGTGCGGTGCTCGAACGACGGGTTCCCGGGGTGCGAAGCGTCGCGGTGCTGGCGCTCGAGCCCGGTGCGATCACGCTGCGCGTGAAGGGCGCCTTTCCAGCGCGTGCCGTTGCTCGTTACCTTTCCGAAAGCGCGTTCGGGAACTTCCGCTTGATCACGACGCCGGCACCCGTCGGCCCGAACCTCGAAGTCGTCGTACAGGATGTCGAGGCGACGCAGTGACGCGTCACTCGTTTGCGAGTTGGCATACTCGTTCGTCAGCGCCGCGTTGAGGAGGCTCCATGGCCAGCGAAACCCTCACCATCACCGACAACCGAACCGGGAAGTCCTACGAGCTTCCGATCCAGAGTGGGACGATTCGTGCGGCGGATCTTCGGAAGATCAAGAGCGGCTCGGACGACTTCGGGCTGATCGCGTACGACCCGGCGCTCAGCAACACCGCGGTGTGCACGAGCCGGATCACGTTCATCGACGGCGACAAGGGGATCTTGCGCTACCGCGGTTACCCGGTCGAGGAGCTCGCCGAAAAGAGCAACTTCCTCGAGACCTCGTATCTCATCATCAAGGGTGAGCTGCCCAACAAGCAGCATCTCGACGCGTGGACCACCAACATCAAGAAGCACACGATGATCCACGAGAACATCAAGAAGTTCATGGATGGGTTCCGGTACGACGCACATCCCATGGGCATCCTGGTGGGCACGTTGGGTGCGATGTCGACCTTCTATCCGGATGCCAAGAACATCCACGATCTCGAGTCGCGGCGAGTCCAGACGCGGCGGATCATCGCCAAGATCGCCACGATCGCGGCGTTCGCGTATCGCCACAGCATGGGCTTCCCGTACGTGTACCCGGACAACGATCTGAGCTACACCGGGAATTTCCTGTCGATGCTATTCCGCATGACTGAGCTGCGCTTCACGCCGAATCCCGTCCTCGAGCGCGCGCTCGACATTCTCTTCATCTTGCACGCCGACCACGAGCAGAACTGTTCGTCGAGCGCGTGCCGCAGCGTCGGTAGCTCGCAGGTGGATCCGTACTCGGCCGTGGCAGCCGCCACCGCTGCGCT
>CAYVDO010000315.1:0-9859 GCA_964450125.1 uncultured bacterium
GAGCCGGCTTGGGGGTGGGGCCCCGAAAAAGTCACGCCTTTTTCGGGGCGGGGATCTGGAACAGACCCCCGAGGCAACATCACCTAGCCCGGAAGGAAGCGCGAAGCGCTTGCTTCCGGGCTAGCGCAGCTCGTGAGCGCGCCGTTCCAGCGCCGCCGTGATCTCGATCAGTGCCAGGAACGTGGGTGCCGCCTCGCCGGCGGGAAGCGAGCCGAACTCGCGCGCCGCAGACACCCGGCTCAGCACCGTCTCTGCGTCCTCACGGCCCAAGGCCCGGACCCAGTGCTGGAGCGCTTCGCGCGGAGGTAGGGCGCGACCGTCGCTGAGCTCGAGCAGCGCAGCCGCCGCGGCGCGCAGCGGCCCGGCGAAGTCCGCGAGCGCCATCACCATCTGTTCGTGGCGCAGGCTCGTGAGCACGTAGCGTTGCCGCATCCGAAGCACCAGGTTGAGCAACACCTGTCGCAGGCGGCGGACCCCGGCTTCGCGCGAGATCTCGAGATCGGCGAACGGGTCGCTGCCGTGGAGCACGCGATGGCGTCGCGAGATGTCGGCGAACTTCACGGCGAAGGCCTCGGTCGCCGCCGGCAGCTCGCTCGCGAGCACGAACATCGGCATCAACCGCACCGCGGCGTTGGCGAAGCGTGCTTGCTCGCGGAGCACGTCCGCCTTGGCGACGTCGAAGCGCGCGAGCACCACGATCACGTTCAGATCGGACGTGGGGCGCAGCCGGTCCTCGGCGCCGCTGCCGAAGAGCACCACGCTCACCAGGTCGGCACCGAACGCTGCCCGTGTGCCCTCCACGAACGCATCGAGGAGCGCCGCGGGGGAAGTGGTCGGGTGGCTCGTCTCGGTCATTCCACGCGCTCGCGAACGAGTCAGCGCCTGAGCGCGCCGGTGCCGCCGTAGGTGTCGAGGAGCTCGCGCGAGATGCGGCGGGTGTGGGCGATCTCGCTCATCACGTCGACGGCTTCGGTCGGTGTGCGCGCGAAGGTGTCGCGATCGAGGGTGTAGAGGCCAAAACGGATCGCGAACCCCTGCGCCCATTCGAAGTTGTCGATCAGCGACCAATGGAAATAGCCGCGAAGATCGACGCCGGCGTCGAGGATTTCGCGCACCACTACCAGATGCCGCACCAGGCTTTGAGCGCGCAGGCTGCCGCCGATGGCGAAATCGGCCTCGCGCACGCCGTAGCCGTTCTCGGTGATGAGGAGCGGCATGTTCGGGAAGCGCTCGGCCCAGAGCTTCGTCACGTCGAAGAGCGCCTCGGGCGCGTGAACGCCGCCCCAGTGATACGGGCCTGGTCCGGTGTAGTTGGGGATCGGGAAGTCGGGGTAGGGCGCCCGCGGGCAACCGAGAAGATCGAGTACGAGCGGCCCGAGAGCGCCCACGAAGGTCGCGATCTCGTCCTGGCACGGCACCGAGCTGAGCGGATACGCACCGAGCAGCGGCAACACCTTCGCTTCCCGGTAGTACTGCAGGCCGAGCCAGTCGAGCCTGTGCGCGTACGCCGGGCGGTCCGCGTCGATCACGCCGTCGAGGTCGCGGTCCAGACCGCCCGCGACCACACCGTTCACGAACGAGTAGTCCGGCGCCCCCGAGGCCGCCGCAGCGGCGGCGTGCTTGGGATTCGTGGGATCGACGGGCTCGTAGGCCGTGGTGGCGATGGTGAGCCCGATGCGCGCCGCCTCGCCATCGGCGTCGGCATCCACGGCATCGTTTGCGCGGATCGCGTCGTAGCACTGAGCGTGGGCGCTCAGATACTGATCGAGGACGTTCGAGAACGAATCGCGGATGTCGCTCGGCAGCGGCGCGAAGAGCCCGGGCGGAAAGCTGGCGCCCGTGTAGCCGCTCAGGAAGTAGACGTTGGGCTCGTTGAAGGTGGCCCACCAATCGACGTCGCCGCCGAATTCGCTGGCCATGCGCGAGCAGAAGGCGCCGAACTGCTTGGCGACCTCCGGATTCGACCAGCCGCAGAGGTTGGCGTCGGTGGGACCGCCGGCGCAGTCGAGGTTCGTCAGGTCGTAGACCCAGATGGGGTTGGTGAAGTGATGAAGCGTGACGTAGGGCGCCAGCCCGTGAGCGCGCACCGAGGCGAGGACCGAGTGGTAGTGGGCGATCTCGCTCTCGTCGAGGACGCCTTTGCGCGGCATCACCCGGCTCCAGTCGATCGAGAACCGGTAGGCGTCGAGGCCCATCTCTTCGACGAGCCGATGGTCGGTGTCGAAGAGCTCGTAGCTATTGGCGGCGGCTCCCGCGGGCTCGGCGGTCTTGCCGGCGAGCTCGGGCAAGGTCGTGAACTGGTACCAGTCGGTGTTGGTGAGGCCACCTTCCACTTGCTGGGCGGCGGTGGCGGCACCGAGCACGAATCGGCGCGGCAAGCGCAGGGCGCCGTCGGCGTCACCGCTCCCGCCCTCGCAACCGAGTGCAAGCGCGAGCAGCACGAGCGGTAGCGCGCGGACGATCGCGGCGTTGGCTCGGGGCGGCATCGGTGAGATGACGAATGTCAGCGGGGCGGCGAACCTCGGTGGCTACACTCGAGGCGCGCGGATCGTAGCACTCGTCGATCTCACGGAGTCGAGCCATGAACGACACAGACATCGCCCGCCCAGACAAGATGCACGCGGGCTCGCTCGCATTGCAGCAGCGCTACGGCACCCACGAGCTGGGCCTGCGCGTGGCGAAATCCGTCGCCCCGCAACTCTCGGAAAAAGAAGCCGTGTTCGTGCGTGCGCAGGAGTGGTTCTTCTGGGCGACCGCCGACGAGCTGGGCCGCACCGACTGCTCGTTCCGCGCCGGCCCGCGTGGCTTCGTCCACGTGCTCGACCAGCGCACGCTCGCCTTCGAGGATTACGATGGCAACGGGGCTTTCATGAGCCTCGGCAACATCCAGCTCAATCCCTCGGTAGCGCTCCTGTTCGTGGATTTCGCGCACGCCAAGCGGCTGCGCGTGGGCGGCGCGGCGGAGATCCTCGACGGCGACGCCGCCCGAGCGGTGATTCCCGGCGCCAGGCGCGTGGTGCGAGTACGCATCACCCACGCTCACGCCAACTGCCCGCGCCACGTTCCCTATCTGGTGAAGGGGGTCGTCCCCACCACGCTGCCCGCCCGAGTCAACTGCTGGATTCGAAAGAACCTCGGGAAATCGGCCTTCGTCCGCCGTGCCTACGACTGGGTCCAAGAGCACATGTGATGCCTGCGGTTTCGTGACGCTCCCGTGACGTTCGCCTGATCCGCGAAGAAATGGGTCGCGCCCCCTTCCAGATTTCGTCCCTGGCGGGCACTCTGTAGTCCTCTGTGGAGCCCACCCTCCCGGTATTCCCGGGTCGGATCGCCGCCCGAGCCCGGTGGCTTTTCACCCGAGTCTGCGAGAAACCCTTGAACGTCTTCCTCGTTTACGTTCGCGACGAGAATTACTACCGCCTGTTGCCGGAGCGGCTGCGTCGACCTCAGTTCGAGAACCGGCTTCCCGTGATGGCGTTTCCGCCATTGGGAATTCAGACGCTGGCGCCGGTGCTCCGCGAGCGCGGGCATCAGGTGCGGCTTTTCGATACCTGCCATCCCGAAATGAAGCCCGCCCACATCGCGCAAGCGGTGCGCGACGAGAAGCCCGACTTGGTGGGCCTCTCCTTCCTTTCGACGACCTCGTATCCCGCGACGAAGGCGATGGCGGCCACGCTGAAGGCTGCATCGCCCAGCACGCCGATCATCCTCGGCGGACCGTTCGCGTCGATCAATCCGGAGCAGATCCTCGAGGACTGCCCGCATGCCGACGCCGTGGGGGAGGGCGAGGGCGAGGAGCTCTTGCCCGCTTACCTCGCCAGCATGGACCGCCCCGGCGACGTACCGAGCCTTTCGTGGCGGCGCGGCGACGAGATCGTCACGAATCAGGACGGACCGATCCTGCGCGACCTCGACAAGTACCCGTATCCCGACCGCGAGAGCTTGCCGATCGAGTACATCGAATCGATGCCGCTCGACGTGCCCGCGGTGCTTTCGCTGGACCGTTTCTGCACCATGCAGACGTCGCGCGGTTGTCCGTATCCATGCATTTACTGCGACATTCCGGCGCTCGCCGACGGCAAGTGGCGCTCGCGTTCACCGGAGCACGTGCTCGGTGAGATGCAGATGCTCAACGATCGCGGCTATCGCTCGGTGTACCTCACCGACGACCACTTCCTGCTCAAGAGGAAACGAATCGAGGCCATCTGCCAGGGCATGATCGATCGCAAGCTCGATCTGCGGTGGGGCTGCGAAGGTCGCGTCGACTCGATGGCGATCAACGAGTTCCCGATCATGGCGAAGGCCAAGTGCTCGATGCTCGCGTTCGGCGTCGAGGCTGGGACCCAGAAGGTGCTCGACCGTCTCAAGAAGGGTCAGCGGCTGGAGCAGATCGAGCTGGCGGTACGAAAGGCGAAGGAAGCGGGCATCGCCAGCGCCCACGGATTCTTTCTGATCGGCGCCCCGAACGAGACGGCCGAGGACGTGCTCGAGAGCTTCCGGTTCGCGGCGCGTCTCGAGCTCGACACCTTCGGCTTCAACCGGCTGTGCGCCTATCGCGGCACGCCGCTCTGGCAGGAATACGTCGAAAAAGGAGTGATCGACGACAAGCGCGATTGGCAGAAGTGGTTCAAATGCTCCGACATCGATCCGAGCATTCTGCCGAGCGAGGAGCTCAACCGGCTGCGGATGAAGGGCTACGGATTGCTCTTCTGGCACCGAATCACGCGCCGCCCGATCCGGACCGCGCGCTTGCTCCGGAACTTCGGCCGCTTCATGCGGAAGCGCGACATCCTCACGCTTCTCGCGAGCCCGTTCCGTCGCCGCGCGCTGACCAAGGCGCCGGATCTACCGGTACAGATGATCGCCGCCGGCCTCACCGCGCCCATCCGCCAGCCCCTCGCTGCCGTGCCGGCGTAGGGGTTTTCCTCGGGGGGGCTTTCGAGCCCCCCACCCCCGAGTCACTCGTTTCGCTCGTGGCGTGCCGCTGGCACGCGGAGCGATCGACGGCGTGCGTGGAGACCGCTGCGCCGAAGGGCGCTGCGCCGGGTGGTTCGTCGACGACGTCTGGCGATCAGGCCGCGCTGGCGCCAGCGCCGAGCACCGCGCCCGGGGCGGTCTCCTTCCCCTTCACGCCGTACTCGCGATAGCCGTCCACGCGGATCTCACGGAGGTAGTAGCGATCCGCGGGGATCGACGTCCATTCGCTGGTGAGCCGCGCTGCGTAGCGCTCGCGATCGAATTTATCGAAGGCCACGCGGTCCTCGTAATCGCGGGTGCCGAGCCAGGTACGTTGCTTGAGCTTGTCGCCGAGGCCGATCTTTCGGATCGCCGCCGCTGCGCCCGGGACGATCGTTCCCGAATAGACGACCATGGTGTTGCCGCTGCCGTACGAGGCGAAGAGGATGCGCTTGCCCTCGATCTCGTCGCCGATGCGCTTGAGCTCGCTTTCGAGCAGATTCGCCAGGCACAGGTAGAGCGAGCAGGTGTAGAGATTGCCGGCGAGCGCCGTGCCGTGAAGCGATTCCGGCAAGCGGAGTCGTTCGAGCTCGACCTCGGCGGCCTCGGCCGAGATGCCGCGCGCCTTGGCGAGCAAGTCGGTCAGCGCTTCCACCGGCATCTGGCGGAAGGGCGCGTGCAGAAGCACGTAGTCGAAGCCGTCGAGGAAGTGCTTACCGATCGGAACGTCGACGAGACCGCTCTTCAGCGCCTTGTCCTTGAAGCTCTGGTAGGCGCCGACCAGCGCGTCCTTGTAGCACTGCACCGAGAACTTGCCGCGTGCCTTGGCGACGGTCGAGCCGATGTTGCGGAAGAAGTCGTCGACGCTCTGGCTGTTGTACCCGACCACGCCGAGGTCGAGGCGGATGAGCTTGGGATCGGTCTCGACCAGCATGCTGACCGCGCCCGCCCCTTGGGTGAACTCGGCGGTCGAGACCAGGTCGTAGCGCGAGGTATCGCCCATGGTGACGATCGCAGGGGCGGCCAGCCCGCGCAGCGAGTCGATGGCGATCTGGCTCACGGCGCCGAGCAGCCCGTAGGTGCCGCCCGCGCACGCGTGCTTGACCTCGTAGATGCTGGTGTCGGGGCCGATGCGTAGGCCGTCTTGCTCGAGCAAACCCTGCGCGAAGCTCGAGAGCGGCTTGGCGTGGTCCATCGCGGTCTCGGTGCCGCACACGAATTGGCTCACCCGCGTGGGGTCGACTCCGGTGCTCTCGACGAGATCGCGCACCGACTCGGCGATCATCGTCACCGTGTCCTCCCAGACCTCGGGGATGCGCATCTCTTCTTGGCCGGTGTAGCGAAGCGACTTCACGAAGTCGCGCGAGTCGCCGTCGCTGCGGCGTGCATTGCGCTCTTCGGCGAGCGGCCTGAGCTTCACGGCGCGCTCGGGGAGGTAGACGGAAAGCGCGCTGATCCCGATCGATGGAACGGGGCTCGCACCGGTGAGCTTGCTGGAAGCTGAGGTCATGCGTGGAATCCTCTCGGTTTCGGCGGGGGCGGATTGTCTTGGCGCGTGGCTGGGCTGTCAAGATGACGCGGTGAGTCATCGCAAACTTCGCACGACCGCGACGCGTGTCGATTTGCCCTTCGCCGATGGAGATTTCGTGCAGACGGCCGATGTGGTTCAGCGCTCGGCGAAGGCCTCGACGGCGTGCACGAAGGACGCGATCAAGGGATGCGAGCGAGCCGCCAGTGCCGCACGTTCCGGCTGAAAAAGCGTGGCGACGAAGAACGGGTGGCCGTCGAGCTCGATCGCGCGAACCTCGCCTGCGGCGTCGCGAGCGGCGACCTTGAGTGGTCCCGAGTCGAGGCGCCACGCGGCGGCGGGATCGAGGCCGTAGTTGCAATGGTAGCCCTCGGTCGCGGTGCTCGCCCCGCCGTAGATCGCCGCGAAACGCGAGCCAGGGGTGGGGCGGATCTCGCCGCTCACCTCGACCAAGCCGCAGCTCAGGCGCGATACCAACGGGTTGGCTGCGTGCGGGTCGAGTTCCGCGTGGGCGGCATCGGGCAGCTGCCACACGTCGCGGGCGTACTCGAGGAGTGCGTGCTGGAAGCCGCCGCAGGTGCCGAGGAAGGGCCGCTCGCCGAGTCGCGCAAAGCGAATCGCCGCGAGCGCGCCGGCGGTGTTCGCGTAGGGGCTCGCGGGCACGCACCACACACCGTGGAACTCGGCGAGCTGCTGCGCCACGTCGCCGCCCAGCGTGTCCGTGCCCACCCACACCCACGCGATCCCCGCTTGGCCTTCGTCGCGCGCGCGAGCGAGGGCGAGCGGAATCGCCTGATGCGCGATCACCTCCGAGCGATGGTCGCCGACCAGCGCGATCCGCGCCATTCGCGCTCTCTCCATCGAGCTCCTAGCCATCGTCCTCGGACTTCCCCGCGGGTGCTGGGCCCAGGCAGCTCGTGCCGTAGTCGCGCAGGCCCACGTGGCCCCACGCCACCTCGGTGACGTGCGGCGCCACCACCCGCTTCAGCACCTCGGCGTCCGCGACCAAGAGCGCGGTGGCGAGCAAGCTGCCGAGCACCACCTTCGACGTCGGCAGGGCGTCACCCGGGCGCTCGTCGAGCGTCACCCAGAACGGCATCGCCAGAGCGAGCCATGTGCCGTACGCGACGGTGCCGAAGGTGAGCGCCATCGGCGGGTCGTCGAAGCAGTAGAGCGTCTTCATCCACGGGTTGGCGTTGAGCGCGCTCTCGACGCCGGCGATCACCACTGGCACCGCGCACGCGAACGCCCAGCCTCGGGCTCGGGAGCGCGGCATCACGCGATCTCGAGCGATCCTCCATCCCATGCACGCGAGCACCGAATAGGTCGCGAAGTAGGTGATGGTCATGAAGGTGAGGAAGACCGGAACTCCGTTCAAGTTGAAACGGGTGTTGAAGCCGTAATGCGCGTGCAGCGCCTCGTAGAAGAACGAGGTGCCGAAGGTGTTGGCGAGGAACGAGTAGATCGCTAGCCAGACCAGGATCTTGAACGCGTAGCGCTCGGTCAGGGGCTTCGCCTTCTCCTCCGCTGGCGCAAACACGAACGGGCCGAGCGCGGTGCCGGCGCAAAGGAGGAGTGCGAAGAGCATCAGCCCGACGTCGCCCCAGCCATTCGCGACACCGGTGAGCATCACGCTGCCGGCGAGTGCTCCCCACACCGGCGTGTAGGCGAGGAAGTAGCGCTCGGCGGCGCGCTTCCCGGGGTGGGCGGCGAAGAGCGAGGGCGCAGTCGGATTCGTCATGGGGATCGTCGAGAGGGGCCGGAGAGGTCGGTGAAGCCGCCCGCGTCGCGTGCGAAGCGCGGGCCGCGAAAGCCGTTGTGCCGTTCGCGGCGCGCATGGTACCTCTCGCGGGCTCACGCACACATGCCGATTTTTCGAGGAGCTCGCGGATGGAAGGTCTGTTGCTGCCCATCACCTGGGACACGCTCAAGTTCGCCGCAGGGATGCTCGTCGGCTTCTTCGCGTTCCTGTTCCTGGGGTCGATCTTGCTGCCCGGAATCCAGGCCCAGGGCCAGCCACTCGCGAACGGCGCGCGTCGTACCTACAAGCTCTCGGGGATGACACTCTTCTTCGCGACCCAAGCGGTGATCGCCGTGCTCACGTTGGTGTTCGATTTCTCGCTCACGCCGGTGCTCAGCTACTTCAAGCCGCTGCTGGTGGTGGCGAACGTGTTCTCGTTGGTAGCGCTGGCGCTGATCCTGCTCAAGGGGTACGTCGAGGAGAGAGCGATCGAGCGCCACACCAAGCTGCCCAAGCTGATCCACGACATCTGGTTCGGAAATCAGCTCAACCCCACGTTCTGCGGTGTGGACCTCAAGATGTTCTTCTACCACCCGTCACTGATCGGGCTGGGAGTGATCATCGCGGCGTTCGCGTACCGCCAATTCGAGCTCTACGGCAGCCTCACGCCGCAGATGGGGCTCTTCCTGTGCTTCTGGTGGGCGTACCTCTTCACCCACTACCTCAAAGAAGAGTTCATGCTCTCCACCTGGGACATCATCGCCGAGAAGTTCGGCTTCATGCTGGTGTGGGGCGATACGGTTTACGTGCCGTTTTGGTACTCGATCTGCGGTTGGTGGCTGATCGACGACACGTTGCCCTTCCACTGGCAGGCGTCGCTGGCGCTGGGTGCCTTCCACATCCTCGGGCATTGGATCTTCCGCAGCGCCAACTGGCAGAAGGATCGTTACAAGCGCGATCGCAACGCGATCATCTGGGGCAAGCCGGCACGCACCCTGGGCGGGCGGCTCCTGATCTCCGGTTGGTGGGGAATCGGCCGTCACGTGAACTACACGGGTGAGCTGATGGTGTACCTGTCGTTCGCGCTCTGCACGCGTTTTCAGTCGGTCTGGCCCTATCTGCTCCCGTTCTCGCTGCTCTTGCTGCTCACCCAGCGCGCCGCCCGAGATGATGGCAAGTGCCAAGCAAAGTACGGCGAGCTCTGGGAGCAATACTGCAAGGTCGCCCGCTTCCGCGTGATCCCGTTTCTGTACTGAAGGCTGCACGTGCGAGTGGCTCGACGACGCGGGTGGAGGATCGCGGCGCTCGTGGCGGTCGTGGTCGGCGGCGCTGGCTGTGCCGGCGGATCACCCGATGCGGGGGCAAGCACGGGCGACACGGATCGCCTTCGAGTCGACGGGCGGTGGCTCGTGGACGGAGACGGGGGCGTTGCAATCCTGCACGGCGCCAACGTGAGCGGGCGGGCGAAAGGGCCGCCCTTCGTGGCGCTCGAGGATCCGGCGGGCTTCGATCAGCTCGCGGCGTGGGGCTTCAACGTGGTGCGCTTGCTCACGAGCTGGGAGGCGATCGAGCCTGCGCCCGGCGACCTCGACACGGCCTATCTCGATCGTTACGTGGCGCTGGTGCATGAGGCG
>CAYVDO010000316.1:0-9707 GCA_964450125.1 uncultured bacterium
CCGCTCGGGCGAGGCATTCGGCCAGCGTCGTGACGCTCGGGGCGAGCGGCTGCTGCACCAGCTCGCAGCGCTCCCCGCCGCCCTCCGCCTGCGTCACTCGGGCGACGGAGCTCTGGGCGCCGTGGGCTGAAGGCAAGAGCCCGGTGAGCAGGCTCGCGTGCGCCGGCAACGGCCAGCTGGCGTTCGAGTACGCGGCTTCGTACGTGTCGGCGTGCTCGGCGAAACGCTCGAGCCCACGGCTGGTGGGCGCGGGGTGGCCGAAGAGCGAGAGATCGCGAGCGGTGACCGTGTCGAGCACCACGAGGATCACGTCGGGGGGATCGCCACGATCCGGAGTCGACACGTCGAGCCCAGTCGCATCCACGGGCATGACGGCTCGCGCACCCGTCCTCTCCGCTCGGCGCGACGGGCTGGCGAAGCCCGGTGCCAGCGGGTAGCTGGCGACGCTCGTCGATGCGCCGAACACCAACACCGCGCCCACGCGGCGCCACGCGCCACGACCGTGTCGGGCCCGTCGAAACGCGAGCGCGCTCACGGCCAACCACACCGCGACCAAGCCGACGACCGCGAGCGGCAATGGACCCACCCGCGGCCCCTTGGCCGCGCCGACACACGTGAGCACGGGAATGAAGCTCAGTGCTGCGACCAGCAACGCATGGCCGAGCTCGGTGCCACGGCCGCGCGGCGCGGCGCCCCGCGCGCGCCGAAGCATGGCCGCGAGAGCGACGGCGCAAGCCGCGAGCGCCACAGACGCGATCGCGACCCGAGGCTCAGCGATCCCGAGGCGGAGTGCACGCGCTCGCGCGAGACCGTAGACGACGCCCGGCAGCGCCGTGGCGAGAACCACCGCCAGAACCTGGAGACGCTCACGACGCGATCCGCCGAAGGACGTGGCGATGGCCACGACGACGAGACCCGAAAGCCCCGCGATCGCGAGCAGCACGAGGGTATCGAAAAGACCGGCGTACGCGAGTGCCGCCGGCGCGACCGCGTAGCTCGTCCACTGCACCAGCAGCAGGTCGGCAACCGCGATTCGCGCACCCGCTTCCAGCGCCCCAGTCACGCACGACGGCGACGACGCCGCCTCTCCGACCCGCTCCGCGCTCACGCCGTCATGCTCCACGCCCGGACGGGCGGCGCGCCCAGGCGCGAGGGTGCGAACCGCGAAGTCGTCGAAGGGGTCGCAGGCGAGCGCCGCATCGCGCGTTATTTTCGCCGGCATGTCGTTCGTCGAGGAGATCCGGGCGCGGCTGCCGGCGCGGCGCTTCTGGATCGGGGTAGCCGTGACGGCGGCGGTGTTCGCCTGGATGGCGCACACCGCCGACCTCGACGACCTGCGGGCGCTTTGGCGCAACCGGCGCGCAGCCCCGCTCGCTGCAGCCGCCCTCGCCTACTCGCTGGTGCTCGTTTGTCGAGCCATCCGCTATCGCGCCACCGGCGCGGCGCTGACTCCCTCGCGCCTCTTCGCCGTGACCTCGCTGCACGGCTTCTTGAACCGCGTGCTCCCGGCGCGCGGGGGCGAGCTGGCGTACGGTTATCTGGTGCGGCGGCTGGGCGGTGGGTCGTTTACCGGCAGCATGCTCGGGCTGGTGCAGATCCGGATCCTCGATCTGGTGGCGGTGGCAGGGATCTTCGCGCTGGCCGTCCTGAATCACGTGGGCGACATCGGTCTCGATCGCCAAGACGCGATCGCGGTCGCGATCACGGCGCTGGTGATCTGCGGCGCGGGTTATCTCGCCATCGGGCCCCTCATGCGGGTGGGCATCGCCCTGGTGAGGCGCTTTGCGCCCGAGCGAGCTCGAAGTGGCCGGGTCGCGAGCTTTCTGGACCCTCTCGCCGAGCTCTCCGGGGCGACCGCGACCACCCCGCCCCGAGGGCGGGTGCGGCTCGTCGTCGCTTCGCTGGGGGCCTGGATCTCGATCTACCTCTGCTATTGGTGGGTGCTGCGCGGCGTGGGTGTCGAGCTCACGCTCAGCACGGTCATCCTGGGTGCCAGCGTCGCCAATCTGGCATCCAGCCTGCCGGTCACGCTGATCGGCAGCTTCGGAACGCTGGAAGGCGCCTGGACCCTGGCGTTCATCGCGCTCGGCATCGCTCGCTCCACCGCGGTCGCCAGCGCCTGGATCGTCAGTCTGGCGACGCTCGCGTTCGGCGCGAGCTTCGCCGTGGTGGGCTGGGCGACGCTCATCCGGATCGAGGCACGCCAGGCCGCGGATGCCCCGGATCGATGCCGAAGCTCCTGAGCGCTTCCTCGACTTCGTCGACGAAGCGTCCCCCCAGACCGCCGGGCAGGTCGACGGGTACCCCCAAGAACACCGCGTCGCGGATCCGTGCGGCGATTTCACGGCGGCGCGCCGCCAGCACCCGTTCGCGCACGTTGCCGAGGATGACCGTGCGCTCCACCAGCTCGGTTGCGTGGGTGCGCAGAAAGCGAAGCAAGCCCGAGACCTCCGCGGCATGCGTGGCGTGGGTACGTGCGTGCTCCCGGCCACGTTCGGCGAGCGACACCCTTCGTGTCGGATCCGCGAGGGTGCGGGCCGCCGTGTCGCCGCCACCGAGCGTGGGCGCGCGGGCCAGCGCATCGGCCGAAACATCCTCGAACGCCGGAAAATCCGCGACCACGACTGGCACACCCGCCGAGAGCCACCGCAGCATCTCGATCGCCCCGCGCCCGAGGATGGGATCGCGCAGGTCGACGACGCCATCCCAGGCCGGCAGATCGCCTTCGTCCGGCGGCGATCCGGCGATCCAGGCCAGCCGCGGGTCGTTCGTGCATTCGACGCCTTCGGCGCCCTGTAAGACGATCGCTGCAAGGGGGTCGGTGCGACGCAATGCTGCGGCGGTAGCAGCAGCCTCTTCGCGCTCGAGCGCCGAGGCGCCCACGCGCACGAGATAGACGCGAGCGTCCGAATCCAACGCCTCGATTCCAGCGTCTGCCACGAGCCGTTCGCGCAGCGCGCGGCTTGCGCTCGCGGGAGCGACGCCACGGGGAACGCGAGACACCAGGGGGGTGAGCTGGCCCTCGAGACTGCGCACGCGGCGTTCGAGCGCCGGGTTCGGCACCACCACCGCGGCGGCGGCCTCCACGAAGAACCGCAGCATGTCGAGCTCGCGGAAGAGCGCGTCGTGGCCGCCTCCTGCCAAGACCACGGGCGCCGCGTGCGCACCGAGCGCACCGTGCGCCTGCGCCATGCCGTCGTGGTAGTTGCGCGCGTCGCCCAGATAAATCGTCACGGTTTGGAAGTAATGCTGCATCGTCGCGTCGCGAAGCAGCACGATCGCCCCGGGGCGATTCATGCGCTCGGCGTCGAGGCGTCGCCCCACGAACTCGCAGACGTAGGCGTCGTTCGCGAGGAAGTAGAGCGTGTGATCGAACGCACCCGCGAGATGGGCGCGCTCGAAAGCTTGCTGACTCTCGACGCGAAGTCCTGCGGGCGGCGGCGCGGGTCGCGTGGGATCGACACGCACGAACACGGTGAGCTCGACGTGGCGAGCGAGCTCGCGGGCGAAGGCGAGCGCATCGCGACCTTCAGGTCGGTCGCCGTGATCGACCGGTGCGAAGAGCGCCACGCGCATGGTCGGCTGCCTCGGTACCCGGCTCACGCCGACGTGAGCGCGTCCAGGACACCGTCCCACGAGATGGAGGCGACACGGGCGTAGCCCTCGTCGCCCAGGGCCTGCGCTCGCCGGCGATCGGCGGCAAGCGCCTCGATTGCCTCGGCAAATCGACGCGGATCTGCAGGCACCACCTTGCCCGAGACCTCGTCCGCGACGAACTCGAGCACGCCGCCCGAATCGGGTGCCGTGACGACAGGCTTGCCCGACAAGAACGCTTCCAGGGTGACGTAGCCGTAGTCTTCGTCGAAGGGCGCGAAGTACACCGCCAGCGAGCGCGCGTAGAGATCGACGATGGTTTCGTCGTCGACGCGGCCTGCGAACACCACGCGCTCACCGAGCCCGAGCTCCGCGGCGCGGCGCTCGAGCGCGCCGCGCTCGGGACCATCGCCGGCGATGATCGCGCGCAGCGGTGGGCGCACGTGGGCCATCGCCTCCACCAGCAGCTCGATGCGCTTGGTGCGATCGAGCCTGCTGACCGTGAACACGAAGTCCTCGGCCTCCCCGCGGCGCGTGCGACCGGCGAGGGGCGGCGGGTGATGGAGGCAATGGCCATCGAAGCCCGTGGTCTTCTTCAGGCGATCGGCGACGGTCTGCGAGATGGTGAAGATCCGGCGCGCTTCCCCGAAGCCCACGAGGTCCAAACGATGGATGGCGTCGCGCACCACGTCGTCCATCCCCGTGCCCTCCCAGGCGGAGAGCCGCGTGCCGTAGAGCTCGTACACCTCCCGCATCTGATGGAAGAGCCACACCACCTTGCGCGAGTGACGCACCAAGTAGGAGGGGAACTTGGTGGGAACGAAGAGATCGACCGACTCGCCGTAGCTCTCTTCCACGTCGAGCAGGCGCCACAAAAGGCACATCTTCACGATCTCGGGACGCGGCAGCATGCGCAGCGGGATGCGCAGCACGTCGGTGCGATGGCCGCGCGCGGCGAGCCTGCGCTCGAGCCCTTCCACGAGCGCTTCTGCGCCACCTCGCGTGAATGGCGCCTGCACCGCGCCGACGAGGATCTTCACCGCGCGCCCTCGGTGGCGCTCGTCGTCAGATGCGATTCGATCTGGCCCACCAGGCCGTGGAGGATGCGCACCTCGCGGGGATCGAGCTCGAGGCGCGCCAGCGTCGCGAGCAGCTTCGGGAGCATGCGGCCGGGATCCTCGGCGCCGACGAAACCCACGCGTTCCAGCAACTCGAGCACGCGGCTCGTGAGATGGACACGCTCTTCGGCGCGCTCGGGCCCTTCGGGAACGCGCTCGACGGCTTCGGCGGCGAACGCGTGCAGCACCACCGCCACGGCGAGCGCCAGGTTGAGCGACGGGCTGCCACCGGTGGGAATCGAGAGATACGCCCACGCCCCGGCGCATTCGTCGCGACTCAGGCCCTGGTCTTCGGAGCCGAATACGAGTGCTGCGCGCACCGCGGGAAGAAGCTCGAGCAGCACGCGCGCGGTGGACGCAGGCGTGAGCGGATTCGGCCGGTGGCGGCCACCGAAGCGACTCACCGCGATGGCGAGATCGCAGCCCGCGAGCGCCGAGGCGAGATCGTCGTGGCTGCTGCACCCATCGAGAATGGGCCGCCCCGCCATGGCCAAGGTGCGGGCCTCCAGATCGATCGGTGCTCGCGGCCGCACGAGCCTCAGATCCGAGAAACCAGCGCTCGCCATGGCCCGCGCCACCAGGCCGAGATTGCCGGCGTATTTGGGCTCGACGAGCACCACGCGAAAGCGCGCGAGCGCCGCCGTGAGATCGCGGGTGAATGGCGAGGGGACGGCATCACGCATGGATCACCCGAGCGGCGGGCTCGGCTCGACGCGTCGCGTGCGACGGGCTCACGGTCCCGATACGGGCACGTCGATGCGCGCGCGCCCCGGAGGATCCACCGCGGGACTCGCGGGCGTCGCAACCGGCGCCGTCGTCGGATCGGCGGCGGGCGTCTCGCCCAGGTACTCGCGCTTCAACGCGTCGATCTGCCGCAACGTGTCGAGGCGCTTGTCGAGGTCGGCCTTTCGCGAGGTGTCCGGGAACCGCACCAGGAAATCCTCGATCAAGACCTTGCGCTGAGGGGGGTCTGCAGTCTTGAGCTTGTCGACGAGAACGCGGAATTCCTCGTTCTCGATCACGTTTCGCTCGAGCA
The DNA here is from genome assembly GCA_964450125.1 of uncultured bacterium. GTDB lineage: Bacteria > JADJOY01 > JADJOY01 > JADJOY01 > JADJOY01 > JADJOY01. The sequence goes on from CAYVDO010000316.1 coordinate 5,749, forward strand.
CCCGCGCGCGGCTGCGGTCCCGCAGCTCGCGGGCTGCGGGACCGAGGGGACTCTCGGGGAAATCCGTCAGGAACGATTCCCAAGCCGCCAGCGCGGCGTCGGGGGTGGAGCTCTGCCCCAGCAAATAGGTATCGATGAAGCGGGCGCGCTCGTCGCTTTCCAGATCCTTCACCCGCGATTGGGCGCCGTCGAGCGATTTCTGCAGTTCCTCGACCTGCGTCTCGAGGGTCTGGATTCGGGCGTAGTACTCGGCCTCGCGGCTGTCGCCGACGTCCACCACGCTGCAGCCCGCGGCAAGCAGCAATCCGAGCGTGGCCAGCGCGCGTCGCATGGTCGGCCGTGGCGCGGCGCCGGCTCAGAGCTTGAACACGTTCTCGCGGCGTTCGCTCACCGCGTTCCGCGTATCGAGGACCAGCGACGCGGTGCGAGCGACACCGCTCCAGTCGATGCTCTGGTGGTCGGTCACGATCACCACGGCGTCCGCGGCCCGAAGGCGCTCCGCGTCGAGCGGAACGCTGGCGAGATCCAGCGGGCCGTGGCTGAGCTCGGGGACGTAGGGGTCGTGGTAGCTGATCTCGGCGCCGGCCTCGCGCAGGAGCTCGAGGATGTCGAGCGCCGGCGATTCACGCACGTCGGAAACGTTCTTCTTGTACGCGACACCCACCACCAGCACCTGGGCGCCGTTCAAGCATTTGCGGCGGGAGTTGAGGGCGTGGATCAACCGATTGACCACGTACCGTGGCATGGCTGCGTTGATCTCCCCCGCCAGCTCGATGAAACGCGCATTGTAGTTGAGCAGCTTGAGCTTCCACGAGAGGTAATGCGGATCGATCGGGATGCAGTGCCCGCCCAAGCCCGGCCCCGGATAGAACGGATGGAAGCCGAAGGGCTTGGTGGCGGCGGCATCGATCACCTCCCAGACGTCGAGCTTGAGCCGATCGCACATGATGGCGATCTCATTCACCAGACCGATGTTGACCGCGCGGAAGGTGTTCTCGAGGAGCTTGACCATCTCCGCGGTCTGCGTCGACGAGACCAGCACCACGCGCTCCACTGCCTTCTCGTAGAGCGCCTTGGCGACGGCACCGCAGCTCGGCGTCGCGCCGCCGATGATCTTGGGTGTGTTGCGGGTGTGGAAACGCGGATTACCGGGATCCACGCGCTCCGGCGAGAAAGCCAAGAACACGTCGGTGCCCACCGTCAGGCCGTCGGCCTCCAGGATCGGGCGGACGACCTCCTCGGTGGTGCCGGGGTACGTGGTGCTCTCCAGGGTGACGAGCTGTCCCGGATGCAGCCGACGGCGCACCGCCTCGGCCGCTTCCACGATGTACGAGATGTCGGGGTCCTTGCTCTTGCGCAGCGGGGTGGGCACGCAGATGCTCACCGCGTCGACCTTCGCGAGCGCGTCGAAGTCGGTGGTGGCGGTCAGCCTGCCGCTCTCCACCAGCGGCCTCAGTCGCTCGTCGGGAATGTCCGAGATGTAGCTCGCGCCAGCGCAAACCTGGCTGACCCGTCCCGCGTCGATGTCGAAGCCGGTGACCGCGAATCCGGCCTCCGCGAACTCGACGGCGAGCGGCAAGCCGACGTAGCCCAGCCCGATGACTCCGACGTGCGCCTCGTTGCGCTGAACCTTCTCGAACAGGGTCACGGTTTCTTCTTCTCCTCGGTCGTTTCCATGCCCGGCAGCACCAGCCACGACGGATCGGCCTCCGCGGTCCGCGCACGCTTCTTGAGGACGTCGACCGCTTTGTCGGCGTCCTCGGCCTCCTTGCGGGCTTTCGCCAGCTCGTCCCGATACTTGGTGCGATCGGCGGGACGACCGTACGTGAGCACCACGTTCCCGGCCTCGAGCCGCTGCAACGCGCCCGCAGCAGCCGTCTGGCGATTGAGCGCCGCCGCCATCTGCTGCTGCCACCACTGACGGTCGTGGCCCTCGTTGTCCTTCGGCACCTCCGGAACGTCCGTCGCGCCATCCGGCGCGCGGGCCGGTTCGGTGCTACGCACCACCGGATCGGCGCCGAAGCGAAAGATCTCGTCCGTGCCACCGCCACTGCGCGCTCCCGCAGCTGGCGCGCTGGCCGGGGGTGCACTTCGATCCGCCTCGGCGGCGCTCGGGGCTGGCGCGGCGCTCGGCGCGCCGCCGACCCGCACCACCCGATCGCGGTAGGCCTCAGGCACCGCCGAGAGCCGATCCGTGACGTGCTTGGCCCCCGATTCGTCCGTCCACGCGTAGGTATCTGCCGCTGCAGGTACCGCAACCCCGCCTGTGGCGAGCAGCGTGGCGAGCGCACACACGATCGCTGGCTTCCTGGTCATCGCGTCTCTCCTCAACGCGCCGCGTGCGGCGCTCGCGACCGAAGCCCGAAGCCGGCGAGGAGGAAACCGCTCTCGCTGCGCGGGCCGCGATCATGATACGCGACCCTCCTCGATGCAAGGCGGAACGTGTGCCTTCACAACGTGCCGTGCTCGCCGAAACGGGCCAGGATACGCGCGGTGCGCGGCGCGCGCGCCGCGATGCGTGGGTCGGTGAGCTCGCGGCGAAGCCGCACCAAATCTGCGGGCACGTCGACGTCCGCCCAACCGGGCAAGAGCTCGGCCCGCAGGCCGAGCGCGTGAACACGCGCCAGCGTCGCGTCGAGCACATCCGCCGTGCTCAGGGGCACGTCGAAGATCTCGGGCACGGGACGCGTGAGGCCGAGCGCGTAGTAGCCGCCGTCCGGGTCGGGGCCGATCACCACGTCCACCCCAGCGGCGAGCCGCGCGAGTGCGTCTGTGACGTGCTCGAGCGGCAGCGTGGGTAGATCCGTGCCGAGCAACAGCACACGCGTAGCACCGGCGGCGAGCCCATCGTCGACGGCGGCGCGCATACGTTCCCCCAAACCGGCGCCGCGTTGCGCGACGCACAGGAAACGCGCGCGGTACGGATCGAGCCAGGCAGCGTCGACACACGGTGGCCACGTCGCCAACACGTGCTCGACGCCGTCGAGCGTGGCCACGCGCTCGCAGAGATCCTCGAGAAACGCCCGATAGAGTCGCGCGGCACCCGCGAAGCCGAGAACGCTCGCCAGTCGTGTCTTCACCGCGCCCGGCTGCGGCTCCTTCGCCATCAGCACGAGGCGCGCGCGACTCACGAAGCCGGCCTGGCGTTCGGGTCGATGCGCGGCGTGGATGCGCACGGCGTCGTGACGCCCGAAGCGGCTGCGTCGCGCGCAGCGCCCGCATCACCCAGTGCCAGTTGCCCGAGCCAATGGGCGCGGTCGAGTCGGGCAACCTCGCTCAGCGGCTGCCAGGCACAGAGCGCCTCCTTCGCTTCCGCCTCGCGCCCGCTCTCGACCAGCGCCGGTATCCAAATCGGCAGCACGTCGTCCGCACGGTCGGGGCGTGCGATCAAGAGCCCGTCGAGCCGTCGCAGCGCTTCCGCGGGATCCCCGCGACGGAGTGCGATCGCTGCTCGGCCGACCCGCACCGACGGCACGTTTCCGGAGAGCTCCTCGGTCCGGGCCAACGCGACGAGCGCATCGGCGTCGGCGCCACGAAGGAGTTGCACCTGCGCCAGCGCGAGCCAGGTCGCTCCATCGCGGTGAGCCGCGGCGGCGGGCTTCAGGACGCGGACGGCCGCGTCCAGCTCGCCGCGACGAACGAGCAGTCCCGCCAAGTTTCGTGGCGCCTCGGAGACACGCGGATTGATCCGCATCACCTCCCGGTACTCGGCCTCCGCCTCCTGGAAGTGACCTTCCGCGACCAAGGTCGCTGCCAAGGCGTCGTGAGCCCGCCAACTGCGCGGGCTCGCCGCGACCGTCGCGCGAGCCAGCGCGCCATCGTTCCTCCAATCGCGGCAGCGCGTGGCGCTGCGGATCGCCAGTAGCCCGACGGCGAGCAAGACCAGGACTCGCGTCACGCTGCGGCCGCGGGTATGAAACCGCGCGCCGAGCACCGCCGTCAGAACGATCAGCCCGACG
>CAYVDO010000317.1:0-3276 GCA_964450125.1 uncultured bacterium
CATCAAGCGAGGAGCCTGTCGCCGTGCGCGGCACATTTTCCGACAGGCTCCTAGCGGCATCTCGAGGACGCAGTCCCCTCGGACGCTCGTGGTAGTTTGGTCGTATGGCCGAGCCCGCACCGGCACGAGCGACCTACGAGGACCTGAAGAAGGTGCCCGAGCACCTGCTGGCGCAGATCGTCGATGGGGAGCTGATTGCGCTGCCTCGTCCCGGGCTGGCGCATCAGCGGGTGGCTTCGTCGCTCGCCATCGAGGTGGGTGATCCTTTCGATCGCGGTCGCGGCGGCCCGGGAGGTTGGTGGATCCTTTACGAGCCGGAACTGCACTTGAGCGACGACATCGTCGTTCCCGATCTCGCGGGCTGGCGGCGCGAGCGGTTGGCCACGATCCCCGACTTACCGTTTCAAACCCTGGCACCCGATTGGGTCTGCGAGGTGCTCTCGCCTTCCACCGCGCGGCTGGACCGGGTGCGAAAGCTCCAGCTTTACGCTCGTGAGGCGGTTGGGTTCGTGTGGCTCTTGGACCCTGCGGCGCGAACCATCGAGGCCTTTCGGCTGCACGAATCGCGCTGGCTCTTGCTCGGAACCTTCTCCGGTGACGCACCGGCGCGCATCGAGCCGTTCGACGCTGTCGAGCTGGATCTGCCGGTGCTCTGGTCGGGCCTACCCGTCGCCCCGACGACCTGACTCGGCTTCGCCCTCGCTCACGCGGCGGGGGCGTCGAGGACCTTGCGGTAGATCTCGTCGACTGCGATCGAGACACCGAGGGAATCGATCGCGAGGGCGTGGCCGGCGCGGTACTCGGTGAGCAACCACGAGCCCGATGGCTGGCGTACGAAGTGCTCGACCAGCGGCGCGTCCTGGGACACGAGCACGTAGTCGGTGAGGGACGGGATCGTCCGGTAGTGCTCGAACTTGCGGCCGCGGTCGTAACTCTCCGTGCTCGGCGAGAGCACCTCGACGATGAGGCTCGGGTTCACCAGCGTCTCTTCGCGCTCGTTCGTGAACTTCGCGGGGCCGCAGACGACGACCACGTCGGGATACGTGTAGAGGCTGGATTCGCTCACCGCGATGCGCATGTCCGCGCCGAGGACCATGCAGGGTCGGTCGAGCAGTGCGTTGCCTAACGTTCGGACGAGATTCGCCGCTAGATGGGTGTGACGCCTCGTACCCCCCGTCATCGCGAAGATCTCGCCCTCGAAGTACTCGTGACGCAGCTCCGAGTGGCGATCGAGCTCGAGGTACTCCTCGACCGTGCAGCGCTTGGAGGGCTCGGGTCTCGGTGCCATCGCCGCGCAGGCTACGCCGTCCGTTCCGACGTCGCAACGGCGACCGGGACCACGCGAGCTCAGCTCGTCGCGATCGTCGCTGTGATGGAGGCTGCGGTCGCGGCGGCAGCCACCACCACCCGATCGCGCCCTTCTTCCTTGGCGCGATAGAGGGCCGTGTCCGCGGCACGCAGGAGCTCGGTCGAGTTGGTGGCGTGGTCGGGGAGCACCGCGACGCCAGCCGAAAGCGTGATCGGACCCAGCGCGCGGTCGTCCACCTTGAAGCTGGTGGCGCGCAGGTCGCGGCACAGAAGCTCGGCGCGTTCGATGGTCTGCGTTGCAGCGGACTCGGGGAGGATGATCACGAACTCCTCGCCTCCGTAGCGGCACACGATGTCGCTGGCGCGCACCCGGGACTGGAGGAACCCGCCGAGCGCGCGGATGATCGCGTCGCCCGCTTCGTGACCGTAGGCGTCGTTGAAGCTCTTGAAGTGGTCGAGGTCGAGCATGATGAGGCCGATCGGCCAGCCGCGCCGCTGCGCGCGTTGCACCTCGCGATCCAGCGATTCCTCCATGAAGCGGCGGTTGTAGACCGACGACAAGGGATCGCGGATCGACTGGTTGCGCAGGGTCTCGCGCAGATTCACGTTGGCGAGCGCCAGCGCGACGTGCTCGGCCGCATTCACCACCAGCGTGGGGTCGAGATCGACTCTGGCCGCAGGCGCGCCGGCGCCGCGTCGCTCGTCGTCGAGCCGGCAATGGAGCACGCCGAGCGCTTCGCCCTGCGCCATCATCGGCACGCACAGGTAGCGCTCCACGGTCGACTCGCCGAGATGGGCGCAGCGCGGCCCGTCGCCCGGCGCCAGCACCGCGTGCAGCTTCCCACGTCGGAGCGCCCAGCATTCGTCGGGTGCGAACGACTCGCTCCGCGAGCACCCTTCGCCCCACGCCGCGATCTCGTCGACGCTGTTCCGCGATGCGGAGATCATCGCGATCCAGCCTTTGGCGCCCGCGAAGAGCTTGGCGAGCGATTTCTCCACGATCGGGTACGCCTCCGCCGAGCCCTGGCAGGCCTGCAGGAACTCGCCCATTTCGCTCAGCACCTGAAGCTCCGATTGCTGGCGCTCGAGCCGCGCGTTCGCGGCGCGCAGGTTCTCCTCCACGAGGCGGCGCTCGGTGACGTCGTCACTGGTGCCGACGTAGCCGGTGATCTCCCCCGCCGGGCTCACCACCGGTGCCCCGCGGACGCGCACCCACCGCATCTCGCCATCGGTGCGCAGGAAACGGATCTCGCTCACGAACTCGGCACCGTCGCGTGCGGCGCGCAGGAAGACTTCGCGAGCCGCTGCCAGATCGTCCGGGTGCACGGTCTGCATCCAGCCCTCGCCGAGGGCTTGCTCGAAGCTGAGTCCCGACATGCGCTGCCATTGCGGGTTGGTGTAGGTGCAGCGGCCGTGGCTGTCGCAACGCCAGATGCCGGTGGGCGACGCGTTGCTGAGCGCGCGGAAGCGCTGCTCGCTGTCACGCAACTCGGCCTCGGCGCGGATGCGATCGGTGATGTCGCGGGCGATGCCGATGATGCCCACCGAGCGGCCATCGGGATCGCGTTGCACGGTCTTGGTCGAGAGGAACGTGCGCGCGTAGCCGCTGATGACGCGGGTTTCCTCGAACGAAGCGGCGCGGCCGGTGCGCGCGAGCTCGACGTCGCTGGTACGCGAGTCGTGGCCCTCGGCGGCGCTCGGCATCACCTCGCGGTCGAGGCGTCCGACCACGTCGTCGACCGCGGCACCCACGGAGCGCGCGAACGCCGCGTTGACCATGCGAAAGCGCCCCTCGAGATCTTTGAGATAGACGAGATCGGCGGTGCCGTCGGTCACCGCACGCAGCAGCGCCACGTTCTCCTCGACCGCTCGTTCGGCGCGCTTGCGGTCCGCGATCTCGCGACGCAAGAGGTGCACCGCCAGCGCCACCAACGAGAACGACAGCGCACCGCACAGCACCACCACCAC
>CAYVDO010000317.1:3286-9593 GCA_964450125.1 uncultured bacterium
GCGAAACGACCGGCTCGCCGCGCGGTGCTCGGCCGCCGCGCGCTCCTCGTTGGTGAGGCGATTCAGCACCGAGTCGAGCGCCAACGTCACTTCGGTGCGGTTGCCGTCGACGAAGAGCTTGCGCGCCGCATCCAAGCCGGCGGTAGAACGCACCTGCACGAGCTGGCTGGTGATCGCGAGCTTCTGGTCCACCAGCGACCGCAACTGCGCCACGTCGCGCTCGCGCTGCGGTGCGAGCTGGGTGAGCTCGTCGAGCGCGGGAACGATCTCGCGACGCCCGGTCTCGTAGGGCGCAAGCGAGTCGCCCCTGCCGGTCAGGAGGTACGCCTCGACCCCTTCGTCGATCTGAATCAGGAGCGCGCGCGTCCACGAGATCTGGCCCAGCAAGCGATGCGACGTGATCAGCGCTGCACTCGTCGACATCGAACTGTGGGTGATCTGGATGGCGGTGAGCACCATCACGCCCAGGAACACCACGCCGAAGACCAGCGCGGTCGCAGCGCGTCGCGAGCGGCTGAGCCGATTCATCACGCACGCAGCAAAGCAGGGCCTGACGCGCCGCGCAAACGGATCGCGCAGGGGACGCGCGAACCGCTCGGAGCGCGAGTCATGCGCCGCCGCCGCGGCGCCGCTGCCGGAATGGCCAGTGCCCTTCCCGACCAGCGGGGAGGGCACTGGTTGGAGCCGTCGCTCAGCCTGATGTCGAACGCGCGCGGCGGCGGGTCCGGGCACCGAACACGATCAGGGATGCGGGGATCAGGTACATCCCCAGATCCACACCCGGGTCGTTGTCGCCCGGTGCGCCGGGATACAACAACGTCGAGCCGTCGCCGGCTTGTGCTTTCGGTGTGCCGCAGGACGGCGTGGTGGCGTTGCAGTCGTCGTCCTTGCCGTTGTTCGGGATCTCCGGCGCGCCGGGATGAATGGTCGCGTCGTTATCGTTGCAGTCCGCGAGCGGCTGCGCGCAGGTCGTCGCTGCCGGGCTGCCGTAGCCGTCGTGGTCTTTGTCCGTGCAGCTGTCGCATGCGTCGCCGATCCCGTCCTGGTCCGTGTCCGTCTGCGCCGGATTCGCCACCGCCGGGCAGTTGTCGGTGGCATCCGGTACGCCGTCGTGATCGCCGTCTTGAGCTGCGCACTGGGAGTCGGTTGCGTCGGTGAAGCCGTCGCAGTCGTTGTCCACGCCGTCCGAGCAGAGCTCCAGCGCGCCCGGGTTCACCGCGAGATCGCCGTCGTTGCAGTCAGTCGCGGTCCCCGCCGCACAGCTCGCATCCCCCGGCGAGCCGTAACCGTCGTGGTCCAGGTCGGCGCACGTATCGCAAGCGTCCCCGATCCCATCGCCATCCACGTCGGACTGGCTCGGGTTGGCCGCCGCCGGGCAGTTGTCCACGTTCCCGCACACCCCGTCGTGATCCTGATCGTTCAGCGGATCCTGCGTGCAGCCATCGCACGCGTTGCCGATCGCGTCTCCGTCACTGTCGAGCTGATCCGCATTCGCCACCGTCGGGCAGTTGTCCACGTTCCCGCACACCCCGTCGCGGTCCTGATCGTTCTGCGGGTCGCCCGTGCACAGGTCGCACACGTCGCCGATGCCGTCCCCGTCCCCGTCCTCCTGACCCGGGTTCACCACCGTCGGGCAGTTGTCGGCGTTCGCACACAGTCCGTCGTGGTCTTGATCGTTCGACGGATCGGACACGCACGAATCGCACGCATCCCCCAGCCCGTCGCCGTCACCGTCTTGCTGACCCGGGTTGGCCACCGCGGGGCAGTCGTCGAGATCGCCACACACCCCGTCGCCGTCCTGGTCGTTGCCGGAGTCCGCCGGGCAGGTGTCACACGAGTCCCCGAGCCCATCCAGGTCCGTGTCCGTCTGGCCGACGTTCGAGACCTGCGGGCAGTTGTCCAGGTTTCCGCACACGCCGTCGCCGTCCTGATCGTTCTGCGCATCCTGCGCGCACGCATCGCAGGCGTCGCCTTGCCCGTCGCCGTCGGCATCCGCTTGGCTCGGGTTCGCCACCGTCGGGCAGTTGTCCGTGTCGCCGCACGCGCCGTCGTGGTCCGCATCGTCCTGTGGATCGCCGGTGCACACGTCGCACGCGTCGCCGCGGCCGTCGTGGTCGCTGTCGGCCTGATTCGCGTTGGAGACCTGCGGGCAGTTGTCCAGGTTCCCGCACACGCCGTCGCCGTCCTGGTCGTTCGAGGGATCCTGCGGACACGTGTCACAGGCATTGCCGATCCCGTCGCCGTCGTCGTCGGCTTGGGTCGGGTTCGAGATCGTCGGGCAGTTGTCGGCGTTGGCGCACACGCCGTCGTGGTCCTCATCGTTGAGCGCGTCCTGGCCGCACGAGTCGCACGCGTCGCCCAGTCCGTCGCCGTCGCTGTCTTGCTGGCTCGGGTTCGCGACCACCGCGCAGTTGTCGAGGTCTCCGCACACGCCGTCGCCGTCCGCGTCGTTTTGGGCGTCGGCTGGGCACACGTCGCAGGCATCCCCCAAACCGTCGTTGTCCGAGTCCTGTTGGCCCGGATTGGCGAGGGTCGGGCAGTTGTCGACCGGACCGCACGTGCCCCCGGTCGTGGCGTAGCCGTCACCGTCGGCATCGAAGCAATCAGCGGTGGCCGGATTGCAGTCCTCGTCGATTCCGTTGCCCGGGATCTCCGTCGCGCCCGGGTTCACGTTCGCGTTGCCGTCGTTGCAGTCCACGGGACCGCAGGATCCCCCGTTGGTCGCGTAACCGTCGCCGTCGGCGTCGACGCAGTCGCCGGTGGTGGGATTGCAGTCGTCGTCGATCCCGTTGCCCGGGATCTCGGTCGCGCCCGGGTTCACACTCGGGTCGCTGTCGTTGCAGTCCATGGGACCGCAGCTACCGCCGCTCGTCGCGTACCCGTCGCCGTCGCCGTCGACACAGTCCGGCGTCGCGGTGTTGCAGTCGTCGTCGATCCCGTTGCCGGGCACCTCGGCATGGGACGGATTCACGTTGGCGTTGGAGTCGTTGCAGTCCACCGGACCGCACGCCCCGCCGCTCGTCGAGAAGCCGTCGCCGTCGTTGTCGGCGCAATCGGTGGTGGCCGCGTTGCAGTCGTCGTCGATCCCATTGCCCGGCACCTCTGCGTGGCCGGGGCTCACGTCGGCGTTCGAGTCGTTACAGTCGGTCGCCGGGCCCCCGCTGCAGCCCGCGGATCCCGGATTGCCGTACGAGTCGTGGTCGGCGTCCGTGCAAGAGTCGCATGCGTTGCCCACGCCATCCCCGTCGGAGTCCTCCTGGCCGGGGTTCACGTTCGTTGGACAGTTGTCGAACGGATCGAGAACCCCATCGCCGTCGGTGTCGACGTTCAAGACGGTCTGGGCCTCGTAGGCCCCCGCGTCGCACATCGCCACCGAATCGCCGTCCCCGTCGACCACCCGAGGCAGACCCCGCTGGTCCGTCTGCCCCGGATTGCATCCGAAGCCACCGTGGGCATCGACCGCGGGGCTGCCCGGGAGCAGCGCGTGGGTCTTCGTCGCTCCACCGTTCGCGGCGAGGACGTCGATCCTCGGGTTGGCCACGCTCACTCGATCGGTCGCGTTCTGTCCTGGAAAGCACGTGTTGCCCGGACTCTCGACGTTGCCGCCCTGGCTCGCCGGGGTCCAGGTCGTGCCCGGTGCCGCCTGGCACCCTCCGACGATCAGGCTGCCGGTGAAGGAAGTCGCGTCCCCAGGATTGTCGAGGCGGATCGTCGAGCTCCCGTTCCCGACGATCGTCGACAGGTAGATCTCGGCGTAGGTGGTCTGGCCGATGCCGCGCAGCATGAGCGCGTCGCCCTTGTTGGTGGCGGTGTTCCCGCTGAGCGTGGAGGTCCACATCCACAGGTACCCGGCGTTGAGCGTGACACCTCCCCCAAAGTTCGCGGTGTTGCCGCTCACGGTGACCTGCTCGATGTCGAGCTCTCCGACCGCGTCGATTCCGCCTCCGATGCTGGTCGCCGTGTTGCCGCTGACCGTCGTTTGGAGCAGGTAGATCAGCGGGAGGGGCGTCGAAGCGTTCACGGTGGTGAAGGTGCCGATTCCGCCGCCGCGCACGGCGGTGTTCCCCGTGACGGTCGAGAAGGCCAAGGTCACGTTCGAGTTGGTGTCGACCAGGATTCCGCCACCCGACTGGCTGCCGGCGTTCCCGTTTCGAATGGTGATGCTCGAGATGTCGACCGACGTCGCTCCCGGGCGGATGTGGAAGACCCGGTCGGTGCCGTTGCCATCGATGATCGTGGCGGAGCCCACTCCACCGACCTGGAGCGGTCCCGTGATGTCGAGGTCGCCGGTGGCGCCTGCATCTTCCCCGGCCCCGGCGAGAGTGAGCACGTACGTGCCCGCAGGAATCTGAACGACGTCCGGTCCGCTCTGCGCATTGGCTGCCACGATCGCCTCGCGCAACGAACAATCGGCGTCGCAGGTTCCGTCGTTGGTATCCGCCACTTTCGTGACCACGAAAGGCCCATCGCAAGCGTCCCCGCGACCGTCCGCGTCCGCATCGGACTGGCTCGGATTCGAAACCGTGGGGCAGTTGTCGGTGGGATCGGGCACGCCGTCCCCGTCCGTGTCCGGCGGCGTGTAGGTCTGCTCCTCGTACGATCCCACGTCGCAGACCGCCACCGAATCCCCGTTGCCGTCCTTCGGCCGAGGCAGACCGCGCTGGTCGGTCGAGGGGCATCCGGCGGCCACACCTCCGTCGAGCGACAGGCTTCCCGGAAGCAGCGCGCGTGTCCGGGTCGATCCGCCATTTGCGGCCAGCGGCGCAAGCTGCGGATTCGCTACGTTTACGTGGTCGCTCGCAAGCGTGAACTGGCACGTGTTGCCCGGGCTCTCCAGGTTTCCGCCCTGCGAGATCCAGGTTCCCGCGCCACTATCCGAGCAGGTGCCGGCCACCACGGTGTTCGTGAACCGGTAGGTTCCCGCAGACAGCATCCGAAGCGCCTGGCCCGGTGTGTTGCCCGCCACGGTGCTGTTCACCACGGTGAGGTCCACGGGATTCCCCGACCCCTCCTCGAGGAAGCCAGCGCCCGTTGGCGCCGTGTTGTCGCTGAGCGTCGAGTTGAGAAGCGTGATCGTGGCGTTCGCGCCGAAAAGCGCACCGCCGCCGCTGGTCGCGCTGTTGCCCGCGATCGTCACCCGGTCGAGGTCGAGTGAGCCGCCGTAGGTGGCGATTCCCGCACCCCACTTCGAAGTGCTGCCTGAGACCTCGCAGTCGGTGAAGGCGAGGTTCGCCACGCCGAAGTTCACCACCGCGCCGCCTGAGTTTCCCGTCGGAGCCGCGCCACCCCGGATGGTGAGGTTCGTGAACGATGCTGATCCCGCTCCCGGGCGCACTTCGAACACGCGATCGACCCCGTTGCCGTCGATGATCGTGGCGGACGGGCTCTGCCCGACGACCGAGATCGGTGCCCGGATGTCGATGTCGCCGGTCGCGCCGTTCTCCTCGCCCACGCCAGCGATCGAAAGGCCGTAGGTTTCCGCGCCGAGCTGGATCGTCCGCGTTCCGGTGGCTGCGTTCGCCGCCAGAATCGCTTCGCGAAGCGAGCAGTCGCCCGGATCGCAGCTCCCATCGTTGGTGTCCGAGGTCTTCGTGACGGCGACGTCGAGATCGCAGGCGTCCCCGGGGCCGTCGTGGTCGAGGTCTCCCTGATCGAAGTTCGTCGTGGTCGGGCAGTTGTCGTCGGCCGAGCAAAAGGCGTCCAGGTCTGGGTCGTTCGCGGAAGGCGCGAGGCACGGATGCACGAAGGACCGTCCGGTCGAGCGGAAGTGATCCACGGTGCCGTCGCTCAGTACCCGAAGCGGCTCGTACTTGTGATTGCCGTCGAAATCGCCGAGCCGCCAGCCGTAGAGGCCCGCGCCCCAACCCGACGTCCACTCGCCGGCAGCCGTGAATGCGTTCGTGCCGTTCGAGAGAAAGACGTACGCCCCCCCTCCCGAGACGTCGTGGAGGATGTCGTCCTTGCCGTCGCCGTTCACGTCCGCGACCCGCCAGCCGCCCCCTCCGGGGTTCTCCACCAGCCAGTCCGACGCTGAGTCGAAGGACGCGCCTGTCGATAGCGACACGGCCACGTTGAAGGTCGGGCCGGTTCGGAAGACGTCGGCCTTGCCGTCGCCGTTGAAATCGCCCACGTGCCAGCCCGTGCTGCCGAGACCGACACCACCGGCCCAGTTGCTGCACGCACCGAACGCACTGCCGCTCGACGCGCAAACCAGAGCGCCCGACGACGTGCCGGCGTGGAGCAGGTCGTCTTTGCCGTCGCCGTTGAAGTCGCCGATCTGCCAGCCGAGCGCACCGGGGTCCTCGGT
>CAYVDO010000318.1:0-9555 GCA_964450125.1 uncultured bacterium
ACCGCGCCATCGCGGCTTTGCCGCGCTGGGCGGGGGGCTTGAAAAGCCCCCCGCAAGAACTACAGCCTCGTCGGGCCTTCCGGATTGCTCTCGCGATAGCGCTCGAACGCCGTGCGGAGCTCGCCGAGGCCGCGCTCGACCATCTCCACCTGTTTCGCCACGCTCGGGTCGTTCGGAACCAGCTCCTTGAGCTTGCGGAAATGTACCAGCGCTTCCTCGAAGCACTGGATCTTCTTCTGCACGTCCGCCTCGCGATTGCCGCGCTTCAGGTGATACGTGCCCTGGGCGATCGCGTCGTCGGCTTCCTGGCGCGCCTTGGCGTCCGCGGGACGCGCCGGCGCCTGCATGCCCATTTCCTCGGCCCACGACTTGGGCTTTTCCTGCGCGGGGCGCTTGGCGGGACCGCCTGGCTTGGTGCCGGACTTGCCCTTCGCGCCCTTCTCGTCGCCGGTCGACCCGATCGGTTGGTTCAGCACCTCGACCAAGCGCTTGAAGCGGCCTCCCAGCGACTTGGGCTCGTCGTCCTGCGCGCTGGCGTGCGCGTCGGTTCGCGGTTTGCCGCTGGCCGCAGTGGGCTTGTTCTCGGCTTGGGCTTCGGGCTGCTTACGACGTCGTTCGGCAAAGAGATCGAGCTTCATGGGCAGCTCACTGGAAGTGATAGAGCACCAGCACCAGCGTGAGGCAGAGACCGTAAATCGCAAGTCCCACGAGCACGGGTCGGTCGAAGATTCGCGGACGTTCGGTGGTGTTCGTGGCTTCCGCGGGATGCGGCGGGCAGCTCGAAGACGAGGTCATCGTGCCGGGTGCGGAACGGTCTTCGCGAACCGTCATCGTACCACTCGGGTGGTGGCGTCGCTCGCTCCGGGCAAGTGGCGGCTGCCTTCGGGTGTCGCGGTGACGTCGAGGCGCTCGGCCCGGCGCTGATCGACCCACACCACCGCTAGCCCCACGGCGAGAAACGCGAAGCCGCCCGCCACCAGCCACCACCCAGCTTGCTGCACTCCCAGGTAGAAGGCGTGCTTGCCGTGCGCGTTCTCGAGATCGTGCGGCGACGTGTCTGGGTCTGCATCGTCCGCGGCTTGCTCGAGGCGGTCGATCGTGACGTCGTAGTCGGCAGTCTTGTCGCGACCGATCCACAGGTTCACGCCACCGAGCGCGATCAATCCCGCACCGATCACGGCGAGCGTGACGCTCGTGCGGGTCACGGGGCCATGCTCGGCGGGCATCGCTCGTCCGCGGTCTCAGCGAGCGGCGACGACACGCTCGAGCTCGGCGTCCAGCGCGGTCACGACGCGATCCACGTCTTCGTCGCCGAGCGATGGAAAGATCGGCAGGCGCAGGATTCGGGCACAGACGTCCGTGGTGACCGGAAGCGCGTCGGGCGTCCCGGGCCAATGGCTGCGCATGAACGGCGAGTCGTGGAGCGTCTGAAAGTGCGCGGCGACTTGGACGCCGCGTCCGCGCATGCCGCGACTCACGGCATCCCGGTCGACGCCCCGTGGCACCAGGACGTGCACGATGTGGTGGTTGAAGAGCTCGTTCGTGGTGGGAGCGTCGGCCAGCGTGAGCCCGTGACGGGTCACGAGCGGCTCGAGCTGCACGCGGTAGCGTGCCGCGACGCGCTCGCGTTCGTGTGCGATTCGCTCGCGCGCGGCGAGCTGTACTTCGAGCACCGCGGCCAGCACCTCGGCTAGGGTGAAGCTCGAGCCCGGGCTCACCCAGGTGTAGTGGGGGGTCTCGCCGCGCACGGCGGCGGCGCGATTGGTCCCCTTGTCGCGGATGGTTTCGATGGCGCTCGCCAACGCGTCGTCGCCCGTGAAGAGTGCCCCGCCTTCGCCGCAGCTCACGTTCTTGCTCTCGTGGAAGCTCATGCAGCCCGCGAAGCCGAGGGTGCCCACGGCGCGTCCGGAGGCGCTGATCGAGCCGAATCCCTGCGCAGCGTCTTCGAGGACCGGGATGCCGCGGCGTACCCCCAGCGCCAGGAGGTCCTCGATGCGGCACGGCATCCCGCCGTAGTGGACGGCGAAGATGGCGCGGGTGCGGGGCGTGATGGCGGCCTCCACGCGCACCGGATCGAGACCGAGGCGCCGGGACTCGATGTCGACGAACACCGGCTTCGCACCCTGACGCGCGACCGCCGCCGCCAGCGAGACGTAGAGGAAGCCCGGCACGATCACTTCGTCCCCGGCGCCGATCCCCAACGCCATCAAGCACGCCTCCATGGCGTGCGTGCAGCTGGTGGTCAGCATCACGTGGCGGCTACCGAGGATGCGCCCGAGCTCGTCCTCGACGCGTTTGCCGATGGATCCACCGCCGCCGGTGTGCCCGGATTCGAGCACCGCGCGCACGGCTGCCACGTCGGCCTCGCCGTGGGAGGTGCGGTGGAACGGGATGATCGGGGTGCTCATCGATCCGGAGCCGAACGAGATGGCACTCTCTCCCGGTAGCCGCCGCGCTGGCAAGTCGATGGCCGGAGTCGGTCGGGGGACTGCCTTCTTTTTGGTCAGTGCCGAAAACTTGGGCGCGTTCGTGCTTCCTGAGAGTGGCTCTTTTGGCCGCAATTCCGCGAATCTCGCGGTGGTACGGAACTTGCCCCTCGGCTCGTTCGCTGCGGATCGGACGGGGAGAGGTCCGCGGTGATGCACGAGCACCGGCAGCGGTCGACTCTCAAAACGGAAAGGGGCTCTTCATGGCGGCAACGATGTTTTGGCATCAGCCTGGCGGGGCATTGCGACGCCGCATGCATGCGGTGTGGTCGCTCGTGCTCATCGCCGTGTTCGCGCTTGGACTGCTGGGCGGCGTGGCGCGCGCCGAAGGGGAAGCGACCAAGGCCGATCCCAGTCTCGAGCAGCGGATCACTGATCTCGAGGCGTACGTGAACAATGGTGCTCGCGCCGGGGACACCGACGCCAGCGTCGCTTCGAAGGTGGGTGGATCCGGTCCTGGTCACAACGGTTGGATGATGACCTCGGCAGCGCTGGTGCTGTTCATGACCCTGCCGGGGTTGGCACTCT
Organism: uncultured bacterium; assembly: GCA_964450125.1. Classification (GTDB taxonomy): domain Bacteria; phylum JADJOY01; class JADJOY01; order JADJOY01; family JADJOY01; genus JADJOY01. The sequence goes on from CAYVDO010000318.1 coordinate 3,015, forward strand.
TCTACGGCGGTCTGGTGCGAACGAAGAACGTGCTGTCGGTGCTCGCGCAATGCTTCGGCATCGCCGGGCTGGTGACGATCCTCTGGTGGGCGTTCGGCTACAGCTTCGTGTTCGCGAGCGGCTCGCCCATCCTGGGCGGGCTCACGCACGCGTTCCTGCGTGGCGTGGATTCGGCACCCAACACCAACTACTCGTACTGGGTGTCGCACAACATCTTTGCGATGTACCAGATGATGTTCGCCATCATCACGCCGGCGCTCATCATCGGTGCCATCGCCGAGCGCATGAAGTACCTGGCCGTGATGGTGTTCGTGGGCCTGTGGATGCTCGTGGTCTACTTCCCGCTGGCACACATGGTCTGGGGCATCGACGGCCTCATGAACGGGGTGTGGAATGCCAAGGCGGCGGTGAAGGCAATCGACTTCGCGGGCGGTACCGTCGTCCACATGTCCTCGGGCTGGTCGGCGCTGGTGTTGTGCTTGATGCTCGGCAAGCGCCTCGGATTCGGCAAGGACGCCATGCTGCCCCACAGCATGGTGCTGTGCATGGTCGGTACGGGCATGCTCTGGGTGGGCTGGTACGGGTTCAACGCCGGTAGCGCCGTGGCCGCGGATGGCGTCGCGGCGAACGCGTTCACCACCACCACGCTCGCGGCTGCGGTGGCGGCCTTCACCTGGGCGATGATCGAGTACGTCGAGAAGGGCAAACCGAGCATCCTCGGCTTCTGCTCGGGTGCCGTGGCCGGGCTGGTCGTGATCACGCCAGCGTGCGGCTTCGTGAAGCCGGGTTCGGCGGTCCTCATCGGTATTCTCGCCGGCGTGGTGCCGTTCCTCGCCTGCACCAAGCTCAAGGCCAAGTTCGGTTACGACGACGCGCTGGATACCTTCGGTGTCCACGCCGTGGGCGGTACGCTCGGCGCCTTCGTCACCGGGATCTTCGCGACGATCGAAGCCAATCCGAATCTCGCCACCAACCTCAAGGACGTCGTCGGCCACGGGCTGTGGCTCGAGCAGCTCAAGGCGATGATCCTCACGATCGTGATGTCGGTGGTGGCTACGGTGGTGATCGGCACGCTGCTCAAGAAGACCATCGGCCTGCGTGCCGATACGGACGTCGAGCGCCAGGGGCTCGATCTCACCGAGCACGGCGAGGTCGGCTACAACTACTGAGTCTTGCGCGGGGGGCTTGAAAGGCCCCCCGCCCAGCGCGGCAAAGCCGCGCTGGGTCCCAGCCCCAAGTCGCCTCGCTACGCTCGCGGCTCGCGTCTGGCTCGCGGAGACGCGGAGGCCGAGCTTGGAGACCGATTGCAGCACCCAAGTCGCTAGTCACGAAGGGCTCTCTCTCCCCTCTCTCTGCAGTCTCGATGGCCCCGGCGAATGATTCGCCGGGGCCATCGTTCGTTCCGTGGCCGTCGAGTCGCCCTCACGTTTGATAGAGTCCGCCGCACCTTTCGCGTGCGTGGGGCTGCAGGATGGCGATCGAGCTTCGGGAGGCTGTTGCGCGTCACCGCCGGAAGCGGCGTGCGGATGCGCCGGCTCCCCTCAAGGTGGGGGTCTGGGGTCCGGGGAGGCGCGCGTTAGGCTATTACGCGCCGATCGTGCGTGCCCTGGGCGACGAGCTCGAGCTGGTGGGCGTCGCCGGGCGGCACAAGGCGCGCGCGCTCGCCGTTGCCGACCCGTACGAGTGTGCGGCCTTCGACTCGATCGACGAGCTGATCGAGACGACGCGCCCCGACCTCCTGATCGTCTGTGTGTGCTACGGCGCCAACGGCGTCGCCGCGCTGCGCGCGCTCGACTTCGGCATTCCGTTGCTCCTCGAAACGCCGCTCTCGTCACGCCTTCGGGAATGCGACGCGATCGTGCAGCTCGTCGCCAGCAAGCGAATCCCCGTTCAGGTCGCCGAGCAGAACTTCCTCTTCCCCGTGGAACAGATGAAGACGCGGCTCGTGGGCGAGGGACTCTTCGGTGAAGTGGTGACGGCCCAGAACGACTACTGGGGATTCCGCTACCACGGCATGAGCCAGCTTCGCATGCTCGCCGGGTTCTCGAATCCAGTGCTTCGGGTACGCGGGATGGAGCGGACGGTGAAAGTGTGGCCGCATCCCTCACGCTGGGACGACCACCCCGCCCGCGAGGACGAGCGCTGGTGGTGGGGCTGGCTCGAGCACGCGTGGGGCACGGTGAGCCTCTACCACTACACGTCGATCGCCTACGACGCGCCCATCCGTGGCGAACGCAGCCTCAAGTTCTACGGTACCGGCGGCTACGGATCGAACGAGCACTACTGGTGCTTCGACGCCGATCGCACGGGCCGCGAAGAGCTGCGCGTGGAGTGGGAGTGGAACGATCTCGGTGATGGGGGGAGGGCGCTGGCAGCGCTCGTGGCCAGGCCGAGGGGGCGAGCGGAGATTCGCTGGATGAATCCATTCGCGGATCTGCCGTTCGACGACGACCACATCGGCGTGGCGTGCTCGCTCGTGGAGCTGGTGCGCGCCATCCGTGCGGGAACGAGCGAGGTGGCGTATGGCGTCGAGGGCGGGCGCATCGATCAGGAGCTCTGCACCGCGATCGAGGTGAGCCACCGGATGGGTGGCGACGCGCTCGCGTTCCCGCTCGATCGCAGCCTTCTCGCCGAATGGGATTGATCGCGTTCCTACGGGCGGCGATCGCGGCGCTGGTGTTGGTGTGCGCGTCGGCGGAGGCGGGTGTTCCGGGTGAGGGCTTCTCGCCCCTCTACATCGGTGCCGATTCCGAGCTGTGCGCGCGGTTCGGTGTCGATTCACAGACGTCTCCGAAGTGCGTGCCGAGCATTCGCCAGGAGTCCGTACCGCTGGGCCTCTCGCTCATCGTTCTCCACGACGCTACCGTGACGAACCCAGACGTGGAGAGTCTGGTTGCTCAGGTACGTGACGGCGCAGCGCTGCTCGTGATGGCCGGTCGCGAGCGCGGCGCCACGCTACCGATCGACATCGCGACCGCGGCCGGTGTGGCAATTCCGTTCGTGGACCGCAGCGACGCGGTGTCGATCGCTGCCCACGCAAAAGGCGCTTCGGACGTCGCCTGGCGTTCGGCGCCCCAGGTGCGCGAGCGCACGGTGCCGCGGCCAGCGAGCGCTGCTCTGGAGACGCTCGTCGCGAGCGAGGAGGGCGAGGCGTTGCTCGCGCGCCTGCCTCTCGGGGCCGGCCAGATCTTGTTCTTCGCGCCCTGGCTCGACATCCAGAACGCGCGCTCCGCGCGCCTGGAAGAGAAGGGCAGCAACTACTCGCTTCGAAGCTGGCCGTATTTCAACTACTGGCTCTATCGGATCGAGGTGGAAGCTGCCCACGGCAAGCCGCTGGCCTTTCACGAGTGGCCCGGCGCGCCAGTGCCGCATCCGCGCACATTCCCGAAGATCCTTTCGCTCTTCGGCACGATGCTCGCCGTCAACCTGGTGGCGTTCGCATGGGTACGTCGATACAGCGTGCGCCATCCCGAGCAGCTCACGCGTTTCTACGCGCAGCCCGCGCAATCGGGGTCGGGTGGCGAAGGACCAGGGCCCAACGCGGAAGCCGCGGCTGCGTGGGAGAGCGTCGGCTTCCGCCGCCCGCTCGCCGGATTCCTCTATCTCTTCGCGGTGTCGTTGCTCCTCCTGGTTCCTGGATTCCTGGCGGTGCTGTCGTTCAACTACAACCAGGTCTCGCCGTTTCCCGAGGCCGTCGGCGCCTGGCACATCATCCAAGGATTGATGGGGGTCTTCTGGATCTTCCTCGATCTCGGCACGGGCTACGCGTTCGTGAAGTACTTCGCCGAGTACCGCGTGTCCGACCCGGGACGCGGTGTCATGTACGCCCAGCTCTTCGTGTGGTGGCAGGCGCTTTCGGGAATCGCGCAGGTGGGTGCCGTGGCGCTGGTGGCTGCGGGCATCCTGCCCAAGACGGCCTATGCGTACCTCGCGTGGGCATTCCTGCTTCACGCCATCATCCAGTACCCGGGCTTTCTCAAGCTCTTCGCGCACCTCTTCAACGCCGTGCAGCGTTTCGATCTGCACCAAACGATGGGGGTGCTGGCGATGGTGCTGGCGGTTCCCACCAACTTCATCGCGGTGCTGGTGATGCGCGCGTGGGGCGCACGCCATCCGGTTTTCGGCGAGGCCAGCGGCGCCACCTTCGGCATGGTCCTGGGTGGCTACCTGAACGAAGTGCTCATCTTCGTCGTGGGGATGGGATTCCTGCGCGGGCTCGGGGTTCGGATCCACGTGCTCTTCCTCGCGCACTTCGATTGGGCGGTGGTGCGAAGCGCGCTGGGCTACGGAATCGTCGTGGCGCTGGGCGGTGCTGCTGCCGCGGCGGGCCTGTTCGGGCAGAGCTACCTGCTTGCGACGCGGCTTCCCAACTATCCGCAGATGTCGGGAATCCTGCAGGTCTCCCTGAGCGCGCTCGTCGGTTACCTCTTCACTCAACGCTTCATCGACACGCTCGTTCCCACGATCTCGGAGTCGTTCGCCCACGGCAAGCGAGCGCTCACCCAGTACACGATCGGCGAGACGGTGCGATGGTCGACGCTCTCGACCCTCTGCTACGGCGCGCCGTTCGTCGCGATCTCCGATCTCTTCATCCTCGGTGTGCTCGGCTCGCAATGGGAGCGCGCCGCCGAGTACACGCGGGCGCTGCATCTCTGGGGCATGACGCAATTCCTCGGGCTCATCCCGGACTCGATCGCGCTCGGAGCGGGGCGTACGCGCATCTACACCGGCACCGTGGCGGCCGAGCAGGTGTTGAAGCTCGCCGTCGCGTGGGTGCTGGTGCCGCGAATTGGGCTGTGGGGGATCATCGTGGCGTCGCTCGTCGCCACGATCGTGGCGAAGATCTCGAGCTCGTGGTGGCTGGTGAATCGCTCGATCATCCGCGTGCGTCTGCCGTGGTGGCAGGCGGTGGTGGCGCCGGTGCTCGCCGCGGCGATCGTGGGCTTCGCCGTGCGCGCCGTGAGCCTCGCAGTCTGGACGCCCACGCCGGGGCGGAGTTTCGGGCTCGTGCTCGGTGCGCTCTTCATCGGCACGCCGGCGATCCTGTTCCTGACCGCGTTCTTCGGCGGTTGGGACCGGAACACCCTCGCCGAGCTCGACGACTCGATCGCGCTGACCGGCACCAGCCGCTGGCTCGTGAAACTCTTCTTCCGCTTTCCCGCCTTGGGGGCACGGCTCAGCCCCTGGCACGGCCGGTTCCCCGTCGCCGCCTTCGAGGATGCCGAGCGCGAAGCCCGAGAGCTGACCCAGGCCCGCGCCGCGGCGCTCGGTCTCAGCGCCGCCCGGAGTGGCGCCTGACGGCGGCCGAGCAGCCTCTCAGTAGCCGAAGAGCTCGCGCCCATCGATTCGCCGGGAGCACTCGATCTCAGGTCTGTTCCGGCGCACCACCTCCTCATCGGCGAGCCGTGCATCCGGACACGGCGCCACCCAGATCTGCGGGCGCCATCACCGTCGAAGATCGGGGTTGACGATGCGTGGCGGGCGCTCCAGCCTTCGCCTCCCGGTCCACGCGCAGTACCGAGGCGGAGAGGAGATCGCGATGACGACGCGCATCGAGCGCGACAGCATGGGCGAGATCGAGGTCCCTGCGGATCGCTATTGGGGTGCCCAGACGCAGCGGTCGTTCCAGAACTTCAAGATCGGCGACGAGCACCTGCCCAAGCCGCTGATCCGGTCGCTGGCGCTGGTGAAGCACGCAGCGGCGGAGGTGAACGCGGCGCTCGGCGATCTCGATCCCAAGATCGCAGCCGAGATCCAAGCCGCGGCCCAGGAAGTCATCGACGGCAAGCTCGACGGCGAGTTCCCGCTGGTGGTGTGGCAGACGGGAAGCGGCACGCAGTCGAACATGAACGTGAACGAGGTGATCGCGAACCGCGCCAACGAGCGGCTGGGCGGCAAGCGTGGCGACAAGGGGCTGGTTCACCCGAACGATCACGTGAATCGCGCTCAGTCGACCAACGATGCTTTTCCCACGGCCATCCACGTGGCCACGGCGGTGGAGCTGCGTGATCAGCTCGTCCCCGCGCTCGCGGCGCTGCGTGCGACCCTCGACAGGAAGGCCGCGGCTTTCGCGGAAATCGTGAAGATCGGTCGCACGCACCTGCAGGACGCGACCCCGCTCACACTCGGGCAGGAATTCTCGGGCTATGTCGCCCAGCTCGATCTCTCGATTCGCGCCGTCGAGCAGAGCTACGTCGGCCTCGCCGAGTTGCCGATCGGCGGCACGGCGGTGGGTACGGGACTCAACACCAAGCCTGGCTATGCGCAGAAGATGGCCGAGGCGCTCGCCAAGCGCACGGGGTTCCCGTTCGTGTCGGCGCCCAACAAGTTCGCGTCGATGGCTGGCAAGGAGGCGCTCGTGCAGGCCTCGGGCGCGCTGAAGACCGTGGCGTGCGCGCTCAACAAGATCGCCAACGACATCCGGTGGCTCGCCAGCGGGCCGCGCTCGGGGATCGGCGAGATCCGCATCCCGGAGAACGAGCCCGGCTCGTCGATCATGCCGGGCAAGGTCAACCCCACCCAGTCCGAGGCCATGACGATG
>CAYVDO010000319.1:0-9549 GCA_964450125.1 uncultured bacterium
ATCATCGTGTACCTGATCGCGTACGTGCTGCCCTGGGTGGTGACGGCCGTGGGGCTCGGCCGGGGCCGCGCTCGTCTCGCAGCGCGCGCGGCAGCGATCGGCGTCACCATGGGCGGGCTTCTCGTCCACTACCTCGGTGTGCTGCCGTTCGGGCACGCAGACTTCGCAGCGCGGCCGGGTGTCACGAAGATTTATCCGGCCGCCGGTGCTGCGCCCGAGGTTCCGCTCGCGTTCCTGCGCGATTTCGAGCTCGATTCCAGCCGTAACGCCATCTATTCCGCGTACGGTCCTACCTCCGGGATCTTGCGTCTCGATCTCGGCACGGCGGTGTTGACGCCCATCGAAGTGGGAAACGGGCTGGTGCGTCACCTGCGGCCATCGCCCGATCCCGCGCGCCTGCTAGCCCTCGATTGGGTGCTCGGCACGATGCTTCGCATCACCAAGGATCCGTTCGCCATCGAGGAGCAAGCGATCCGGCTCAAGGGGCCGGGTCGCAGCGTGCCGATGAGCTTCGTGGTCGGCGCAGAATCGGCTTACGTGGTCTACACGGAGCTACCCGGTGTGGCCGAGGTGGATCTGGCGAGCGGCGCGATCACGCGCACGCTCTCGTTTCGCGACCAGGGCCTCACGCGCTACCGCAGCGGTGCCTGGGAGGCGGTGGGCGACGCGGCGCGGCGCTTCTTGGTGGTCGAGCTCGGCGCCGTGGACGCCGCCGGGCGCTACCTCTTGGTGCGCGTCGAGCTGGACTCGTTCACCGTGGTCGCGAAGCAGGAGGTGCCCGATGGCGGCCTCGCGATCCTGTGGGTGCCCGAGCGCAACGCGATCTTCACCGCGGGATTTTTCACCGATCGGATCTTCGAATTCGACGCGACCACGCTCGTTCCACGTCGGACGCTCGTCGGCCCGCTCAACGTGCGCGCCATGGCGTACGACGCGCGGCGCGATCTCCTGTTCGCGATCGCATTCCTTCCTGGTGAGCTCTGGGCGATCCGTTACGCCGACGAGGTCGTGCTCGCTCGCGAGCGAGTCGGTAACAAGTCGATGTCGCTGGCGCTCGATTCCGCCGCCGATCTTCTCTACCTCGGCAGCGAGGACGGCGTGTTCCGGGTGGACGTCGGCAGCTTCCTCGCGGCGGCGCGCGGCGGTGACACGGCTGCGCTCAGGCCCGGGGAGGAAGAACACTCGCCACGGTCGCGATCAAGTCCGCCATCTTGAACGGCTTGTCGAACACCCGCAGCACGCCGAGCCGCCCGGCTTCCGCGTGGGTGCGTGCGTCGCCGAATGCAGTGATGAGGATGACACGCGTCGACCACTGGCTCGAACGCAGGCCGGCGAGGATCTCGAGCCCCGTGACGCCCGGCATGCGGATGTCGGAGACGATGAGGTCGATCGCGTTCTCGCCTGGCAGCGACTTCGTGAGGATCTCGAGAACCTCGATGCCGTTCGCGGCTTCGATCACGTCGTAGCCGCGTTTGCGGAGCTGCTCGACGAGCAGGTTGCGCATCGCCTGATCGTCCTCGGCGACCAGCACGCACGGTGGGCGCGGAGGCGCTGGCGCTTCCGTCGGTGAGCCAGACTCGCCTTCCGAATCCTGGGATTCCGTCATGACCCGACCTCCTCCGGGTGAGTGGAGCGCCCCGGTGCTCCGGGCAGGAATACCGAGAACCGACTGCCCTTGCCCAGTTGACTCTTGACCTCGATCCAGCCGCGGTGCTCGGTGACGATCCCGAGCGAGACCGCAAGCCCGAGTCCGGTGCCCTCGCCCACGTCCTTGGTGGTGAAGAACGGCTCGAAGAGTCGCGCCTGATCGTGCTCGGAGATGCCGGTGCCCTGATCGGTGACGTCGATGCGCAGCATCGCTTGCGGTGCGCCGATCGGCGCCGTGCCGCGAACCGCGAGCTCACGCCGGATCTCCACCAGGAGCTCGCCGCCCTCGGGCATCGCCTGGATCGCGTTCACGCACAGATTCGTGATCACTTGCTGAATCCGATCGGCATCCGCATCGAGCAGGCTCGGCACGCCGCCGTCGCGCAGCACCACGTTCACACGGTGCTGTGCCGCGAGCGGCGCCAACAGATCCAGCGTCTGGGCGGTCAGCACGGCGACGTCCACGGACGTCTTGTGGAGACGGCCCGGTCGCGCGAAGTCGAGCAGCTGTCGGATCGTGCGCACGATGCGCTCGGTTTGCTCCACGATGAGCTGTGCCGCCGTGGCTGCTTCGGCGCCAACGAGCTCGCCGTCCGCGATCATGCGGGCGCGGGCGTCGACCACGTTGAGCGGCGTGCCGATCTCGTGGGCGAGGCCGGCGGCGAGCGTGCCGATGGTGACGAGCCGGTCGGCGTGGCGGAGCTGATCCATGGCGCCCTCGCGCGCTCGGGTCTCGCGCTCGAGCCGCGCGTGCGACTCGTTCATCCGGTCGCACATGGTGTCGAGCGCACGCGCCAGCTCACCGAGCTCGTCGTCGCGGGTGGACCGCGTGCGGTGGGTCATGTCCCCCATCGCGAGGCGGCGCACGAAGTACATGAGGCGCCGCACCGGACGGGCCAGCAGCCGCTCCATCAACCCGAGCGTGAGCAGCGACGACGAGAGCAACACGATCGCCGTCCACAGCGTTGTGCGATGAATCGTCTGCCACAGGTAGAGGTGCTCGTCGGTGAGCGACTCGGTGATCTCGATGCTAGCGCCGTTCGACCCCTCGATTGGGATCGCCACGTAGCTCACGAGGCGCCCGGGCTCGGACTCGCGATCCACCCAGTGATCGACCTCGCCTGCGCGCGAGCGATCGAGCAAGGCTGGGTCGCGAAGCGGCCGATCGGCTTGCGTTCCGGGCTCGGTGGTCCAGACCCACCGCAGGGCAACCGAGGGAACGCGCGCATTGACGCGTGCGAGAAATCCCCTCGCCTGGTCGGGGCCGCCGGTCTGCCATACGTCGGCGACCGCGATCGCCAGGCTCTTGCCCAGGACCTCGTGGTCGTGGCGGATGTCCGACTCGAAGAGCGCGGACTCGCGTTGCACGCGCAGGTAGAGATTCACGCCGAGCACGGCCGCCGTCGAGAGCACGACGGCCACGGTCAAGGTGCGCACGATTCGCATCGGCCTGAAGCCTGCTCGGTTCGCCGGCGGTATCCCGGTTCGCTCAGTGACAGCAGCGGAAACCGATAGGCTCGAGATCGAGGAGCTGGACCTGTTCACGATGGACGACCATCGCGAAGTAACAGGACTTGGTCTGGTCGTCGCTCAACCCATAGTACGAGCCGACCAGACCGAACCAGTCGGGCTCGGTGGGAAAGCTCACCCACTCCATTGCGTTGCCGACGAGGTCGAAGATGTCGAGCGCGTTGCGGCACCGTGGCTTGGATCCCGTCGGAATCAACCCTTTGCTCTTCAGGTTGCACTCGGTGTCGAGGAAGTTGGTGAGATCGCGATCTCGGTCGTCCCCGATGATGAACTTGCGGCGCCCCCCCTCGGAGCACGCCCAGTACCATTCGTCCCGACTGCAGAGATGCTTGCCCTGTGCTTGGCAGAGCTCCGCGGCTCTCGCCGGAGTCGCGCCGGTTACCGGCTGCCGGTCTGCGATTCCGGGGTATTCGAAGCGATCGATGTCGAATGCGCCCTGAGGCAAGCTCACACGCACCATGTCTTCGGGCGCCACCGCCGACTGCCTCGTGGGCACGCTCGGCGCCGCTCCCGCAGAAGTTCCCAAGCCTCCCTCGATGCGGCGCGCCGGGAACGTCACCACGATCAGCACCAGCAGGGCCGGGACGGGATGGACGGCGCGGCGCACGGTCGTGAGCCCGCGCTCGAGTGATGCGATGAAGCGCCATCCGTTGTCGGTGTGACGGCGTACCAGGTCTCCGAGGGGCCACAGGCTGTGCGCGGCACCCAGCAGCGCGGGGATCGCCATGAGCTGCGGGTGGAGCAGATGCATGAACGCCGACGCCCAGAAGACGATGCGTAGCCACGTGCTGCCAGCAGCCAGGAGATAGAGGAGCCAGATCCCTGCGGCGCCGTAGAGCGCGACGCTCATCTGCCACGCGATCGACCACCACGGGATCCACGGTTGGAGCCGGCAGCCGATCCAAGCCGCGGCCGGTACCACCGCGAATACCAGCGGAATCCGTGCGGTGATCAGGGTCAGGCGTGGCGGTAGATGTGGAGCCTTGGCCCGCACGGCCTCGTAGAGCACGGCGGAGAGCGCGAGGTTGACCACGAGGCCGACCCCGAAGAGGTTGCTGCCGACGAACACCAGTGTGTCCGCCAGGTAGGACAGAACGAATCCCGTCGCATCGCCGAGCCCCAGAGCGTTCATGAGTGGGAGGACGGTCGCACGAAAGAGCTTGTCGAACGCATCGACGAGCCAGTAGTCGAGCTTCCCTGCGGGCACCACGATGCGCTCCGACAGGTTCAGCACGATCTGCAGGCTCCAGAAGGTCGAGAGCACGACCCAAGCCGTACCTCGCACCCAAACCCGCGGACTGGACGACCAGAGCCCGACGAACTCGAGGAACGGATAGAGCGCGGCCAACGCGAGGGACGCGAATTGGAGTGGTACGAGCTGCGCCGGCACCTGGCCTGTCGGCGCTCGCCACGTCGCCACGGCGAGGATGGCGAACCACACGACGATCAGCCGGCGAAACCGCAGCGCTGCGCCCAGCCACGCGGGGAATACACGGCCTGGGATCAAGGCGATCAGAAGCAGCGTGAGGGTCGATCCGTCACCCACGTCGCACCTGCCCGGTGTTGCCGTCGATGTGGATGCGGTCGCCGGTGCGCACCAGCTCGGCGATCCGGCGTGCGGCGACCACCGTGGGGATGCCGCGCTCCCGGCACCAGATGGCCAGATGCGAGAGGGGGCCGCCGCGGGCGAACACGACTCCAGCTGCCGCCGCCGCGAGCGACGTCCAGATCGCCGATGGGTCGGGTAGGACCACGATCGCGCCGACGACTGCGTCCGGTTGGATGCGCTCGTCGGTCCGCACGACGCGCACCTTGCCTTCGGCCGACCCTCCGCCGAGCGGGATGCCGGTGGTGAGCACGTTGGGGTCGAACGACACGTGATGCTCGGGAATCCACGAGCCGCGATCGTCGACGTGCAGCACCGCGATCGGAGTGAGCGCGAGAAACGTCTGATGCGACCAGCGCCGGAGCCCGATCGCGTGAAGCACTGCGCTCAGGTGGATCTCGCCCGCCGCGTGGCGCTTGAGCTCCGGCAAGGTCAGGTAGAAGACGTCGTCGGGCTTCCAACCCTCGATCTCGGCGCCGAGGTGTTTCGAAACGGCCTCGGCCACCAGTCGCGCTTCGTAGTTGGCGGCGTTGATCGCGACGTTGAAGTACTCGCGCTCGTCGAGGAGCCGGTCGCGTAGACGCACGAGCCAGTTCCGTCGCCGGCGCCCGGACTTGCTCTCGTGCTGCGCGGGGTCGTCGACCTGCATTGCCACCAGGCCGAGGTGCCGTTCGGGATCGTCGATCACGCGGGGCGCGGATATCTCCGCTTCCCGGTCGGCGAGGTACCAGGCCGATCGCAGCAGCGCCGCGAGCCGCTCGCGCTCGTTGCTGCCTGCGTCGCGGAGCGCGCGGCTCAGCTCGGCCAGCGGTGACCGGACGCGCGGGACGGGGCTTCGGCCGTGGGGATCGAGCTGTCGCAGCAGCGCGTCCACCGTCGCAGCGACCTGCAGCACGCGGTTCTGACGCAGCGTGAGCGTCATCACCTGCTTGTCGCGGATCGCCGACAGACGCGCGAGCAGGGCACTCAGGTCGAGGCTCGGATCGGGCGGGTCGGACGGGTTTGGAGCGTCTGCCCGGGACCGGCCGCGCCGAAGCACCGTCACCGCGACGGTTCCCACGAACCGAAGCGCGCCCCCTGCGGTCATGCCGCGCAATCCCGAGCCGAAGAAGAACGGCTTGAACTGGGTCCAGCGCAGGAAGAGCCCGCCGGCGAAGACGCGGACGTCCTCGTCCTCCAGACCGCCCAGCCCGAAGGCGCGCAAGCCCGCGCCCAGCATGCGCGCGGGTGGCTCGTCGCCGAACAGGAACGAGCGCGCGAGTGGAGTGAGCGGATAGCGCGGCAGGTCGGTCACGTACGAGTTGGTGAACGTGTCGGTGTAGGTCATCGCGGTGAGCGGCCGCGCTTGGTACGCCCACAGCTCGCCGTCGACGAGCCCCCACTCGATCTCCACCGGGCAATCGAGCAGCACCTCCGCCTCGCCGGCGAGACGCGAGATACGCCGCACGATGGGATCGGGCAGCGCATGCTCGGGCAGCGACCCGGCCGCGGGCTCGAGGGTGTTGGGAAGGAGCGAATGGCAGCACGTCCATTCCCGATCGGGAGTCGAGACCTCGACGATGTGGCGCTCCCGGAAGCCGGTGTTGACCTCGGCCGATGATGCGAACCCCAGATGGTCGTGGGGCACGGTCACGTTGATGAGCACCGCGAGCCGACGCGCACCGGCGGCCGGCACCTGGGCTTCGCGGCGGTAGTCGATGGCACGCGCCGTCCAGTACGACGCCCACACCTCGAGGATCGCCCGCTCCAAGGCTTCGAGCCCGGCGGCGCGATCCCAGCGCACCGACTCGTAGAGCCCCGGGAAGGCGCGGCCCGGGGTGTCTTCGTCGAAGAACGACGAGCGCAGCAGGAACGATGGAGCCGCGGCCGCTTCCAGCGTGCGCACGACGCGCCGCAAGGTCCGCTTGGGAATCCGCTTGCTGCGCACGGCATCCGCGAACGCGATGCTCGAATCGGCCTGCGGGTCGAGCGCGTTTGCATCCAGAAACGCCTCGAACGCGTTTGCCGTGAGCACCCAGCCCAGCGGCACCCGTACGCTGGTGCTGGAGAGGAGCGCGAGGTTGCGCGCTTTGTGTCCGACGTCGCGTGCGGCGACCTGGTGGCGGAGCACGTCGCGCAGCGACACGATCAGGCCAGGCTTGCGTCGGCGCCCCACCCACGTCATCAACGCCTCGCCGCCCGCCAGGACGAGGCCGGTGCAGCCGAAGACCGCCAGCGAATACACCCACCGCTCCGTGAGCACGAATCCCAGCGCCAGCATCAACACGAACAGCGCGGCGCAGAGCAGGCTCACGAGAAGCGCCGCGAGCACCGGGATCACCGCGGTGATCGCGACGTAGCAGTCGAGCCCGTGGGAGACGAGCGAGGCCAGCATGGCCAGCAGCTCGACGGGGATCGACGAGTAATCGGGCAGCACGAGCGGGGATCCCCTGCGGCCGCGAGCGGCACCACACTCGCGCTCCGTTGCCGCGTGTGTGAGCGTAGCGACGGCCCCGCGTGCGGGCAATGCGCAGCGCGCCCGTCGCGCGCGGAGGCGGGCGGCAGCGCGGAACGATCAGTGGCCGGCGGCGTCGGCCACGGGGTAGAGCCAGCGCCCGAGCTCGACTGCGATCACGCCAGCATCGTCGCCCACCAGGACTCGATCGTGCTGCGAGTCCAGGACCATCGCCCGCGGAACCGCATCGAGCGCGGAGCTCTTGACCGCGCGTCCCAGCCGGAGATCGATCGCCGCGAGCTGGCGTGACATCCGCCCCATCGCCAACAACACCTGGCGGCGCGGGTCCCATGCCAGTGCCCGCACGTCGACGGGTCCGCGCGCCTCGCGTACCAGAGCCAGCGTGTCGCCATCGAGCGCTTGGACCACACCGGTGCGCGCGTTGGCTACGAACACACGGCTGGCGCCGTCGGTCTGCGGCGCGACGGCGAGCGCGTCGGCGCCGGCGATCGGAGCAGTGATGCGCAGGCCGTTGCGCCCCGGCTCGATGCGCGTGAGCTGCCGGTCGCCGGGCGAATCGACACTCGTCAATGCGGCGTACCACGCCCCGGTGGTTGGGTCGGTGGCGAGACGGGTGGCGACGTAGCTGAGCGCCGCGTCGGCGGTCGAGGCGAGCGGATGCTCGGCGACGAAGCTCAGCGTGTCGAGCGCGTACTCGTCGAGCCCCGCGCCGGGACGATTGGCGATCAGCACCCGTCCCGCGCGCGCGGCCATCGCACGAAGCGATCCGATGGGATGCCCGGGTACGAGCACGCTGCGCAGGATCGTGAGCGGCTCGAGGTGCAAGCTCAGCAGAATGCGATTTTCTGGCGCGCGTGCGGCGAGCGTGCCAGTGCGTGCATCGACGGCAAGCGCCGACACGGCGGCGCCGAGCCCGAGCACCGCCGCCTGACCGGTCTCGAGATCGATCTGCGCCAATCCCTCGTCGCTGGCGAGCGCAGCGGCCAGCAGGCGACCATCCGTCGAGAGCGCCAGCGCGGTCACTGGAAGCGCAGCACCCCGATCGGTAGGGGCGATCCGCACCGCATCGACGAGCGCCGCGTCGCGACCCCGGGATCCGATGGGTGCCAGGCCGCTGGCATGAATCCCGACGAACGTGAGCACCGCTGCTGCGAGCGTGACTCGCGCGGCGCCGTGACGCCGGCCGGACTCGGTGAGCGCGAGCGCGATGAACGGCAGCAGCGCGAGCACCGCGGCGAGCGGTCGCACCGTCGCGAGGGCGGGCGCGAGGAACACCAGCGCAACCGCGCCCACGCCCCACGTCATCAGCACCACTCGGGACCAGCCGCGAGCCACGGAGCCATCGAGCGCCAGCGCCCAGACCAACGACAGCCAAAGCGCCAGCGCGCCCTTTGCGAGCTCGCGCGACACGTGCATGCACGCGTCGAGGTTGCCGACCAGCCCGTGCCAGTCCCACGTGAGGTTCGCGAGCTCTACCGGCAACGGAATGAAGTGTTCACCCAGAAGCACCGCGAACACCGCCGTGCCTGCGAGCGCGGCGAGTGCCTCCCACCAGCGTCCGCGCGTCGCGCGCGCCGAACACCGACCACACATCTGCTCCGCGAAGATGCCGAGCGCGGCGGCTCCACCGAGCGATAGCGTTGCCGAAGCGGCTGCCTCGCTGAGTGGGAGCGCATCGGAGATGCCGAGCAGCAGCCGATCGATTCCCCGATGGGCGAGTGCCACCGTCGCGAGCGCGTCCGCGGCGATGAGTGCTGGAACGAGCGTCCTGCCGAGTATCCCACTCGACGCTTCGCTGCCCGCGCGAGGGTCTCCCGCGCTCGCTGCCGCCCGCCCGGGGGCGGCGAGCGAGCGGGCGCCGTCGTGTTCGCGTTCGTCACCCGCCAACGCGGCGCTCACGCCGTCGGCTTGGTGCTCGAAGGCGCCTGCCGCGAGGCTTCGATGATCCCCGGCAGAAACGCGCGACAGTAATCCCAACCCGAATAGAGGGTGTAGAAGATCGCGAACACCAGCATCACGTTGCCGATGGCGCGAACGTCGAGTCCCAGGCTTCGATAGTGGAGGATGAGGAGGTTGATGCTGATCGCCTGAAAGGTCGCCTTGCGCTTGCCGAGATCCTGCGCGGCGATCACCACGCCGCGGGTGCTCGCGATTCCGCGCAAGCCCGTGACCAAGATCTCGCGTCCGATGAGCACGAACGCGACCCATGCCGGCAGCCGTTGCATCGGGATCAGCATGATGCAGCCCGCCGCCAGCACGAGCTTGTCGGCGAGCGGGTCGAGGAGCTGGCCGAGCACGGTTTGGGTGCCGG
>CAYVDO010000320.1:0-9538 GCA_964450125.1 uncultured bacterium
GACCCACGCCCACGACCCACACCCCCCGACTGGGTGCCTACCCACGACTGGGTGCCACCCTCCTTCTTGTACCCCACGACACCCACGACTGGGTGCCACCCACCTTCTTGTACGCGGGTGTTGAAGGGGTGCCCCGCGCCGTCGATCGCTCATACGGACGTCGTTGGTGAGCGTGTTTTCGAGAGCTATGCGGGCAAGCAAGCCGACGAAAGCGATCGCGGCGAGCGTCGCTACGCACGCGACGCACACCTCTCCCGTTCACGACGGGGTGATGGAGCTCGATCGATCCCACGCTGCGAACGACGCTACGTTTGCAACGGCACGATCAAGGGTCGCCAGGGCGGGAAGGTGAACGCGGGGAACCGCACGCGGAGCACTCCCTGGCGAAAGCGCGCGGAGATCTCGCGGTATGTCGTAACGAGGCTGCGCCAGAGTTCCCGAAACTCCTGCCACAGCGCGAGCCGCGTCGTGTGACAGAGGGGGCGCGGCGACTGATCGGATCGCTTCGGTGCGTCGTTCGCGTCCTGGCGGAGGATCTTCTTCACCCCAAGATACGGCTTGCCGCGGTGCTGCTCGCGGAGCGCCTGCGCCCGACGCTCGACGGTGCGCACAGCTGCCTTTGGATCGAGGACGCTTCCGTCTCCATCGTCCACGGGGGAAATCGTGAGGGTCTCCTCCTCGAAGTAGTCTTCCTGCTTCACCTTCTTCCCGACGCGCTCGGCGTTCGCCTTCGCGATCTCGTAGGCCGTCTCGTTGAGTCGGCGAAACGAGAACGTCTCGGGCTCGTGGCTCTTCGTCCAGAGCAAGACGCCTGGCCACTCTCGCCAATCTTCGAGCAACCGATCGTCGATCGGATTGCAGACGAGGTACGCGATGCGCTCGGCGACGGCGTCGTCGTCGAGGATGGGCTCAGCGGAGAAGCGCCGATGGAAGACGGGTCCGCGACGGTCGCGCAGGTCGTTGACCTCCTTGGCGAGCTTGCCGAGGAAATAGCCGCAGAAGCCGCTCAGCGAGCCGTCTTGATCGGTCACGAGGAAGTGCACGTGATTGGAGGCCACATAGAGCGCGTGCGCCCGGACTCCAGGAAAGCGTTTCAACGCCCGCCCGAAGCAGAACCCGACGCGCTGGTTGAGCGCAACGCTTGGGACCAACAAGAAACGCGCCTCGAGCGCGCGCGAGGTTACGAACCAACGCGTGTGTGGCTGGAGCCATCGAATGGGCCGCGGCATGACTGTCCGAGGCACGGCAGGATTCGTACCAACCCGGCACTTCCGGAAAGCGCTAGGCTTTCTCGAAGAGTGGATTCCTTCGCTGCGCCGAGACGGCCGCGGCGCTGCGTCCGCGGGGGCGCAGCGGACATCGCGATCGATGCTCATCAACGGTGGGTGGCACCCAAAACGGGGGCCCACCCAAAGCTCGCGCGAGTGCCCGTGGCAGCCCACACCCGTCGATCGCCGACGCACCCGCCCAGGCGCTTCGTGTGACGGCAACCGTCGCGAGACCTCCCCCGGCGGACGGACCCAACACGGCATTCCCGCGACCGCCGTCCCGGCGAGCCGCCATCCCACGAAATGGGCGGCTCACGCAGGCGGCAGGTGCCGCGCTCGCCGCGCGCGGGACCACCGGCAGGCTGGTCGCGACCGCGAGTTGCGTTGAGCCCCAAGAAGGCCTGAGGAACAGCTACCCGCCGACTGGCACGACCACCTCGCGGTGCTCGTAGCTCATCGTCGTGCCGTCGTCCTTGACGCGGACCACGCGCACCACGTTGTCGTCGTCCCAGGTGGCGTCGGTGATGTACACGTCGTACTGACCGACGGGATCGCTGTGCTGAAAGGAGAAATGGTAGTGACCAGCGAAGTTCGCGTACACACGATCTCCGCGCAGCGCCGTCTCACCTTGCACGCGGGACAGCTCGGTGGAGTCGAAGGCCCCCAGCGACTGCAAGTGCATCGGGTGATGGCTCAGCATCACGACGTTCTCCAGCCGCTCGGAAGGTGCTGCGCGCATCGCATCCACGAACCACGGCCACGTGCCACCCTCGAAGTCGTGAAGCTCGGCTTGCTCGCCGAGGATCACGTCCATCAGCCGCGAGACCCAATCCATCGCGACGAACGACACACCCTCGTGCTCGAACGCGAAGTTCACGAAGTAACTGAGCTTCCCGAACTCGGGGTTCCAGACCGGCGTCGGCGCCATGCTGAATCCCGTGAGCTGGCTTTCCAGCAACTCGTAGTGCGAGGCCCACTCCGCCGCCACCTCGGCTTCGTCGCCGTTGTGGATCTCGTTGTCCCCGATCACCGGCACGTACGGGATCTCCAGCTCGTCCAACATGGCGCGTGTACGCGTGACTTCGCCGGTCCCCCACGCGATGTCGCCGAGCAGCAGCACCAGCTCGATCTTCTCGGCCTCGCGGTTCGCGTTGATCCAATGGATCGCGTCGCGCAGGCGCGCGTCGTGATCGGCGGACCCTGCGATGTGCGGATCGGCGATGACGACGAACGAATAGAGCCACTCCGCGGGAACGCACGCCCCGAGTGGCGTCACGAGCAAGACTGAGAGCAGAACGGTGAAGGCCCGAAGGCGAGTTGCGCGCATGCTCCGACGATAGCAGCCTCCAGTCGCCCGCCGCCTCTGCCACCGCGCGGCGCATGCCGCTGCCGGCACCGTCATCGGTGGACGTCGATCGAGCATCACCCGAGCGGGACGCTCGAGATCGGCGCGTCGCATGCGCTCATCGGACGCTGGCGGTATCTCGCTGAACGCTGCGTCGCGATGCGTGGATCGTCGTCGAATGGCTCCGCGCGAGGCTTCTCGAGCGCATCGTGGGATGATCGAGACGGAACCGCGGTGCCGAGTGCTGCGTCGCGCACACCGAGACCGATCGCAGCCGCGCACGAGACCTGCCGAATGGGCACCTGCCGAATCGGCCACGACGGCCAGCGCTGACGCGCCTCCGGCGAGTACCGCACTCGAAGCGAGCCGACCGTGAGCCTTCTTGCCATCGCCCGCCGCGCCGAAACCGGCGTGAGCTGGCTCCTCGCGCCGCGGCGGATCGGGATCACCCTGATCGTGCTGCTCGCGATCAAGCTCGCGGTCTTCGCCCGCTTCGTGACCCGCGCGCCGGCGATCGTTGGCGACGAGACCGCCACGGTCGCTGCCGTCGCCGAGTTACACGAGCGCGGTGACGTGCTCTTCGTGCTGCACGTGAAGCATCACCACCCGCTCCCCTACCTGATCATGCAAGCTTTCGCTCCGCCCTCGCTGACGCGCGAGTGGCAGGCGACGAGCAGCCCCCGTACGCAGATTCCTCCTTCGTCCCCGATCCTCGGGCGCCTGAGGGCGGTGGCGCTGGGCGAATGGGCGATCGCGGCGATCGTGATGTGGTTGATCGCGCGACAGGTGATGTCACGCCCCGCCGTGGCGATGGCCGTGTTCCTGGCCATGCCCATGATCATCGTCGCGCAGGCGCGACCGTACGCGCTGCATCTGCTTCTGGGGCTGGTCACGATTTACACGAGCGCCGCCGTGCTGCACGCCCCGCGATCGTTGCTCTGGCTCGCGGTGCCGGCGAGCGTCACGTCGCTCGTGCTGGCACTTCACACGTTCATCTTCGACTTCCTCTACCTCCCCGTATTCAGCGCCGCGGCGCTGCTCGCCCGGCGGCGCTCACCCGCCCGGGCCGCGCTGCTCGGCGGAAGCGTGATCGCGGCGTTCGCCGTGTCCCTGCCCTGCCTGATGCTCTGGCTTCACACCGATCTCGGGACGGGCGATCAGCCTCATCCGCTCATCGAACGCACCGACCTCGTCACGCTCATCGGCTTCACGCTCGCCGCCGCCTCGGCTGCGGGCGTCGCACACCGCCTCCGTCGCGACCGAGGGCTTTCGGCACGCACCGCGTTCGCGGTGCTGAGTGCATTCCTCGCGTTCAAGGCCATCGTCTACTGGGGCGTGCCGTTCGCGGCGATCGCGGCCGTGGCCGGACTGGGTGGAACGAGCCCGCTGTGGTGGTTGATTCTGGGCTCCCTCGGTGTCCCCCAAGTGCTCAATCCCGAGCCTTGTTTCGATCACCACGTGATCGCGAGCGACCTGCTGCTATCGGTGCCGCTGGGCTTCGTTCTGCAGCACGAGCGGCGCGGGTGGCTCGGCACACTGGCAGCGCTGACCGTGGTGTGCCTCTTCGTGATGGCCGTGCTCGGCGGCTGAGTCGCACGGGTCCTCGATCCATGGCCGTCACCGTGCTGCTGGCAGAGGTCGGGCGGCGTTGCAACGAAAGCGCGCGTTGCCAGCGCTCGATCGGCTCGGTGCGACGAGTGGCCATCAACGCAGCGTGCTCGCGGTCTCCCAGGCGCCCAGCGTGTCGCTCTCGCTCGCTGCTCGGACGCGGGCGTGGCGTCCGCACGCTCGGGCACCCTCGCCGTGCATTCGAAGTGCCGGCCCCCGCCCGTCGCACGTCCGCGCGGTGGCGGGGCGCGGAAACGCGGCGATACGCTCCCGTCGATTCCACCCACTCGGGTGCGTCATGAGGGGAGAACGACATGTTCGGATATCGCGTGAGCGCTGCTCGGGTACTAGTGCTGACCACCCTGCTCGCGGTGGGCACCGCATCGACCGCGACTGCGCAGCACGACTCTCACGATGACGCGAAAGGGAACGCCGGGCTCGCCGATCGAACAGCCGCGGGCGCGCTCGCGCCCAAGCTGCACAAGCTGGGCACGTACTCGCGCAAGGTCTCGACTGCCTCGAAACAGGCCCAAACCTATTTCGATCAGGGCTTGATTCTCGCCTACGCGTTCAACCACGCCGAGGCCGAACGCTCGTTCCGCGAGGCCCAGCGCCTCGATCCCGACTTCGCGTTGGCGTACTGGGGCCAGGCGTACGTTCTCGGCCCCAACATCAACGCACCCATGGACGAGGCGGCGGTCTCACCCGCCTACGAAGCCGCGCGCAAGGCACAGGCGCTCAAGAGCAAGGCGAAGCCCTGGGAACAGGGCCTCATCGACGCGATCGCCACGCGTTACGCGGCGGATCCGAAGGCCGATCGAAAGCCGCTCGACGCGGCCTACGCTGCGGCCATGCAAGGGCTCGCCAAGAGATTCCCGAAGGACCCGGACGTCCTCGCCATGGCCGCCGAGTCGATCATGGACACGGACCCCTGGAACTACTGGACGAGCGATGGCCACCCGCGGCCGTACACGATGGACGTGTTGCGACTGATCGAGGACGCGCTCACCATCGACCCGAAGCACCCGCTCGCGCTCCACTTGCACATCCACGCCACCGAGGCCTCGCAGAATCCCGCGCGCGGCATCCCGAGCGCCGAGCGCCTCGGCGGCATCGCCCCGGGCGCAGGTCACCTCGTGCACATGCCTGGCCATGCGTTCTTCCGGGTCGGGCGCTACCAGGATGCGGTGCAAGCCAATCTGAACGCCATCGCCGTCGACGAGGACTACATCACGCAGTGTCGAGCCCAGGGCATTTACCCCGCCGCTTACTACCCCCACAACATCCACTTCCTGTGGATCGCGTCCGCGTACCTGGGCCGGTCCGCGGACGCGCTCGAGGCCGCGCGGAAGACCGCAGGCAAAGCGCATCCCGACCTCCCGCTGCCCTCCGACCAATTCCTGGTCACGCCGCTCCACACGCTGGTCAAGCTCGGGCGGTGGAGCGACGTGCTGGCGACGCCGAAGCCCGAGGCCAAGGCACTCTACGCGACCGTCATCTGGCACTACGCCCGCGGCACGGCGCTCGCGAACACTGGCGACGCTACCGCTGCGAAGGCTGAGCTCGAGGCGCTGCGCGCCATCCCGAAGCATCCCGACTGGCCGGCGCAGTTGCTCATGGTCAACTCGCCACCGAGTCGCCTCGCCGAGATCGCCGAACGCGCGCTCGCGGCCGAGATCGCCTGGCACGAGGGGAAGAAGGAAACCGCTCTCGCCGACCTCGACGCCGCGGTGCGGCTCGAGGACACGCTCGTGTACAACGAGCCGCCCGACTGGCCGTTCCCGACCCGCCACGCGCTGGGCGCGACGCTCGTCGCGCTCGGCCGCCCCGCAGAAGCCGAGGCCGTGTACCGCGAAGACCTACGGCGCCGCCCCGAAAACGGCTGGGCGCTCTACGGTCTGATCCAGGCGCTGCGCGCCCAAGGCGAGAGCCGCGCCACCGACCTCGCACAAACCGAGGCGCGTTTCCAGAAAGCCTGGGCGACGGCCGATGTGAAGCTCACGTCGTCGAGGTTCTGAGCCCCCATTTCCTCCGGCGGCGCGAGCAAGATCCTCGGCGGCGATCGATCGACACGACGCTCACCGCCGTGGCGCCGGCGTTCCTCTTCGCCGCGGCACGGGCCGGTGGTCGATCGACCAAGCGGCAGTCAGGCGCGCGCGAATTCTCGCGACACCACCCGGTCCCGACGGTGTGCACCGCCAGACGGTTGTTCTTCACGTTGCGGCCAAGGCTCGTGGTGCTGACGGCGCTTCATTCCGCCGTCATCGAGCTGCGGCACCGAGTGAAACGCGGCGACACTCCGGCGCCATCCCAGGCCGTCGTGTGGATCGGGTTGTGTAAATCAGGTGATTGCACACTGACCGAGGCATCTCAGAACTCATGGTCCGTTCTACTTCGCACGTCGATTCCGGCGTAGTTGCACCCACTCGCTTCTCAGCGTGATCGTTGGAGGACCGTGGCCAACTCGCGCGCGATGATCGCGTGCGCGGCGGCGTTCGGATGGGGATCTTCGTTGCTCACCCAGAGACTCCACGGCTCGCGGCCTTGGAATGCAGGCCAGAGATCGAGCACCTCGGCACCCGAGCGCTCTGCCTCGCGCGCCACCGCTGCGTATTCCGTGGCAAATGGATTCGTGCCCGAAAGCCTGTGTAGCTCGGGGATGAGCATGACGATGAGGCTCGCGCCGTCCGCTGTGACGCGAGAGGCCAACTCCCGAAGCGCTCTTCGAGTCTCGCTCCAACCCCGCGAGTCGCTGCGGTAGAGCGACGCGTAGTAGGCGTCGTATCGGGCGGCGGGATCGAATCGAGCGCGAAGGTGACGCATCCGCGACCAGACCCATACGGCCAACTCGCTTGTGACACCGGTCGAGAAGTCACTCGACTGCTCAAGAAGCTCGGCGTCGTTGACGAAGTACGCGAGCACCACGCGATCGGCGCCAAAGCGTCGTGCGAGGTGTTCGTACAACGCCGCCTCGGTCGCGGTGTTCGCGTTGCCGATTCCGAAGTTCAGAACTTCGACGGGCGCAGCGCCCGTCGTCGTGTCGGCCAGGACTCGTGCGCAGACCTCGGGAAAGGAATCCGCCTGCGCAACCCCCCAGCCAAGCGTCAACGAGTCGCCCAGCACCGCCACGCGCCTCACCGATGCCGGGCGGAGCTCGTCGATCTCCGCCGTCCGCATTCCGAACCGATTCGTCGCGACCTCGACTCCATAGAGGCGCGCATGCGCCGACGACTTGTGCCAAAAAGCCACTCCTGGCCAGGCGCTCGTGTCCTTGAGCAGCCGCGCGTAGCGCCACATCTCGACATCGTAGGATCGCCGTGACCCGGCGGTCGATCGCACGGCAGCCTCGCCTGCGACCAGCGTCACGACGGTGCTGAGCAACAGCACGCCGACACGCAGCTTGAGGGAGGTACGCGTCGCCGCGGGCACCGGATCCCGCCCGGTTGCGATCATGCGCTCATCGATCCGCGAGTGGGCACGCCGCTCGCCGCCTTGCGGTGGTGTTGATCGTCTTCCCGCCAGCGGCAGGGCAGCGCGCGGCCGCGCCGACTTGGCAGAGGCCGAGTTGAGAACTCCGAGGAAACATCAACCGGGTGCTGAGAGCCATTCCGCAACGCCCTGCCGACGAAACGCGGCGTTGCGATCGCCCCAGAACGCGGCCCATGCTCAACGCTGAATGTAGTGGAACGGAGCTTCGGCCGGCGGCGTGGCGACCTCGAGTCCCAAGAACATCCCGATCGCGACGAGAATCGGGAGTAGCCAATACGGCCACAGGGCGAGAAACGCCCGTGACGACGACCTTGAAGAACGACCTCCGTCGCGTGAAGCGTCCATCTGGGGGGCGTCCATCATCTTCCGAACGTTGCGTACAGCGCCCCGGCGACGACGTCGGCGATGCGCTGCGCACCAGCCCAACTCGGATGAATCGCGTCGCCGCCCATCAACTCGCAGCGGTGCGGATCGACGCGAAACACTTCGGCCGCCGGCACGGTGAAGGCATGGAACTCGTTAGCAAGCTGCCGGAGCAGGCTTGGCAAGGACTGCTCCAAGAAGGAGCTCACGTCGTCGTCGGTGATCTGCAACCCATCGCCACACCGGGGTGGAGGGAGAGGGGCGCATCCCAGTCCGTGCGGTGGAATCACCAGCCCAACTCGCAACCCCCTCGCACTCGCGTCCGTCAGAATGGCGCGCAGGTTGTCGGCGATGCGACCCGGGACGAATCCGCGACCAAATGGCGATGGCTCTCGGCGACCCGACTCAGCCTCCCCTGCACGCGGACGAAGCAGATCAGGAACATGGGTTCGAAACCACGCGTCCGGGATCCTCGCCAATTGGCTGAAGTCGCCCGACTCCGAGAGCTCGCTGAGCAATCGAATCTCATCGTCCCGGAACGCTCGGCAGCCACCGAAGTCGAGCCACTCCGTGTAGATGAGCACGGCATCGGGCTCGAGGGGGACGATATCAGAAAAGTATCGGATTCGGAGATCGTCGGTTCCATAGCCCGGAACGGCTGCGTTCACCACCTCGACGTGTTTACCTGCCACGACTGCTCCCTGAAGCAAGCTGGCGAGTGCGCCGGGCCAGCCCAGGGACGTGCTGCCACCGAGGCATACCAGCCGTAGCACGCCGGGCGGCTTCGGCACGTCGATCTCGGGGCCGAGGAAGCCTCGATGATTGACGACGGGTCTCCCACCTTCATCCGTGTAGCCGCGCGCGAGACAGCTGAGCGGCCGTTCCGGGTAGCCGTAGCGAGCGACGCATTCGGCTCCGGGTAGGACGTACGCAAGAGGGCCTGGGGCGGCAGCAACCGTCGCTGCAGCCCGATACGCCCCAAACCAGCGCATTCCACGAATCAGGCACCAAACGACCAGCACGACGTCGAGCACGATGAAGGCTCGGCGTACTCTTCGCCAGGCGCCGGGGGCGCTCGGTACGGGTGGGGCGCACGTCTCGTTAGCCACGAGTCGATCGATCGCGCCCGCTGCCGATTTCACCCCAAAACCACCGGAATGCTTGCTGGAGATTTCGTCAAGACTTCGCCGGGCTTGCGTGTCGAAGATAGCCCCGTGCGTGCGACGCGGTCCACGCTGCGTCAATCAGCCCAGACCAACAGCGCGAGCCAATCGACCTACCTGGAAACGAGCACGGGGTTGATGCTCGTCGCCGCTGGCCGACGTTCGCATCGAGATTCGTGGAGAACGTTCGTGACTTCGGCGGGCTCGCCCGAGGACCATGCCCAGTGTCGAAGTCGTCGTCGCTCGCTAGCAGGCTGCTGAAAAAGGCACGCGCCAGAGGCGCGCCGACGAGCGTAGCGAGT